>JAHDWR010000006.1 GCA_023382755.1 Dehalococcoidia bacterium
CGCCAATCCGGCCATGATCGCGGGCACGCGCCGCAGGGTCGCCGTCCGTACCATGGCCGGGAGCAGCCCCAGTTGCTGCACCATCCCCATCTTCCACTTCCCGGGCGGCGCCCAGAATGCGCCACCCTGGACGCCGTCGGTCGTGTAGATCTCGTCGTTGCGCGCGGTGATCTTCAGCCCCACGGTCATGAAGTCGTGGATGCGCCGCGCCCGTTTTGAGTCCTGCGCCGCGAACCAGTT
This sequence comes from Dehalococcoidia bacterium, assembly GCA_023382755.1. Taxonomy (GTDB): domain Bacteria; phylum Chloroflexota; class Dehalococcoidia; order Tepidiformales; family Tepidiformaceae; genus Amarobacter. Next base: position 241 of record JAHDWR010000006.1, read on the forward strand.
CGCGATGGGGTCATCATCGAAGGCTCTCGCCATCACGGCCGTGAGCTGCGCCCCCTCGTTGGCGGTGTACTTGCGCACGTTCACGTGCAGGGGCTCTCGCTCTCGGGTGGACTGCTGTACCTGGGTCATGTGAACTCCCTCCTATGTCCCGCAGTCATGGTACTCACCCGCGCAAGAGGGTGCGTGAGGCGGCTCGCGCCCGCAGCCGCTACGATCCGCCCATGCCCACCACTCCCTCCTTCAACCCCCCAACTCGCATCCTCATGGGCCCGGGCCCCAGCGGTGCCCACCCGCGCGTCCTCAAGGCAATGACCGCGCCCATCCTCGGCCACCTCGACCCCGAGTTCCTCCGCATCATGGATGACTGCAACGAGATGCTTCGCCAGGTGATGCGTACCGCCAACCGGATCACGCTGGCCACGCCCGGGACCGGCACGAGCGGCATGGAAGCGGCAGTGATGAACCTGGTCGAGCCCGGCGACAAAGTGGTCGTGGGCATCTGCGGCTACTTCGGCGAACGCATCGCCGTCATGGCCGAACGCGCGGGCGGCCAGGTCACCCGCGTGCCGGCGCCGTGGGGTTCGCCCACCGACTTCGCCGGTGTGGAAGCCGCCATCCGGGCCGCCGGAAACGTCAAGGTTCTCGGTATCGTCCACGCAGAGACATCCACCGGCGCACAGACCCCCGTCGAGCCCTTCGCGAAGCTCGCGAAGGAATCCTGCGCGCTCCTCCTGGTCGATTGCGTCACCTCCCTCGGCGGCGTCCCCGTCACGGTTGATGCGTGGGGCGCCGATGCCGTCTACTCGGGCACCCAGAAGTGCCTGAGCGCGCCTCCCGGCATGGCCCCGCTCACCATGTCGCCACGCGCCTGGGATGCCATCAAAGCCCGCGAAGTGCCCTGCAACAGTTGGTACCTCGACCTCAGCCTCCTCGAGGCCTACTGGGACGAGCGGCGCGCCTACCATCACACCGCGCCAATCTCGATGGTGTACGCGCTTCACGAAGCGCTCGCGCTCGTCCTCGATGAGGGCCTGGAACGCCGCTGGGCACGGCACGAGCGCAACGGCCGGGCACTCCAGGCCGGCCTCGAAGCCATGGGCCTCGTCCTCCACGCCGATGCCGGTTACCGGCTTCCCGTACTGACCACGGTCCGCATACCCGAGGGCGTGAATGACGCGGAGGTCCGCGGTGCGCTCCTGGACCGGAACGGCATCGAGATCGGCGGCGGCCTGGGCGATCTCCGCGCGAAGGTGTGGCGCATCGGCCTCATGGGCGAAAGCTCCACCCCGGGCAACGTCCTGCTCGTGCTCAACTCCCTCGGCAAGGTTCTCCGCGAACAGGGATTCTCGGCAGACATCCGCGCCGCTGTCGAGACCGCCGCCGCGAGACTCGGCTCTTAACGTTCGTTCCCTGCAGTTGAACCTTTTCGTGATTGTCGATAGAGTTTGTCAACAATCACTGAGGGGGCGTCAATGCAGGCTGGCGCGACAACTGCCGCGGCCTCACCGCGTTTCCCCGCGAATACCTTCACCATCGCGGGGGCGCTGCTCTTCATCGTCGTGGCCGCAGTCTTCACGGGTCAGAAGGACTTCGAGCTTGGCGCCTTCTGGCTCGTTGGCATCGCCTTCGGCGTCATCGTCCAGCGCAGCCGCCTCTGCTTCGCCGGCGCGTTCCGCGACCTCATCATGTCCGGCGATGGCCGCCTCATGCGCGCCATCATCCTCGGGCTTGCGGTCACCACGCTCGGCTTCGGCATGCTCATGGCCCGGTTCGTGCCGGACCCGTCGTTCAACGTGCTCCCGCCCGGCGCCCACATCCAGCCAGTGGGGTTCGCCACCGTCGTCGGCGGCGTGATGTTCGGCATCGGCATGGTCCTTGCCGGGGGCTGCGTCTCGGGGACGCTCTGGCGCATGGGCGAGGGCTACCTCAACTCCTGGGTCGCCATGATCGGTATCCTCTTTGGCCTCTGGGGAGCCTCGAAGACCTGGAACTGGTGGTACGACAACGACATCAGCAAGCGCGACGCCACCTGGCTGCCGACTGACCTCGGCCTCACTGCCTCCATTCTTCTCACGCTCGGGCTGTTGGCAGTTGCTTATGTGGCGATCCTCTGGTGGGAACTCCGTTCGCCTCGCCTGCCCGAACCGAAGGCGAAGTCCGCCCCGCCGGCGTTCACCGTCAGGGACCATCTCGGCAACTCATGGAACCTGGTGTTCGGCGGCCGCGGCTGGAGCTACACGGCCGGCGCGCTGGCACTCGCCGTGCTCAGTATTGTCGCCTACAACCTCCAGAGCCCCCTCGGCGTAACGGGCGGCCTCGCGCTCTGGGCCGATAACGCGGCCAAAGTGGCCAACGCCGGCGGCCTGCCGCTCAAAGGCTCGGATCTGCTCGCCGGGTGCTCTTCGGCTGCCGCGGGCGCCGAGTGGCTGACCATTCGCACCACCACCATGACCGGCGTGGTGATGGGCGCCTTCACCGCCTCGGTCCTGTCCGGTGAGTTCAAGGTGCGGTTCTCCCGCAATGCGGCCCGGTACCCCCAGCTGCTTGCTGGCGGTGCGGCCATGGGTTACGGCTCCGTCCTCGCGATCGGATGCACCATCGGCGCGTTCTTTTCATCCATCCCCTCGCTCGCGGTTGCGGGATGGCTCTATGCCGCCGCACTGGCCGCCGGTGCGTTCATTGGAGTCCAGGTCATCCGCCGCCTGCCCTGAGGCGGCTTTCAGACAGGGGACGAGGAGGTCCACCACATGCAAATCGACGTCCGTGGGGAAATGTGTCCCTACCCGGCCATGAAGGCCAGGGAGGCCCTGAAGAAACTCCCTCCGGGAGACAGCCTGGAGCTGATCACCGACCACGCACCCGCCCTCTCCACGGTCCCATGGGAGGGTGCAAAGCTGGGGTTCCTCTCGGAAATCGCCAGCAAAGCGCCCGGGGAGTGGGTCATCACCCTCGAAAAGGCCACCGCCCCGATCGACCAGAGGCAAGTCCTCACCGCCATCGCAGCCCGCGCTGCCGAGCTCGCGCCCGACGAGACGTAGGGCCCACAAGGATCCAACCATGAAGAAACTCAGTCTGCTTGCACTGCTCGTCGTCGCGGCCTTCGCCACCATCCTGGTGGCTTGCGGCGGCGATGACGACGACGCCCCGGCTGCCACGGCACCCACCGCGACCTCTGCGCCCTCCGGGGATAGCACCCCGCAGGTCCAGGCCTCGCCCACCACCGACCCGAACGCTTACGCCCGTCCGCAACTCATTGTCGAGTCTACCCAGCTTCAGAAAGCCCTGGGCGACCCCAACCTGGTGATCGTCGACCTTCGGAAGAAGGAGTCCTACGACGCAGGCCACATCCCCGGCGCCGTCTGGTATGACTCCGCCTTCCTGAAGGACCCCGACGAGAAGGTCTACGTCATCCGCGAAGAACTCTTTGCCGAAAAGGTCGGCGCCGTCGGCATCGACAACACCAAGACGGTCGTCGCCTACGATGACGGCAACGGCCTGATCGCCACCCGCTTCTGGTGGGTGCTCTGGTACTACGGCCACGAAGGCAGCGTCCTCAACGGCGGCTTCGCCAGGTGGCAGAAGGACGGCCTGGCGGTCTCGAACGAGGCCCCTGCGGTCACCAAAGCCTCGTTCAAGGCCGCCGTGAACGACGAGGTCATCTGCGCCCTCGACTACGTCGCCGAAAAGTCCGACAAACCGGACCCTAACGTCGTCATCCTCGATGTGCGCTCGCCCGCCGAGTACACCGGTGCCGATGTCCGCGCTGCCAAGGGCGGCCACGTCCCGAACGCGGTGAACCTCGACTGGACACGCTCGCTCACGGAAGCACAACCCCAGGTCTGGAAGTCCGCCGCGGACCTCCGTAAGCAGTTCGAAGAGGCCGGCATAAAGCCCGGTGCTCAGGTCATCACCTACTGCCAGACGGGCGTCCGCGCCGCCCACTCGCTCTTCACCCTGTACCTGCTCGGCTACGATGGCCTGAAGAACTTCGATGGCTCGTGGCAGGAGTGGGGCAACAACAAGGACACCAAGGTCGCCCGCTAAGGTCCACGCTGGTGGCGGCCACAATCACGGGGGGAGGGCATGCGCCCTCCCCTCCCGTCGTCCTAGCGGCCCTTCCACTCCGGTTGCCGGTGTTCCAGGAACGCCTTCACGCCTTCTCCGAAGTCCTCGCTGGCGAACATCCGGTTGAGCGTTTCGGTGCTGTCCTTCACGTGGTCCACAGCGTCGCGCGTCAGCCCCCGATAGAGCAGGCGTTTCACTTCGCCGGCAGCCAGCGGCGAACCCCGCGAAACGGAGTGCGCAAACTGCATCGACCGTTCCACCAGCTCCGCGTCCGGGACGACCTCCTGCACGTACCCGATCTCCCGCGCCCGGGCAGCGCTGATGATCTCACCCGAGTAGAGCAGGTACGCCGCGTTTTGCAGCCCTACGATCCGCGAGAGCAACCACGTCCCCGCAGCAGTATCTGGTACCAGGCCGCGGTGCACGAACACCCACCCGAACCGCGCCGACTCTGCCGCGATGCGGAAGTCGCACTGCAGGGTGAACTCCACGCCCAGCCCGACCGCCGCCCCGTTCACCGCGGCAACCGTCGGCTTGGCGATCGATGCGAACGTCCACGGCGCCGGCCGGGCCGGCTCATAGGCGTTGGCGTAGCTTTCCGCCCGGCCGGTCGAAGGCGGCTGGCTCGAAAGTTGCTGCAGGTCGGTCCCCGCGCTGAACGCCCGCCCAACCCCCGTGAGCACGACCGCCCGCACGCGCTCGTCGCTCCCCGCCCGCCGGATCGCATCCTCGATCTCGGCGAGCATCTCGTAGGTGATCGCGTTCATCTTCTCCGGCCGGTTGAACCGCATCACCCCTATCTGCCCATCAACCGCGTACTCGAAATCCGCCATGCGAACCCTCCCGATTTCCGTGGCGCCACAATACCCGTGCCACCAAAGCGGTGCACATGGCACGGTGCACCGTGCTCGCGGCGACGGTAGGCTACGTTCCATGCCCATCCGAACCGAACGCCGCGACCGCACATTGCTCATCACGCTCGACCGCCCGGGGGCGATGAACAGCATCGATCCTGAGATGTACCGCCAGCTCGGCGAAGCATGGGACGAATTCGAGCACGATGAGGCCATGCTTGTCGCGGTCGTCACGGGCGCGGGCGAAAAGGCCTTTTGTTCGGGGCGCGACCTCGTGAAGAGCGCGCAGGATGTCGCCAACGATTGGAGCCAGCAGCGCGGTGGGGGCCGCCTCACTCCCGAGGGCATCTGGAAGCCGGTCATCGCCGCCATCAACGGCCACTGCCTCGCTGCTGGCCTGGCCCTGGCGCTTGGCTGCGACCTGCGCATCGCGAGCCCCAACGCCACCTTCGGCACCATGGCAGCGAAGCGTGGCATCGTCGCCGGCGGCGGTCAGACGCAGCGTCTCGCCCGCTACATCCCCTTCGGCATCGCAATGGAGATGATCCTCTTCGCGGAGCGGATGAGCGCCGAGGACGCGCTCCGCCACGGCCTCGTGAACCGCGTTGTCCCCCACGACGAACTCTTGCCGTTCGCACTTGACTGGGCCCAGAAGCTCTGTGAAAACGGCCCTCTCGCCATCCAGGCCATGAAGCGTGCGGCCTACGAAGGCGGCTGGGACATGAACTTCCGCGACGGCATGCGCCTCGAGGCGCGTCTCTACGCGGAGATCATGAAGACCGAGGACGCAGCCGAGGGCGGCCGCGCCTTCGCCGAGAAGCGCCCCGCGCGTTTCAAGGGCCGCTGACATGAACGGGCCCCTCGATGGCATCCGCGTGCTCGATTTCACCTGGGCGCTCGCCGGCCCATTCGCCACGATGCAACTCGCCGACCTTGGCGCCGAGGTGGTCAAGGTCGAATACCCCGGGACCCACGAGAAGGAGCGCGGCTTCGGCCCCTACGTCGAAGGCATCTCGACCTTCTTTTTCAGCCCCAACCGCGGGAAAAAGGGCATCGCCATCGACCTCAAAGCCTCCGAAGGCAAGGACCTCGTCAAGCGACTGGCACGCAGCGCCGATGTGGTTACTGAGAACTTCCGCCCGGGGACCATGGACCGGCTCGGGCTCGGTTACCAGGCCCTCCGCGAGGAGAATCCCCGGCTCATCTATGCCGCCCTCAGCGGGTTCGGCCAGACCGGCCCCTACAGCTCCATGGCTGCCGTCGATGCGGTCGCCCAGGCGATGGGCGGCACCATGTCGCTCAACGGCCAGAAAGGCGGTCCCCCGATGCGGGTTGGGGTCAGCGTGGGCGACATGGTCGCGGGGCTCTACCTCGCCCTCGGTATCGTCGCCGCCCTCCGCGCCCGCGACGTGACCGGCGAGGGCCAGATGATCGATGTTGCGCTCATGGAAGCCCAGATGGCCCTCTGCGAGAACGCGATCGTGCGCCACTCAGCATTCGACGAGCATCCGACCCGCCAGGGCAGCCGCCACGCGCTCCTCGCCCCGTTCGGCCCCTTCCCGACGAGCGACGGCTGGATCGTGATCGCCAATGTGAAGGAGTGGGAACTTTTCTGCGCCCTCCTGGGCCGCGATGACATGGCTCTGGATTCCCGCTTCGCCACCAACCGGGCCCGCCTCGAGAACGTCGACTTCCTCGAGGCGAACCTCTCCGAGGCGCTGGCGGCGAAGACGACCGACGAATGGTTCGCCATCCTCGAACCCGCGAACGTCTGTGCCATCGGCAAGGTCAACACCATTGCCGACCTGTTCGACGACCCCCATGTCGCAGCCCGAAACATGCTGATCGATATCCCGATGCCGTACGGCAAGCCCGGCACGCTGAAGCTCCCTAATTCCCCCCTCCACCTTTCGGGGACGCCCACGGTGGTCGGCCGCCCCATGCCCGAACACGGCGGCGACACCAGCGAGGTCCTCGGCAGCTGGGCGGGCATACCTGCCGCAGGCATCGCCGACCTGCGCGCCCGCGGCGTCATCAAGTAAGCCGACGGTTCCGCCAGCTTCTTCACACTCGTGCCTGGCGAGCCGCGCTATCATGAAGTCGCCAGTTCCGAGCCCACCGGCCCCCCTGGGGAGTCGCGGAGCACCGGCCACCAAGGAAAGGGCTTCAGCCACCGCCGATCGCGCGGGACGGAGGAGCCCCATGACCAGCCCCTGGGACCCTGCTCAATACGGACGCTTCAGCAACGAGCGCACCCAACCCTTCCTCGACCTGCTCGCGATGGTCGCGCCCGTCCCCGGCGGCCGCGTCGTCGACCTCGGCTGCGGGACTGGCGAACTCACGCGCCTCTTGCACGATCGCACAGCGGCCGCCGAGACCGTTGGCGTCGACAGCTCCGAGACGATGCTCGCGAACAGCGCGCCGTTTGCCGGCGGCGGCCTCCGCTTCGAACAGGCGGACATCGAAACGTACAGTCCTGGTATCCGGTTCGACGTGGTTTTCTCAAACGCGGCCTACCAGTGGGTGCCGGGCCATGAGACCCTCATCCCCGGGCTCACGGCGCTCGTCGCCCCCGGCGGTCAGTTCGCCTTCCAGGTCCCGGCGAATGATGACCACGCCTCCCACGTCGTCGCGCGCGAAGTTGCGGCCGAAGAGCCGTATCGCACAGCACTCGGGGGCCACGCGCGCACCTGGCCCGTGATGAAGCCCGAGTGGTACGCCGAGACCCTCGATGCCCTCGGGTTCGTCGACCTCAACGTCCGCATGCAGGTCTACGGCCACCACCTGGAGTCGACGGCTTCGGTGGTGGAGTGGGTGAAGGGCACCTACCTCACCGACTACGCGCGTCGCATGCCCGCTGAACTCTACGAGCGGTACCTGGTGCGCTACCGCGAGGCGCTCCTGGCCCGGCTTGGGGAGCGCAGCCCGTTCTTCTACACGTACAAGCGCATCCTCGTTCACGCCCGCCGCGCGTAGACTGGCGCGGTGGACGTCACTATCGAGCCCATCCGCTACGAGGACAAGATGATCCTCCGGCGCTTGATACAGCTCTACCTTCACGACTTCTCGGAGTTCGAGCCCCTTGAACTCAATGAGCACGGCGAGTTTGACTACCGCTACCTCGACCACTACTGGGCCCCCGACGATGGCGAAGCGCGCCACGCCTTCTTCATCTGGGTGGATGCCAAACGGGCCGGCTTCGCGCTCGTCCGCGTGGTGAACGGCGTGAATGTCTTCGCGGAGTTTTTCGTGATGCGGTCTTTCCGCGGCGCTGGCGTGGGCAGCGCCGCAGCGAGGGCTGTCCTTGCTCGGCTGCCAGGTAAATGGCTGGTCCACCAGGTGCCGGCGAACCTTCCTGCACAGGCGTTCTGGCGCCGCGTCATCTCCGAACTCACCCGCGGCAACTACCGTGAGGAAATCGACGCATCTGGCGTGACCCAGCGATTCGACCTCGCGTGATGCGCAAAACACCGGGTGCCTTGACAGCCCCCTATACTGGTCATACGCGAAGCAGCAGGAGGTGTGGTTGTGTACGGATTCGTCAGTAGCGTGCTCGCCGAAAAAGGCCGCCAGGTCTATACCATCCCTCGCACCGCCACCGTTTCGGAGGCAGTGCGCGAAATGAACGAGAAGGGCGTTGGCTCCCTCCTTGTCATGGGCGAACGCCGGCCCGCCGGCATCTTCACCGAACGCGACATCCTCCGCCGCGTCGTCGATGTCGACCGCGACCCGGCCCTCACGCGGGTTGGGGAGGTCATGACTCGCGATATCGCGATTATCGACCCCGCCTGGCACGTGGAGGACGCCATGCGCCTCATGACTGAGCGCCGCCTGCGCCACCTTCCCGTCGTCGACGGGGATGAGGTGGTCGGCATGATCTCCATCGGCGACCTGCTCCGCTGGGTCACCATCAACCAGGAAGATCACATCCGGGCGATGACCGAATACATCAACGGCCGCGCCTGAATCGTCTCGCGCTCCAGAATGCCGCCGCCCCGGCTGCCAGCACACCCGCACCAGCCAGCGCCCACACGGTGGCGCGCCTGTCTCCGTCCGGTTCCAGCGCGGTTGCGGTGCCGGTCTGGTCGTTCCCATCTCCCCCGGGGTGCTCCCCCGGCTGTTTCGCCGTGGTAATCCCGGTGGGCGGCACCGGGGGACTGTCGCTCTGGCCGACTAGCTCGCGGATGCCGCCGAGCGTCAGGTCGAACACTCCGCCCGGCCTCGCGTACCAGTCGGTGCGCAACTTCTCATCGTCGCGGTCCGGCGCAGGGAACGCCGCGAGCCCGAGATACCCGACCTGCCACAGTCCATCGACCTCTTCCTCGAGGAACATCACATACCGTTCGCCCTTCGCGAACCGGTAGCCCTCGCGGAACGGCTCCTCGTAGGGGCTGCAGGCTACCGCGGTGTAGGTGCCGCGGTTGTCGATCCGGAAGGACTCGCCCCTGGTGCTGCCCTGGAGGTTCTCTTCCACGATAAAGGTCGCTTCGCGCCGCGCCGACTCGCTGATTCGGCCTATGGCGATGACGGGCGACCTTGCCACGGCCAGGCCGATGGTCGCGGTTGAAGGCGGGACGATTGAGCAGGCAGAGGCCTGAGACGGCCCTCCTGCCGCGAGCCCGCCGAGTGCGCCACACGCCAGGAGCAGCAATGCAAAGAGTGCCCGATGCATCGTTCCAACCTCCAGGTCGCTTCCTATGGAACGACCGGGACGACCCGAAAGTTCCCTAGCGCCCCCGGAAGACTGGCTCGCGCCGCTCGACGAAGCTCAGCGCGCCCTCTTTGTGGTCTTCGGTGGTAAAGAGGTACGCGAGTGAATTCCCAACGTACTCGCCCATCTCTTGCATGGAAGCATGCGCCGACTTGCGCAGGCCCTCCTTCATGTAGCGCATGGCGATGGGCGGGTTCGCCGCGATCGTCCGCGCGACCTCCATCGCGGCCGCGAGCAGATCGTCCGGCGCCACGACCCGCGAGACGAGCCCGATCCGTTCCGCTTCCCGTGCGTCGATGACGTCGCCGGTGAACAGCAACTCCGCCGCTTTCGAGGGCCCTACCACGCGCGGCAACCGCCACAGGCCGCCTATGTCGGCCACCAGCCCACGCTTGATGAACAGCTCGCCGAACTTCGCGTTCTCCGAGGCGATCCGGATGTCGCAGAACAGGGTGAGGTCCATCCCCCACCCGACCGCGGGCCCGTTGACGGCCGCGATGACCGGCTTATCGCATTCGAGCACCGCGGCCGCCGCCGGTGTGGGCCGCGGCCGCACGTCCCGAAGGCGCGTGACGATCTCGTCCCGCTGCTCCCCGAGCATGATCTGCTTGACGTCGTCGCCCGAACAGAACGCCCGCCCTGCGCCCGTCAGCACCACACAACGCACTTCCGGGTCGCGGTGGGCGTCCCGGAACGCCTGTTCGAGTTCCGCGTACATCTCGCGGTTGAGGGCGTTCATCACCTCCGGCCGGTTGAGCGTGATCGTCGCAACGTGGTGGTCGAGTTCAGACGTGATGAACTGCATGGCTAGTCCCCCGATCCGTGCTCCCGGCCCCAATTGGTGTTATCGCGGGCACCCGCAAGCAGCCCCGCGACGCTGATGTCCTCATCAAGCTCCGGCCAGTGAATGCCCTCCCCTGGTGCGATGAGTTCCCATCGGGAGCGCGCCTCCGGCGTGCCCCGCAGCAGTCGCGGGAAGTGCCTCAGGGGCACCCCGACGATCCTGCCGTCCGCAAGCTCCACCCACAGACGGTCCTCGTCGCACCAGACGTTGCTCGCCAGGGGTTCAGCGACGGGAATGCTCATCCCATGCCCTCCGGAAGTCCTCCGCACGGTCCATGATAATCCTCATCGCCTGCTGGAGTTCGCGGGCCGATAGTCCGGAGGCCCGGTCGAGCTCGGGCTCCGGATCGAGCCAGACTTTGCGGTACCGGCGCCACGGGCCACATGAACGTGGCGCGGCTCCCTTGGGCTCCCCTCGTCAGAGTAGAAGAAGAACCGGTAGCCACGCTCTGAGCGGACGGTTGGGCATCTCGGGCTACTTGAACTCGTAGCCGCCCTTCACTCCGGCGGGCTCGGGGTCCATCAGCACGTTCACGCAGGCTGGCTTGCCGCTGTTGAACGCCCGCTCGATCGCTGCCTTGATCTGCTCCGGGTGCTCCACGAACTCCCCGTGCCCGCCCAGGCCCTCCACGACCTTGTCGTAGCGCGCGTTGTCTCCGAGCACGGTCGCTGGCGTCCGGCCCGGGCCGTACTGGGCCTTCTGCCCGACATAAATCTGGTGCCAACAGCGGTCATTCCCGACCACCGAGACGATCGGCATCTTGAACCGCACGAACGTGTCGAAGTCGAACCCGTTCAGCCCGAAGGTGCCGTCCCCGTTCACCATCAACACCTTCTTGTCCGGCGCGGCCACGCTCGCAGCCATGCAGAAGCCGGTCCCCACGCCCAGGGTCCCGAACGGGCCCGGGTCCATCCACTGCCCCGGGTTGTTCACGGGCAGAACGCCGGCAGCGAGCGCCACGATGTCGCCGCCGTCCCCGACCACGATCGTGTCGTCGTCGACGAACTCCGCGATCTCCTTGCAGAGCCGGAGCGGGTGGATCGGTACGCTATCCGAGTTCATGAACACCTCGCGCTGGGCATCCGCCTGGCCCTCGAGCCCGCGCAGGTGCTGCATCCATTCAGAGTGGTTGCCCTTGCCGATTTCGCCGGTGAGTTGCAGCAGTGCCTGGCGGATGTTCGCCTCGATGCCAATCGCGAAGTCCCTGTTGCGGCCGATGTCACGCGGGTCGATGTCAATCTGGATGATCTTCGCCTCGGGGTTCCAGGCCGGGGGCCGCCCGTACTTCAGCCGGAAGTCGATCGGCGTCCCCAGGATGACGATGACGTCCGCCTGGGCGAATGCCGGCTTCCGCGAAAGCGAGAAGAAGTTCGGGTTGTCCTGCCGCAGGGTCCCGCGGCCCATCGCGTTCGTATACACCGGGACGTCCGCCGCTTTGGCGAACTCCGCGAGCTCCTTGTGGGCGCGGTGCCAGAACACGCCGGACCCGGCCATGATCATCGGCTTCGCCGCCTTGTTGATCATCTCCGCCGCCTGCTTGATCAGGTTCGGGTCGCCCATGATTTCGCCCGTCGGGCGGTAGGCCGTTGGCCACTCCACCGAGTCTTCGTCCACCCGCCCGAACAGCACGTCCGAGGGTACCTGGAGGAACGTCGGGCCGAAGCGGCCCGTCATCGCCTCGCGGAACGCCATCGCCATGTAGTACGGCAGCCGCCGCGTCTCGTACACCGTCTGCGACCACTTCGTGATCGGCTGCATCACCATGCCCAGCTCGATGTCCTGCAGCGACCCCATGTCGTACTGGCGCAGCGGCGAGCGGCCGCCGATGACCACCATCGGGCTCGATGCCTGGTACGCATTCGCGACCGCCGTCACGACGTCGGTCACGCCCGGCCCGGCCGTCACCACCGCCACCCCCGGCTTGAAGGTGATGCGCGAATACCCGTCCGCCGCGTGCCCGGCGGACTGCTCGTGCCGCGTGTCGACGATCCCGATGTCGTTGTTCAGGCAGCCCTCATAGATGTTCTGCACGTGGCCGCCCGAGAGGGTGAAGATGTGGCCGATGCCCTCCTGCTTGATCATGCGCGCGATGATTTCGCCGCCGTCGATCATGTTTCCCATGGATGGGGTCCCTCGCGATTTCACTGAAAATGTGGGCCGAGTATAGCGGCGGACCGCCCGGGCGTCCGGGTTCGCTCCGTGGTAGCCTCTGGCAGGAGGATTGGTCATACCATGAGTCATACGAAGCTTGCCATCTCGCTTCCGGACGAAATCTTCGGGCGTCTTCGGCAGTATGCCGATGAACACGAGTTGCCAAGGAGCACAGTCGTGGCGCGCGCACTCGCGGCGTATTTCGAGAAGCTCGACGCGGCCGAGTTCGTGCGCCAGATGGATGAAGCGTGGTCTGGGCTCACGGAGGCTGAGATCGAGGATGAACTCGGCCCACTTCGCGTCGCCGGCCGGCAGATGCACCGCCGCCTTGCTGCCATGGAGCCCCTGCCGTGGGAGACGAACTGAAGCAGGGCGAGCTCTGGTGGATAGACGACTCGGAACCGCGAGGCTCAGAGCCCGGGTACCGGCGCCCGTGGCTGGTCGTCCAGAACAACCGGACGAACGCCACGGCCATTCGAACCGTGCTGATGTGCCCACTCACAACGAACCTGCGCCTCGCCCGGGCCCCCGGCAACGTTCGCCTCGGCGACGGTGAGGCTGGCCTCTCACGCGAAAGCGTCGTGGTTGTCTCAGGTCTAAGCGCCCGCGACCGCACGGACCTGGACGAAAGGATTGGCCAACTCGGCCGCGCCCGTCTCGCCCAGGTACTGTCCGGTATAGTCCTGCTGCTTGACCCGTCTGAGATGCTGTGATGGCTTACAGCTTCGCCCGGAGCCACTCCTCCGCCGCCCGGATGACGTCGGGTCCGATCTCGAAGTGTCCCCCCGGCAGCCACCGAATGTCCTTCTCCCCCGGGATTGCGTCGTAAAGCGCCTCCGTCCGTTCGCGTGGGATCAGCTCGTCCTGGAGCTTGCCCACGATCCGCACGGCGACCGACCCCAGCCTTGGGACATCGGCCTCGGGACCCTCGATGCGGCCAACAAGCCCCCCCTCGCCCACCAGGCAGAACGCGGCCGCCTTGAACCGGCCGTCTCGTGCAACTGCGGGGATCCCCAGCATGCTTCCCAGCGAGTAGCCAACGAACCCGAGCCGGGCCATATCCACCGGCAGGGCCGCCCCAAGCAGGTCCAGCATCGCGGAAACTTCGGCGGCGAATTGCGCCCGGATCGCCGCGTGGCGCTCCGGCTGCCGGAACAGCGACATCGGGTCGTGGGTTGTGCGCTCGCCGTGCAGTGGTGCATCGAGTCCAACGCAGATCCAGCCGCGCTTTGCCCAGCCGCGTCCCACCTCGGCGACGAAGTAGTCTTCCTTGCTGCCCATGCCAGGATGCTGGATGAGGACCAGTGGCATCGGGTCGTTGGCACCGGTGGGCAGGTAGGCGAGGCCGGGTACTGTTTCGCCCGCCGAATCGAAACTGAAGGAGATCTCCCGCAGATCTCCGAGGAGCGCTTCGCGAGTTTGTAATGGTTTTGTCATGAGCTCCCTCAATCTACCGCGGGAAAAGGTGACTTGTCCTGCACCTTGACGCTTGGCCCCGGTAGAGGAACGATGCCCCGCAGCGAAGCAGTTCGCGACGCCTAGCCCGCTTCCGCGGGACGGGGGACCCAGTTTTCGGGGCGAATTCGCCATGGTGACCTCCACGGGAGGCCCACGACGGCGAAACGGCTATCTCCGGCCGTAGCCCGGCAGCTAACCTCGGCGGCGTGGGAAGACCTCGACATGAGGCCTCCTCGAATGGCCCTCCGGGCTCGCGTTTCCCCTCCGGCGCGGTCCCACACCCTCCCGCCTCCCGAACTCGCGGTGTATGCACCGTCGGCGATCGGCGAACGAGTGTGGAACCTCATCCCCCTCTCCCTCTCCCTCCTCCTCATCAGCTTCATCTTCTGGGGGCCCTTCTACGCGCCCGTGCCCTTCGCCATCCTGAGCCTGGCGTTCTTCGTCTACTGGTTTTTCCGTTCGTATTCGGTTGCCATCGCCTGCGTCTACGGACTCTCCCGCATCAGACGCTGGAAGCAGACTGACTGGGTAGCCCGGTACGCCGCCGGTCACGCCCATCGCCAGGCAGCCGAAGCCTGGGACTGGCCCCGGCACATGGTCATCATCCCCAACTACAAAGAAAGCGAGTCCGGCCTCAGCCGAACGCTCGACTCGCTCGCGGCCCAGGCCAACGCCAGCCAGCTCGTCGTGGTCATGGCCATGGAAGCCCGCGAGGCCGGCGCTGCCGAGAAGGCGGCGCGCCTGGTTGCCCGCTACCGGCCCCGCTTCGCCAACATGTTCGCCACCTTCCACCCCGAAGGGCTCCCCAACGAAACGCCCGGCAAGGGTTCCAACGAGGCATGGGCAGCCCGCGAAGCTTACCTCCACCTGATCGATGACGGCGGCCAGGACATCCGTCGCTACACCGTCACAAGTTGCGACGCCGACGCGGTTTTCCATCCGAACCACTTCGAGGCGCTCAACTACCTCTTCCTCACCGCGCGCGACCGTTACCGCACTTTCTGGCAGCCCACCATCTTCAACAGCAACAACATCTGGGATATCCCGGCGCCCCTCCGCATCCCCGATGGACTCTCGGGCATCAACCGCCTCTCGAACCTGCTCCTCCCTGGCAGCGTGAAGTTCCCGACCAGCTGCTACTCCCTCAGCTGGCAGATGCTCAACGAAGTCGACTACTGGGACGAAGAAGTCATCCCCGAGGACTGGCACCTGTTCCTCAAGTGCTCCTATTCCCTTGGCGACCGCGTGCATGTCGAGTCGTTGTTCCTTCCACTTGGCAACGACTGTGTCCTCACCGATGGCTACTGGAAGACGTTGAAGGCCCACTACGCCCAGAGCGTCCGCCATGCCTGGGGCGCCAGCGACATCCCCTACGCCTGGCGCGGTGCCTTCAACCTCGGGTCACCCCTCCGATGGCCGCGTAAGCTCCTCCTGGCGGCGGCCGTAACCAAGGTCCATGTGCTCTGGGCCGCCCAGTGGTACATCGTCACGCTCGGCCTGCTCCTGCCATCGAAGATGGCGGGCAGCATGGGCGCCCCTCTGCCACGGTGGTGGACCCACCGCTACCCCGTCCCCGGGCCCGGGTGGCACCCGGAAAAGCTCATCGACGTTTCGAGCTGGGACAACTTCGACCGTACCGGCCTGGTCGAGCCCACGATGTGGCTCAACCTCCCGGGCGTGCTGATCGCCCTGTGTATCTTCCCGCTCCTCACCATGATCGGCCTCGAGCTCATCCAGCGAGGCAAGCGCCCGGCCTACGTCTCGCGGTGGACATACGTCACCGGCCTCTTGATGTGGCCCCTCATGGCCGTCATCACCTTCTTCTTCGCGAGCCTCCCCGCGCTCCACGCGCAGTGGAAACTCGCCAGCGGCCGGGGCCTCGTGTATCGCGTCGCCGAAAAAGGCAGCCGCAGCGCGCCGGTCGTCCCGCAGATTACCGCCGGCCACGGTGTCGAGGCGGAGGCCATGGGAATCGCGGGCGGAGGGCAGTAACGCGCCCCGTCGTCAGCGCGCCTGGTCCGGGTCCGCATCTTCAGCCGCCAGGGCCTGTACCTGCTCCACCCGCACCCGGACCTCCTGCCCCTCGCTCACTCCGGCCGGAGGCGTCTGGAGCGGGAACTCGAGGCGGCCAGCAGCCGAATCGATCACCAGCCGCGTCAGCCCGCCCAGGAACACACGGGCCACAACCACACCGCGGACAACGTTCGGGCCTTCGGCCTCGACCACCGACGAGCCCTCGGACCGCAGGAGGAGCCGGACCGGCCCTTGAGCGCCGCCGCACGGCCCGAACACCCCCGCCGCCGTCTCAACCATCCCGCGCCCATCCCGGACGCCGGCGACGAGGTTCTCCATGCCGAGGAACCGCGCCACAAACTCGGTTCGCGGATCGCCGTGGACCTCCGCCGGGTCCCCCACGCGCACGACGCGCCCCTCCCGCATGATGGCGAGCTCGTCCGCCACGGCGAATGCTTCAAATTGGTCGTGTGTGACATAAATAGCCGGGATCGCCAGCCGGCGCAGGATCCCCCGGAGTTCAACCACCAGGTGCTCGCGCAGCCCCCGATCGAGCGACCCGAGCGGTTCGTCGAGCATCAGGAGCCGCGGTTCCGGCGCCAGGGCCCGCGCGAGTGCGACCCGCTGCCGCTCGCCGCCCGAGAGTCCGTCGAGTTCCCGCCCGCCGAACCCACCGAGCCCCACCGTCTCCAACAGCTCGTCCACGCGCCGCGTGCGACGTTCGCCGCCCCATCCAAGCCGGCGCAAGCCGAAATCGACGTTCCGCTCGACATTCATGTGTGGGAAGAGGGCGTGATCCTGGAACATGAGTCCAAACCCCCGCCGATGCGGTGGGATGCCCACCACGTCCACACCGTCGAACACAACCTGTCCGGCGCTCGGCCGTTCAAGCCCCGCGATCACCCGCAGCAGCGTCGTCTTTCCGCATCCGCTCGGGCCCAAAAGAGCGACCGTCTTTCCGGGCCTTACCACCAGGCTCGCGCTCCGCAGGATGTGGGCCTCCCCGGCGCGAAACTCCACGTTGCGCACTTCAAGTCCGTCAGCCACGGCGCCCATCCCATCCCGGCTCGTGCACGCTAGAACCCTCCGTACTCACGGTAGCGCAGCCGGTCGATGAGGAAGAACCCGGCGGCCGTCACCGCCATCAGGATGGTCGCCATCGCCAGGGCCTGGCCATAGTTCACCGCTCCCGGCTGGCCCAGGTACCGGAAGATCGCGAGCGGGATGGTTGGGTATTCGGGCCGCGCAATCAGCAGCGTCGCCCCGAATTCCCCCATCGAGATCGCGAACGCGAACACGCCGCCAGCCAGCATCGACCGCCATGTCAGCGGCAGGTCGATGGCGATGAACGCCCGCAGCGGGTTCGCTCCCAGCATCGCCGCCGCCTCCCGCAGCCGCGGGTCCAGCGACCTCAGCTGCGCCGCGACCGCCCGGGCGACAAACGGCATCGCCACGAGCGAATGCGCGATGACCACCATCGCCGGGCTCCCGCGAAGGTCCAGCGGCGGCCGGTTGAGCGTGATCAAGAACCCCAGCCCCAGTGTCACCGCCGAAACGCCCAGCGGCAGCTGGACTACCGCTTCCGCAAGCGAGGATCGCAGCCGCACCGCGCCATGGGCCGCCAGCGTGCCGAGCGGCACCGCGATCAGCATCGTCAGCAGGCCAAAGCTCACCGAGTTCCGCACTGCCGTGATCGGCGCCACGAACAGCACCTGCTGCCGGGCGTTGTCGTCCAGCTGCCGATAGTACTCCAGCGTGTAGCCCGCGCTGCCGTGCACCGATCGCTCGGCCAGCGCCGCCAGCGGCACGATAGTCACCACCGCGATGGTGCTCACGATCGCTCCAACCGCGATGCCCCGTCTCCGCGTCCACGGCAGTGCCCGGCGCCGCGTGGCGCCAGGCTGCGCCGTCTGTCGTTGCAGGGCCGCATTGACCCACATCGCCGCGAACGTCGCGACCAGCTGCACGGCCGCCAGGGTCGCCGCCACCGGAAGCCGGAAGAGGAACAGCGTCTCACGGTAGATCTCGGTCTCCAGCGTGGCGTACTGCGGACCGCCAAGGATGAGCACCACGCCAAAGCTCGTAAAGCAGAAAAGGAATACCAGCGAGGCAGCGGCCAGGATCGGCGTGCGGAGCAGCGGCAGAGTCACGCGCAGGAACGTCGTCGTCTTTCCCGCCCCGAGCATCGCCGCCGCGTCCTCCAGCCGGGTGTCGAGCCGCGCCCACGACACGGAGACGATGCGTGCCGCGAGCGCGACGTTGTAGAACACGTGGGCGATCAGGATCGCCCAGATCGTGTTCAGCAGCCGGACTGGCGGTTCGTCCAGGCCGAAGACGGAACGGAGCGCATCGTTCACCACGCCCTGCGGCCCCAGGAGCGCCGTAAACGCCACCGCAACGACGATCGTGGGCAGCACGAATGGCACGGTGATGAGCGCTTCGAGCGCCGCCTTCCCCCGGAATTCGTAACAGGCGAGCACGTACGCGACGGGCAGCGCCAGCACGAGCGTCAGTACGGCCGAGACGGTTGCCTGCCACGCCGTGAACCACGCCCGCTCAACGAAGTACGTGTCTTCGGTCAGCGGGCCCAAGCCCCCTTCCCGGGCGAACGACTCCCGCAGGATCCCCTGGAGCGGATAGGCAAGGAACACCGCGAGAAAGAGCAGCGCCGGCGCGAGCAGCGCCAGCGCCGTCCGCCGTTCCCGCAAGGCCACGCTCAGCGGAGCACCGCCTTCGTCCACTCGTCGATCCACTTCTGCCGGTTCGCCGCGATGTCGGCCGCGCTCACTTCCGCCACCGGCACCGTCACCTCGGAGAACTTCTGGAATGCCTCGGGCACCGCGGCGTCCTCGTTCACCGGGAAGACAGCCATCTGCCCCGGAATGTCTTCCTGCACCGGCACGCTCAACAGGAAGTCGATGAACTTCCGGGCGAGGTCCCGCTGCTTCGTGCCTTTCAGGATGCCCGCGTACTCAATCTGCCGGAACACGCCTCCCGGCGGCAGGATGTTGGCCGTGGGAGCGTCCTCCCGGGGCGGGTCGGCGAACAGCTGCTCGAATGCCGGGCTGGTGGCATAGCTCAGGACGATCGGCTGCTCCCCGCCCTGCAGCGAGAAGTTCGTGTAGTACGCCGTCTCCCAGCCGTCGACCACCACCAGGCCGTTCGCGCGCATGTCGCTCCACCAGTCCAGGTAGCCGTCCTCGCCGAAGTACGCCACCGTCGCGACAAGAAACGCCAGCCCGGGCGAGGATGAGGCCGGGTTTTCAACCACCGTCATCCCGCGGTACTTGGCCGTCGTGAGGTCTTCGAGGCTCTTCGGCGGCTCGATCCCCTTCGCATTCAGCGCTGCGATGTCGTAGTTGAAGTTCACATATCCGTAGTCGATTGGCGTGACGAACCCCTCACCCTCCCCGCGGAACTGCGCGGGTACCTTCTCCAGCAGAGGGGACTCGTACTTCTCGAACACGCCCGCGTCGAGCGCTCGCGAAAGGAATGTGTTGTCGACGCCGAAGGCGACATCACCTTCCGGGCGATCCTTGGTCAGCACAAGGCTGGTCGTCATCGACCCGGCGTCGCCCTTGGGAAGCAGCTTCACTGTGGCGTTGTGCTCCTCTTCGAACTGCCGGATCAGGTCTTCGCTCAGGTTGAAAGAATCATGCGTGACCACGGTGATGGTCTTTTCGCCCTCGTCACCGCCGCATGCGGAGGCGAGGAGGCTTATGGCTGCGATGAGCCCGATGAGGATGGGGATGCGGATACGCACCAGACTGTCCTTCCGCCGCCGGGTTCTCCAGGGGCGCCTCCCGGGCAACAAAAAGGAGCCCGGAAAGCCCGGACTCCTCGCATCAAGTGCTCGGCATCCGAATCGCTTTCCTCCGCACGTATGAACGTGGTCAGGTTCAAGGGGTCTGATCTCAGCCCGGCGAGGGCACCCCCAGCGATCCCGAACAGCTATGAAATTGTCGCGCTCTACGCTACACCCGCTCCCCCCGCGCCCGCAATGGCACCATCCACCATTACGTCACGCGACTTACACGTGTATCCACCCCTCCTCGACCCTCACCGCCCCTGCCATCGTCGATAATCCCCGCGAACGCTCACGCGTACCTCACTGGTCCGGAGAGCATGAACACAGTCCTGCTGCGGTGGCTTCGTGTTCGAACAGCCTGGCCCGCCGGCGAAAGCGGCCGGGTAGCCGTCATGCGCCGCGCGGCGCTCGCGCTCGCCGCCATCCTCCTGCTGGCCGAGCTGGTCGTCGCCGTCAGGTATTCAGGCAACATCGGCATCCTCATGATCGTCGCCACCGGCGGCCTTGGGGCGTTCCTCTACCGGGGCCTCACGTCGCTCTCCAGCGGCTCCACCAGCGATGACGACGTCCTGCGGGCCCCGCTTGTCGATGCCGAGACCCGCCTCCCCACGCGCCAGCACCTGATAGACACGCTCTCCCGCGATATCGCCCGTTCCCAGCGCTACTCCCACGCCCTCACCCTCGCAATCGTCCGGATCAACCAGTTCGACGAGCTCAAGGGATCCTGGGGCGCAGGCACCGCGAACCAGGCCGTCCATCACGTGGCCGAGACCCTTCGCCGCGTCACCCGCGCAAGCGATTTTCTCGCCCGCCTCGATGAGGCGCGGTTCGCTGTCATCCTCCTCCAGTGCAGCGGCCGCCAGGCAGCCCTCTTCGGCGATCGCCTCACGCTGGCCGTCAGTAACCGGCCCCTGAAGTCGACTGCGAAAGTCAAAGTCCCCCATTACGTCGGCGTCGAGGTGAGCGCGCTTGAGTACGACGTCTCTCGCTACCGGGGTCCGCTCGAGTTCCTGAGCCTCGCTGGTGGAGATGTCGTCACCGAACGGCCCCGCTCCGCGCCCGGTCACCGTGCCGCCATGGCAGCGGACCCCCGCAACCTCCGCGAGCAGCTCGTGCGCGACTACTACCCCAACGGCGAGGCCAAGGATTTCGCCGATGCCTACCGCGAAGCCCGCAACCGTAACCGGCACGTGGGCTGACCCGCCCGCCTACGGGTTCGGGCGCCCCAGGAGCCGGTTCTTCGCAGTCCGCAGCGCATAGGACACTGCGTGGATGCCCAGCCGACCGAGGATCGCGATCCCGGTGAGCACGTCGAGACCGAGGTTTCCGCGCATGTGCCGCCGGTAGTACCGCCACATCCCGCGGTGGTGGGCTGCCATCGCCCGGTATACCGCGTGCCGCGAACTCCCCCCCACCCGGTGACGCACGCTCGCCAATGGGTAGTAAACCACCGCGAGCCCCGCGTCCCGCACCCGCCGGCAGTAGTCAACGTCTTCGATGCTGAAGAAGTATCCCTCGTCCAGCGTCCCGGCGGCGTCGATCGCACGCTGATGAATCAGCATGAACGCACCGGAGACCCAGTCCACCTCGCGCACCTCGTCGTGGCCCCAGCCGGTCATGAGGTAGCGGCTCGACCAACGGTTCCCCGGGAACAGCTTTGTTGTCAGCGAATGCCGGTTGAAGAAGGCGTTCAAATGCGAAGGGAAGGCCCGCGCACTCGGCTGCAACGACCCGTCCTCGTTCACGATCCGCCCGCCCATGACGCCGATCCCGGGGTGTTCGTCGAGGTACCTCGCCGCCTCCGTGATATTTCCGTCGAGCAACACGCTGTCCGGGTTCAACAGGCAGATGACCTGCTCTCCCGCCAGCGCTGCCAATCCCATGTTTACGGCCGTGGCAAACCCGACGTTCCGCTGGTTCTCGATAATGCTCACCACGGGGAATGCCTGGCGGATGGCCTCCGCCGTGCCGTCTCGCGAGTCGTTATCCACCACCACGGTCTGCGGCAACGCGGCGGGCGCGTGGTTCGCGACCGACTCCAGGCACGTCAGCGCCAGGTCGCGGCAGTGGAACGTGACAATCACGATGCCAGGTATCACGGGACCAGCTCCCGGTAGACGGCGAGCGTCTCCCCGGCAACCCGTTCCCAGGAGTACGTCGCCGCCAACCGTGAGGACATCGCGGACACTTCGGCGCGCCGGGCCGGGCTGCCGAGGAGTTCGCGGGCAGCCCGCGCGATGGCGGCGGGATCGCGGGGTGGTACGAACAGCGCCGCGCCAGCCAGCACCTCGTCCATCGCCGGCACCTGCGTCGCGATGACCGGCGTCCCGCACGCCATGGCCTCGATCGGCGGCAGCCCAAACCCTTCGAACAGCGAGGGGAACACGAGAGCTTCCGCCCCGGTGAGCAGCGCCGCCAGGTCATCGTCAGGCACGTATCCGAGGAACTTCACCGCCCCGGCCACGCCAGCGCGCAGCGCCTCGGCGGCGAGCGCGTTGGAGAGGCTGCCCGGGTTGCCCGCCAGCGCCAGGACAACTCCCGGGTGGCGCTCCCGCACCAGCGGCAGGGCCCGAATGGCGTCAACGGCGCGCTTGCCCGGCTCGGCGGTACCCAGGCACAGCAGGTACGGCTGCTCCAGATCGAGGCTCTTCCGCAGGGCGCTAACCTCGTCGGCCCGGGCCGGGTGCAAGCCCGCGCGCGGTGCCTCCGGTATCACGCGGATGCGGTGCGGCGCCAGGCCCAGGTACCGCACGGCATCGGTCGCCACGGCCCGCGATGGCACGATGACCCGCTCGGCCCAGCGCGTGGTGCGCGCGATGGCGCGGTAGTACTGGCGATGCCCGAACCCGTACCGCCGGGGCAGCCGGAAGAACGTCAGGTCGTGGATGGTCGCCACCCGGGGAGCCGGCAGTGTGCGTGGTGTGTAGAAGTGCGTGCCGTGGTACACGTCGGCATCGGCCCGTTCGACAGCCTCGCCGAGTGCTCGAAGCTCCCACGCGAACCGCTGCCCGGGCCCGCCGGCGGGCACCGCCACATGCCCGCAGCCGCCGAGCGGCCGCGGCGAGGCCGCCACAACATCCACCCCCGCGTGGGCCGCCAGCGCCGCCGCCAGTTCCAGCGTGTACACACCCGCCCCGGCTGGCCGCTCCGGGAGCGACGACGCGTTCAAGAAGACCCGGATTGGCGGCACATGCATTCGGGCGATCCTAGAGAAGCTGCGACCTATAATCCCGCCTCATGAAGGGCATCGTGCTCGCCGGAGGGGTTGGCAGCCGCCTCCGCCCGTTTACCTACTCCGGCGCGAAGCAGCTCGTGCCGGTCGCGAACACGCCGGTCCTCCACTTCCCGGTCCGCCAGCTGGTCGAGGCCGGGATTACCGAGATCGCGCTTGTCGTCGGCGAGACCGAATCCCAGATCCGCGCGGCCATGGGCGATGGCACCACGTTCGGCGCCCGCTTCACCTACGTGCGCCAGCCGGCGCCCCTCGGCATCGCCCACGCCGCCGGCATGTGCCGTGATTTCGTTGGCGGCGACAGTTTCGTCCTCTACCTGGGCGATAACGTCCTCATCGGGGGCGTCACAGGGTTTGTGCAGGCATTTCGCCAGTCTGGCGCCGCCGCCTCGGTCGTGTTGAAGGAAGTCGCCGACCCTCGCGCCTTCGGCGTTGCTGTCATCCAAGGCGAACGCCTGGTGGGCGTCGTCGAGAAGCCCGCAGAACCGCCCTCGAACCTGGCCGTCATCGGCGTCTATGCATTCCGGCCACCGGTGTTCGACGTCATCGCCCACCAATCCCCGAGCGCTCGCGGCGAGCTCGAAATCGCTGACGCGATCAACGGCCTCCTCGACCGGGGCCTCCGCGTCGATACCTCCGTGACCACCGAGCACTGGATCGACACGGGAAAGATGGAGGACATCCTGGCTGCGAACCGCACCGTGCTCGATACCTTCGCCGCTCACATCGACCCTTCGGCCACGGTCTCTGCAAGCACCGTCGAAGGGATGGTCAGGGTCGGTCCCGGCGCGTTGCTCGATGCGTGCACGGTCCGAGGCCCGGTCGTCATCGGTGCCGGTGCCCGCCTCTCCCGCTGCGCCATCGGCCCCTATACCGCGATCGGCGACGGCTGCGAGATAACGGACAGTACCCTCGCCAACACAATCCTCATGGAGCAGTCCGTGGTCCGGTCCTCGCCCGGCGTCCGCGACTCGATGATTGGCCGCTTCGCGCTGGTCGCCGGCGCTCCCGCGGGCGCTTGTCTCACACTCGGCGACCACTCCCGCTTCGAGGCTGGCGGGTGAAAGCGCTCGTCACGGGAGGGTGCGGCTTCATTGGCAGCCATGTCGTCCGTGGGCTTCTTGCCGATGGCTGGCAGGTGACCAACCTCGACAAGCTCACCTACGCGTCGAACCCGGCCAACCTCGGCCACGATGCCGCGCACCCCGCGCTCACCATGGTCCAGGGCGACATCTGCGACTCGGCCCTCGTCCGCCAACTCTCCGAGGGGGTGGATATCGTCCTCAATTTCGCCGCCGAAACCCACGTCGACCGCTCCCTTCTCGATCCTGGCGTGTTCGTCCGCACCGATGTCGAAGGTGTCGTGTCTCTCTTGGAAGCGGTCAGGGATCGCCCCGGCGTCGTTCTGGTCCATATGTCGACGGACGAAGTCTTCGGCTCGCTCCCGGCCCCCACCGAGGCAACCGAGGACTCCCCGTTTGCACCCAGTTCTCCGTACTCAGCCAGCAAGGCCGCGGCCGAGCTCATGATCCGTGCCTACTCCGAGACCTACGCGATGCCGGCCACAGTCATCCGCTGCTGCAACGTCTATGGCCCCAACCAGCACCTGGAGAAGTTCATCCCGCTCTTCACCACCCGGGCGATGGCCGGCGAGCTCATGCCGCTCTACGGCGACGGGCTTCAGGAACGCGAGTGGCTCTTCGTCGCGGACCTCGTCGAGGCCGTCCGGGTGGTCATTCGCCAGATCTCCGCGGGGCCTGGAGTCCAGGCGGTCCACGTTGGCTCGGGCGAACGCGTCGCGAACATCCACGTCGCCCGCCAGATCTGCGCCCTCACCGAGCGGCCCCTCGACCTCGTCCGCCCGGTAAAGGACCGCCCGGGCCACGACCGCCGCTACGCACTCGATTCATCGCGGCTGCGCACGATGGGCTGGTCACCGCGGGTCCGGTTCGAAGAAGGCCTCGCCGCCACGGTGCGCTGGTACGCCGAGAACGCCGAAACCTGGGCCCCGGCGGCCGGCGAAGACTTCGGCGGCTACTTCGCCCGCCAGTACGGCGAACGCCTGGCCTGACGCTACGGCGCGTGTTCCCAGTCGAGCATCATCACGTCGATCTCGTCGCCAGGGTTCGCCGCCGGCAGGTCCTCAGGGATCACGGTAAGCCCGTTCGCTGCGCTCATGCTCGTGAGGATGCCCGATCCCTGCGGGCCCGTCAGGTCCGCGTACCAGCGCCCGTCCTCACCGCGGGTGACGATGCAGCGGGCGAAGAATCGGCGCCCGTCCGCGTTCACCACGCGGTCGCGGGTGATCGCCCGGACGATGGGCCGCTCCCAATCGCTTCGCCCGAGCATCCTGAAGATCGCGGGCCGCCCGAACAGTTCGAACGACACCATCGAGCTGACCGGGTTTCCGGGCAGGCCAAGGTGCCCCACGCGCCGGCCATCGGGCGCCGTGAATGCCCCAAACGCCAGGGGCTTCCCCGGCTTCATCCGCACGGTCCAGAAATCGATGGCTCCTTCGCGCGCCAGCACATCCTTCACCACGTCGAAGTCGCCCCGGGATACGCCGGCGCTCGTGACCAGCATGTCCGCGTCCAGCCCTTCGTGGATCTTGCGCGTCAAGTCTTCAACCGTGTCCTTCGCGATACCGAGCAGCCGGGGGACGCCTCCGTACTTCTTCACCATGGCCGCGACGCTATGAGCGTTCGAGTCGTAGATCCGGCCCGGGAGCAGCGGCTGCCCGGGCTCCGTGATCTCATCGCCTGTCGACAGGATGGCGACCACAGGACGGCGGTAGACCGGCACCTCGCTCAGCCCAAGGCTGGCCAGCACGCCAACCTCCGAAGGCCGCAGCACCCGGCCCGCCGCGATCACGGGCGTGCCCTCCCGCACGTCCTCGGCCCGGAAGCGGATGTTCGCGTGGACGTCCGCCGCCTTCAGGATGCGGACGGTCGCCCCTTTCCGCGGTGCCTGGTTTGGGCCGCGCAGGGGCTCGTCGGTCTCCTCGAACGGTACCACCGCGTCGGCTCCTGGCGGCATCGGTGCCCCGGTCATGATGCGCACTGCTTCCCCCGGACCGATCAGCGTGTCATGCACGTACCCGGCCGCCAGGTCGGCCACCACCCGCAGCTCCACCGGCACCGATTCCGAGGCGCCCGCGGTATCGGCCGCGCGGACCGCATACCCGTCCATTGCGGTGTTATCCAGCGGCGGCACATCGAACGGGGCGACGATGTCTTCGGCCAGTACCTGGCCCAGCCCATCGAGCAACGGCTTTCGTTCCACCGGCAGGCGGTCGAAGAACGTCAGGATGCGTTGGCGGGCCTCGTCAACGCTGAGCATCCCGGAGGCAGTGGCCATCTGATTGCCCTCATTTCCGGCGTCGCCGGGGCGGTCGGTGCTCCCGGCGAGTGCCCGTGGTTCTCGTGGTCCCATCAGCGTACAGGGCCAAACGGCCGCAGGGCACCCGGCCGGGTGCCCTGCGCTCAGGAACAATACAAGCCTTCGGTCAGGCCAGGCGGACAGCCAGACAGGTCGTGGTGCGCTGCACGCCCGACACCTTTTGCACGGCCTCGGTGATGGCGTTGCCCAGGCGGTCCAGGTCGTCCGCTTCGAGCTGCACGATGACGTCGTACGGCCCCGTCACGGTATCTACGACCACCACCCGCGCACCGGGGTACGTAAAGTCCTGGATGGCCGCACTCACAGCCTTCGCCTTGCCAACATCGGTTTCGATCAGGACGTAGCCGCGCACGGCCATGGGGCTTCCCCTCCAAGGTAAAGTACAGCGCCATCATAGCGCATCGCGCAAGGCTATCCCCCGCGCCGCTCAACCCCCTGCCGGCGGCAACTCGAACGACACGTGCATTTCCGATAGCGACGACGCAGGCGTGACTTCCACCGGCGTATTGAGTTCGAAAATGCCGATGAAGCACAGGGCTTCCGCGCCGGTCCGGCAGTAATACGCGGAAACAGTCGCGGTCAGGACGGCCTGGCCCTCGGCCAACACCACGGGTACCGGGAACGAGACCTCAGTCTCATCCGAGGACCACGTCACCGACTGCTCCCCCAGCTCTACGACCGAATCGTTGGACGCGGCCAGGTCAACACGCGATGGCGCCGAGCCGTTCAGGTGAAAGTCCGCTGGTGAGGAAATGGTCACGCGCAGGTTGGTCGCCCCGGGGGCCACACGCTGCGGCGGCAGGTCGACCCTCGTGACGCGCCCCGGGGTCGCCGCGGCGATCGCCGACAGGTTGGTCAACGTCAGTGTCGAAACCGACCCGTTGCCCGGGTCGTACACCCGCACCAGGTGGTTGTTTGTGTCCGCGATGTACAGCAACCCGCCCGCCGCTGCGAGCCCGCCCGGCTCGTCCAACTTCACCGTCCCCGCCACACCGTCCGACCAGCCGCGCTCCGAACCAGCCGCCGTGCCGACTTCCCGGGAGGTCGGCTCGTATACCCGGATGCGGTGGTTGTACGTGTCCGCGATGTAGACCGCTTCGTTCAGCAGCGCGACACCCTGAGGATGCTGCAGTTGGGCCTGTTTTCCCAGACCATCGCGGTCGCCGTAGTCGAACAGCCCCGTGCCGACCAGTGTCTCCACATTCCCATCGCCTCCGGCGGGCACACGGCGGAGCGCGCTCGATTCGGGGTCGACCCAGTACAGGGTCTCCCCGTCGGTCGCGAGGCCGGAGGGCTGTGCCAGCGTTGCCATGGTCAGCCGGGGGCCGTCGTCGATGCCTTCGCGGCTGGTGCCGGCAAAAACGGAGATACGCCCGGTTAGCAGGTCCAGCGACCAGATCTGGTGGATTCCCGCCATCGATACGAAGAGCCGCCCGCCCGTGACCGCCACATCCCACGGCGAAGCCATCGCGGTCTCGCGTGCGGAGGCCTCTCCCACGGGCAGCCGCTGCAGCTGCACACCGGTCCCGGCGATGGTGCTCGTTTCGCCCGAAGCGAGGTCGATCGCGCGGACTGCATGGTTGCGGGTGTCGGCTACATACAGCGTGCGCCGGTCCGCCGAGAGCGCGAGCCCGTGCGGTTGCCGGAACGCCGCTTCCCCGGGCGCGCCGTCGGCGAAGCCCTCCTTTCCGGCCCCGAACGATCGCACCAGCGAGCCGTCGAGGGTTGCTTCCAGCACGCGGTTGTGGCCGGAGTCGGCGATGTACAGCCGGTTGGTCACCTGGTCTGCGAGCACGTTCCCCGGGTACGACAGCACGGCCGTGGCCGGAGCGGCGGCGAGCGAGATGGGCAGCGGACTCGGTTCCAGTAGCCCCTTTTCGCCGAACTCGGCAACCAGCGATTCCAGGATCGGCTGGAAGAGCGGATACACGCCCTCCCCGGCGTGGCCACCCACCAGGTTGCCGGCCGGGTCGATAAGCACCAGCGTCGGCCACGCGCTCGCCCCGAAAGTGCGCCAGACCACGAAGTCGGGATCGTTGATCACCGGATGCTCAATCCCGAACCGCCGGACCGCTTCCAAAATGCTCTCGTCATCATGCTCGGTCGCGTACTTGCCCGAGTGCACTCCGATGACCAGGAGGTTGTCCCCGAACTCGGCCTCCAGCCGCTTCAGGTCCGGGATGATGTGCTGGCAGTTGATGCACCCAAGCGTCCAAAAATCGAGCAGCACAACGCGGCCCTTCAATTCCTCCAGCGTTAGCGGCCGCTCGACGTTGAACCACGCCACATCTCCGGGGATCGGTGGTGCTGGCTCGCTCCCCGCCCAGGATCGTCTCGATTCGGGTGTATCCGGCAAGTCAGTCCCTCCGGCCGGTTCTGTCGGCGATCCGTTCCCGCTGCACGCGGCGGCTATGAACATCACTACCATCAGGACACATGCGCCCATGATACGGAGCACGGGCGCTGACGTGGGCCGCCGGAATGCGAACATCACCGGCATCGTAGCTCCCGCAGTGAAACGCTCCCGTAAGGCAACCTGGCGATGCCGCCTGAACGGACGCTAAGCGCCCCAGACCGTATACTTCGAGGTTCCATGCCTGATCTAGATCCGCAACTCGAGGGCCTGCGCACCGAGGCGCTGGCGGCGCTCGCCTCGGCTTCCGACGAAGCCGCGCTTGAACAGTGGCGCATCACCTACTTTGGCCGCCAGGATGGCCGCGTTTCCGCCCTCCTGCGATCGATCAAGGACGTACCTCCCGGTGAGCGTGCCGCCTTTGGCGCTGGCGCGAACGCCGTCAAAGCCGAGCTCGAAAGCGCCTTCGAGAGCCGCCAGGACGACCTCAAGGCGGCGGCGCTCAGGACGCTCACCACCGCCGCAGCCCTGGATGTCACGCTCCCTGGCCGCCCCCAGCCCCTCGGGCGGCTTCACCCGGTCACCCGGACCATGCGCGACTGCCTCGCCGCCTTCAAGGAAATGGGCTTCCGCGTCGCCGAGGGCCCCGAAGTGGAGTGGGCTCGCTACAACTTCGATGCCGCCCGCATCCCCGAAGACCACCCCGCCCGCGACATGTGGGACACCATCTGGGTCAACACCCTCATCGATGGCCAGCGCAACATGCTCCTCCGCACCCATACGACCCCGAACCAGGTGCGCGTCATGGAGCGCACGCCCGAGCCTCCGGTCCGCGTCGTCGTTCCCGGCAAGTGCTACCGCCAGGAGGCGACCGACGCCACCCACGAGTGGATGCTCACCCAGATCGAGGGCCTCGCCGTCGACGAGGGCGTCCGCATGACCGACCTCAAGGGCGTCCTCTACGGCTGGGCCCGCAAGATGTTCGGCGCCGACCGCAAGATCATCTTCCACCACAGCTACTTCCCCTTCGTCGAGCCTGGTGTCGAAATGGCGATCGACTGCTTTATCTGCCGCGGCAGCGGCAGCCAGTGCCATACCTGCCACGGGACCGGCTGGATCGAGATCCTTGGCGCCGGCATGGTCCACCCCGAAATCATCGAGAACGCCGGCTACGACTCCTCGAAGGTCACCGGGTTTGCCTTCGGCCTGGGCGTGGAGCGCGTCGCGCTCCTCCGCTGGGGCATCGAAGACATCCGCAACTTCTACGCGAACGACCTGCGCTTCTTGAGCCAGTTCTAGGGAGCTGCCAGTCGCCAGTCGTTAGTCGTTGGCACTGACCTGGCCGCCCAGAAAGAGTTATGAAACGTTTTCAGGACTACAAGGTATTCCGGGACTCTCACAGCCTGAACCTCCGTGTCTACGACGCGACCGGCAGGTTTCCGCGGCATGAGCTGTTCGGGCTTACTTCCCAGATGCGACGGGCCGCGAGCTCCATCCCCATGAATATCGCAGAAGGTTCTGTGAAGTCCGAACGTGAGTTCAGGCAGTCTCTTCGTATCGGGCTTGGCTCCGCTGCCGAGCTTGAATATCAGTTACTGATGGCCAGAGACCTCGGGTACATGGATGAGTCCGAACACTCTGACTTGTCCGGCGCGGTGATTGAGATACGCAAGATGCTCACAGCCTTCATTCGAACCATCGACCGCGCCATCGAGTCGGCTGGGGACTAATGACTAATGACTAACGACAGGCTGGAGGCACCATGAAACTCTCCCTCAACTGGCTCCGCGAATTCGTCGACGTCGATCTGCCCGTGCCCGAACTCGCCCGCCTGCTCATCGACGCCACCGCCGAGGTCGAAAGCTGGGAGACCATCGGCGCCCAGTGGGAGCCGGACAAGGTACGCGTCGCTCGCGTACTCTCCGTCGAACCGCACCCCAACGCCGACCGGCTCCGCCTGGTCACGGTCGACGCGGGAAGCGGCCTCCAACAGGTCGTTTGCGGCGCCCCGAACGTTGCTTCCGGCCAGAAGGTCGCCTTCGCCACCGAGGGCGCACGTCTTCGCGACGGCCACACCGGTGAGCCGGCAGTCCTGAAGCTCCGGCCGATCCGCGGCGTCGAGTCCGCCGGCATGGTCCTCAGCGAAAAGGAACTCGGCCTCAGCGATGAGCACGAGGGCATCCTCGTCCTCCCGGACGACGCACCCGTCGGCCGCCCCCTTGTCGAAGTGCTTGGCGACGTCGTTTTCGACATTTCCACATGGGCGAACCGCGCCGACCTGCTCGGCGTGCTCGGTTTCGGCCGCGAGACTGCCGCCCTCACCGGCAAGGTGCTCCGCGAGCCCGATCGCACCTACTCCGAGTCCACCCGCAACACCGAAGATCTGGTATCGGTCACCATCGAAGCGCCCGACCTCTGCCGCCGCTTCACCGCCTCGGTCATCGAAGGGGTCACCATCGGTCCCTCGCCACGATGGATGCAGGAGCGCCTGCAAAAGGCGGGCATGCGGCCCATCAACAACGTCGTCGACATTACGAACTACGTCATGCTCGAGACTGGCCAGCCGCTCCACGCCTTCGACTACGACCTCGTTCGCGGCAAGCAGATCGTCGCCCGGCGGGCTGTGCCCGGCGAAAAGCTCGTCACCCTCGATGGCGTCGAGCGCGAGTTCGACGGCGAAATGCTCCTGATTTGCGATGGCGGCGGCCCGGTTGGCATCGCCGGCATCATGGGCGGCGGCAACAGCGAAGTGAGCGACTCCACGAAGAACGTCCTCCTGGAAGTCGCCAACTTCCGCCCCGGGTCGATCCGCCGCACATCCACCCGCCTCAAGCTGCGCACCGAGGCCTCGCTACGGTTCGAAAAGGGCATTGGCCCGGAGATGGCCGAGTACGCCCAGCGCCGCGCGCTCCACCTCTTCGAGCAGCTCACCGGCGGAAAGGTCGCCACCGGCCTGGTCGATGTCTACCCCGGCAAACAACCGCGCCGCACGATCCTCGTCGAGGCCGACCGCATCGCCCGCGTCCTGGGCATCGAAGTCCCGGTCGAAGATGTCCGCCGCATCCTCACGGACCTCGGCTTCGTCTGCCATTTCACGCCGCCCGGCCGCTACAGCGTCCAGCCCCCGGACTGGCGCCCCGACGTGGAAATCGCCGATGACGTGATCGAGGACATCGGCCGCATCCACGGCTACGACAAGCTCCCCGCGACCATGCTCCGCGGGATGCTGCCAGAACCCGAGCCGAACCCGCTCATGGACTTGCGCGAGGACGTGCGCGACCTCGCCGTCGCCGCCGGCTTCCAGGAAGTCATCACCTACACGCTCACCGAGAAGGCGAAAATCGAGCGCGTCGTTTCCCCGTCCGACGTGGTCCGCACGAACCCGCTCGATGTGGTGAACCCGGTCGCCGCTCAGCACTCGTACCTGCGGACGACGCTCCGTGCTTCGGTGCTCGATACCTACGCCGCAAACCGTCGCCACGCGGAAACCGGGCTGCGGCTCTTCGAAATCGGTTTCGAATACCTCCCCACCGAGGCGGATCTTCCCCACGAGCGGCCCGTGCTCTGTGCCATCCTTGGTGGCCCGCGCGAGACCCGCTGGGGTCGCCCCGGTCCCGAGCGCCTCGACTTCTTCGACGCGAAGGGCGCCGTGGAGGCGATCTTCGACCACCTGGGTATTGGTGTGACCTTTGCCCCTCGCGTGGAATTCGGCCTGCTCGAAGGGCACACCGCCGAAGTCCGCGCGGGCAGGGAGACGCTCGGCCTGGTCGCCCAGGTCCACCCGGAGACCGCGGCCGCCTTCGACATCGATGAGCCCGTCTTTGTGGTCGAACTCTGGCTCGAAGACATGGCCCGCCACCTGCCCGAGCGCCCGGAGTACTTCCCACCCTCGAAGTTCCCCGAGGTGCGCCAGGACCTGGCCCTGATCCTCGATGGCGCGCTGCCCGCCGGCCGTGTCCTCGAAATCGTCCGCTCCCACCGCAGCAGCGGTGTCCGGATCCGGGCCGACGTATTCGATGAGTACCGGGGGCCGGGTGTCCCCGAGGGAAAGAAGTCGCTCGCCCTCCGCCTTCGCTTCCAGGCCGAAGACCGGACGCTGACGGATAGCGATGTGGCGAAGATCCAGCAGGGGCTGGTGGTACGCCTTGGCAAGGAGATCGGCGCGGTGGTGCGCGGCGGCTAACCCGGCCTGGACTACGCCCGCTCTTCGGCCTGCGGGTGACGTCCGCGCAGGCTCAGTACCCGGGCGGAATTCCACATCGATGTCCCGTATCCCAGCACCAGGATCAGGAAGACCGCGAAGATCAGCACACCCGCACCAACCACCGCCGAACCGAAGCTCTTGTACCACGCGTGCGCCAACAGAGCGGCAACGCAAAACACCGCGGTGAGCACGTACGTCGCCAGCGTTACCTGCAACGGCGCCAGGCCCAATATTCGCTCGATCCTGTCGTGAAAGTGGTCGTGGTCGGCCTTCATCGGATGCTTCCCATCGAGGAAGCGCCGGAGGAAGGCGACACCGGTGTCGAGCACTGGCAGCCCAAGTGCGACCAGCGGTATGTAGAGCGGCACGCGCCCCGTCGAGTCCAGCGCTCCGCCAACGCTGAGCCCGGCGATCGCGAACCCCAGCAGGTACGCTCCAGAGTCCCCCAGGAACCGGCTCGCACGGGTCAAATTGAACGGAAGGAACCCGAGTGAGGCGCCCGCCAGCGCGGCGAAGAGCATCGCGATCAGGTCATGGCCGAGGTCCCAGGCAACGTACGACATCGTCCCGGCCACCAGGGCGCCCGCACCGGCCGCCACCCCGTCTCGCCCGTCGATCAGGTTGATCGCGTTCGTCACCAGCACAATCCAGAGCACGGTGACGACCGGGTCGAGCAGCCCCAGTTCGACCGTCCCGCCCCCGGGGAGCGTCATCTCTCCCACGTGGAACCCGCTGATGTAGAGCACCACCGCCGCGCCTATGTGCGTGCCCATCTTGATCCGCCAATCGACATCGCGGAAGTCGTCCCGCGCCCCGACGGCGCACACAGCCGCCCCCGTGCCGGCCAGGGCGAGGAATGCACCGAAATCGTCGCTGATGAAGTCGCGCGCCTGGCCGGAGAACAGGGCCATGACGAACGGGGCGGCCACGAACGCCGCAAGGATACTCAGGCCGCCGATCTTCGGGATGAGCTCACCGCGTCGCCCGGCCTTCGTCGGCAGCCGCAGGAGCGCCGTCAGCGGAAATGCGACGATGAAGGCCACCACTGCTGTCCCGAGTTCGAGGCCCAAGGAGTGCGCCCTGCGGCAATTGCGCCGTGGCAAGCATCGTACGCGCTTTGCCGCCCCCGGTCAGCCCGATGCCGCCAGCTTCCCGCGGACGCTCAACTCGCCGTCGTGCATCTCGATAATCCGGTCGGCCAGTTCTGCCATCGCCATGTCGTGCGTGACCATGAGACCCAGCTTGCCCCGGCCCTTCACTTCATGGATCAGCGACTCCACCACTTGGCGGCCACGGGCCGAGTCCAGGCTGGCCGTCGGCTCGTCCACGAGCACCAGTTCAGGGTCGTTCATCAGTGCCCGTCCGATGGCCACCCGCTGGCGCTCGCCGCCGCTCAGCTCCGTGGCGACGGCATTCGCCCGCTTCGTCAGGCCGAGTTCCTCCAGCAATTGATCGGCGCGCTGGCGCGCAGCCCGGCTGTTCGCCCCGGTGATCCGGCTCATGACCAGCAGATTCTCCCGGGCCGTGAGGAATGGCAGCAGGTTGTTCGCCTGGAACACGTACCCCACCGACTCTCGCCGGTATGCGGCCTGCTGGCCCCGGTTCAACCCCGCGATGTCCTTGCCGTTGACTTCTATCGCACCCGAAGTCGGCGTGAGGAGCCCTCCCACCATCGCCAGCAGCGTCGTCTTCCCCGATCCGCTGGGGCCGACCACCGCCACGAATTCGCCAGGCTCCGTCGAAAAGCTGGCATGTTTGACCGCCAGCACGGCCCGCTCGCCGTGCCCGTAGGTCTTCGAAAGGTCGCGGACACTCAGCGTGACGCTCATGGGTGCTCCTTACTGCTGCTGGCCAAGCGCGATGATGGGGTCAACCTTCGCGACTTGCCTGCCCGAGAACATGGCGCCCACCAGTGCCATCAGCACCAGCAACACCGATGTCGTGAGGAACGTCCCGTTGGTGAAGGCGATCGGCACCGGGTTCGGTGCCTGCTGGATCAGCCGGTTCGTCAGCCATGTCAACGGGATCGCCACCGCCACCCCAACCACGCTGATGCACAGGACCTGGACCATCACCTGCCGGAACAGGAAGAACGAACTCGCGCCCACCGCCTTCAGCATGCCGATCTGTCCGATCTTCTGCAGTGTCAGTACGTAGAAAAACACGCCGATGACCAGCCCCCCGATCAGGTAGCCAAACGCGCGCAGCGCCTGGACCGTCGACTGTTGCCCCGAGACGCCCTCGATGTTCGCGAACGCCGTCGACTTGGAGACGGCCTCCCAGCCATCCCCGCTCTTTCCCGCCAGGCCATCGCCCTTGAGCAGCATGATCGAGGCGACCGGCGTCTGCCCGTCCGTCGTCCCGTATTTCAGCTCCCGCCAGGTGCTCCGCAGGAGGTACACCGAGGGCTGGAAGAAGAACGCCCCTTCGCCGGTTGCGCCGACGATGCGGAAGTCCCGCTCCACCAGCCGGACGGAAATGGTCACCGTGTCCCCCACTTCCAGGCCCGAGTAGCGCAGGAAGCTCCGGTCTACCAGGAGCCCGTCGGTGTCGGCCACCGTCAGAGCTTCGCCGTCGACGACTTTCGGTTCAGCGATGCTTCCGGGGTCGAACCCCAGGAAAGCCGCGGATTCGACCTCGCCATCTTCCTTACGGTAGTTGGCGGCCATGTAGCCGAGCGGGGCAGCTACCTCCGCGCCCGATTCGCCCGTGATCCGGTCGACCTGCTCCTGGCTCAGTTCCGAGCGGATCACGCTCAGGCCCGCCCGGCCCGAATATGCAACCGCGTCGGCATCGAAGTTGCGCAGGGCGCTCCCCGCCTGTTCGTTCAGGCCCACACCCAGCCCGTTGATCATCAATACCAGGTAGCTGATGAGCGTGACGATGAGCGCAATCAGCGCGAACTGGAACTTGCGGCGGCGGATCTCCAGCAAACCGATCATCGTTCGCCTCCCTGCCCCCCAACCGGGGCCAGGCCCTCGATCAGGATCTTCAAGTACATCGCAACCGACTCCTCGGGCCCGAGCGGGAACCGCTCGGGCATCATCTCGCAGAGCATCCCGTGCGCGAAGATGGTCGCGATGAGCGCCTGCGCCGCCACCACCGGGTCCACATCCGGGCGGATGAGCCCCCGCTGCCGGGCCGCGGCCAGGTAGCGCTCCACTTCATCCGAGACGTAACGGCTGGTACCGGTCAGCCGGTCGTCCAGGGCCGGGTGATGGCCCCACTCGCCCATGCTCGTGCGGACCGCCTGGTTGGCTGTGACGAAACCGAACAGCGTGGCTCTCAGGAACCCCGCAAGCTCGCCCCTGATGTCATCCGGCGTCTCTGGCAGGGGCGTCCCCCGCAGCATCGCGATCGAAGCTGCCACCTGGCGGTCTACTGCCGCCGCCAGCAGTTCTTCCTTGCTCGCGAAATGCCGGAACAGGGTCACCTCGTTCACCCCCGCCCGCGCCGCAATCTTCCGCGTTGTCGCCCCGCGAAAACCCTCCTCCGCGAACACCGCGCTCGCGGCGGAGAGGAGCCTGTCGTGCACGCTGTCCACGTCATCCAGCATACCATGCAAGTGCTTGCTTGCAATGACGCGGCAGCCGTCCCCCGGTACCATCGACGCGAGTGCTCGAAGACCCCTCAGTCCAGCTCCGCACCGGCCATGATGTCCCCAGGGCAAGCCTTGTGCTTGCCGCCGGCGAGGCCCACAACCCCCGCACCGAAGTCTGGATGGGTGGCGCGCGCAGCCACATCGGCGAACACGTCAGCGAAACCCTGGTCAGCGCCTCGTGGCTCGTCGATTGCGCTGGCGACATGCCACCCGCCCACCGCACCGCCGCCGGGCTCTGGGTTGCCTGCGTCTTCGCCGACCACGATGGCCCCCTTCCCCCGTCGCTCCGCCTGGACGATGTCGTTTCGGATGCGGCCCGCGCCGCCCGTGGCGAACACCCGCACGCGCCACAGCGCATCTACGTCATGTGTACCCACGGCATGAACCGCAGCGGGCTCGTGACCGGGCTCATCCTCCGCTCCCTCGGCGTCGATGGCCCCGGCGCGGTCGAGCGCATCCGCCTCGCCCGGCCCGGAGCGCTCTCGAACCTCCACTTCCGCGACATGCTCCTCTATTCCTGAGTCCCGTCACCGCGCAGCAGGTCGGGCCGCCGCTCCTCTGTCCGTTGCAGCCGCTGTTCCTTCTTCCACTTCTCGATCTTCGCGTGGTGCCCGCTGAGCAGCACCTCCGGCACCTCCCACCCCCGGTACTCGGCCGGACGCGTGTACTGTGGGTGCTCCAGGAGCCCGCCCGCGAACGACTCTTCCTCCGGCGAGACTTCGTCGCCCAGCGCCCCGGGAATATGCCGCGCCACGGCGTCGATCAGGACCATCGCCGGCAGCTCCCCGCCGGTCAGGATGTAGTCGCCGATGGAGACCTCGCGGTCCACGCAGTGCTCCACGAACCGCTCATCCACGCCCTCGTACCGTCCGCAGACCAGCACAAGACGCTCGTTTTGCGCCAGTTCCCGCACCAGCCGGTCGCTCAGTACCTCGCCCTGCGGCGTGAGATACACGACCAGCCCGGGCGGCCCATCCTGCTCCTGCACGGACTGGAGCGCCCGGTCGAGCACGTCCACGCGCATCACCATCCCCTGCCCGCCGCCGAACGGGTAGTCGTCCACCGACCTGTGCCGGTCGATCGCGTGCTCGCGGATGTCGTGGATCTGGAGGTCGAGGAGCCCGTCCTCGCGCGCCCGCTTGATGATCGAGACATCGAGCGGCCCACGGAAGGC
>JAHDWR010000007.1:0-19705 GCA_023382755.1 Dehalococcoidia bacterium
TTTGGCCGAATCGCCTGGTCACGATCCGCTCCCTTGCCGGTCGCGGTTCTACGGCGGGGCGAACAGCCGGGGTGCGCGTTTGGCCGAATCGCCTGGTCACGATCCGCTCCCTTGCCGGTCGCGGTTCTACGGCGGGGCGAACAGCCGGGGTGCGCGTTTGGCCGAATCGCCTGGTCACGATCCGCTCCCTTGCCGGTCGCGGTTCTACGGCCGGGCGAACGGCTGGGTGCGCGTTTGGCCGAGATGCGTGGTCAAGATCCGCTCCCTTGCCGGTCGCGGTTCCAGGGAATCCGGGGTCGGGACCCCTACAGGGCTTGTAGCGCCGCGAGAAGGGCGTCGGTGTCCTCCGGGCGGCCGGCGCTGATGCGGATGTAGTTCGCCAGGTCGGGGCGGTCGTAATAGCGGACGAGCACGCCGCGGCTGCGGAGCGCGGCCGCGACATCCTTCGCCGGGCGCCCTTCGACGGCGAAAAGCACGAAATTTGCCTGCGAGGGGAACGGCGTGAGCCAGCCAAGTTCGGCGACCTTCGCGGCCATCCGGTCGCGTTCGGCGACGATGCAAGCGATGGTCTCGGAGATCTCCGGCCAGTGGGCGATTGCGGCGCGGGCGCCGGCATCGGCGGCTACGTTGACGTTGTAGGGCTGCTTAAGCGACATCATGTGGCGGGCGAGTTCGGGGTTGCTGATGGAATAGCCGACGCGCAGTCCGGCGAGGCCGGCCCACTTGCTGAACGTGCGGAGCACCACCAGGTTGGGGTGTTTTGCGATGAGCGGCACCACCGACTGCCCGCCGAATTCCACGTAGGCCTCATCGACCACGATCAGCGCATCGAGCGAGCAGAGCGCGTCCAGCTCGGCCAGGTTCACGGGGTTTCCGGTGGGGTTGTTCGGAGATGTGAGGAAGACGATGCCAGCGCCGTTGTGGACCGCGTGCCGGAGGGCGACCACATCCAGGTCGAAGTTCGGCCGCCGGGGGACTTCGACGGGAGTGGCGCGCGAGATCTTCGCCAGGAAGCGGTACATGCCAAAGGTCGGCGTGGCGATGGCGACGGCTTTCGGCATGACCAGGCGGATGAGGAGATCGATCAGGTCATCGGCGCCGGTGCCGGCGACGACGTGCTCCGCATCGACGCCCACGAAGCGGGCGACGGCCTCGCGGAGTGCTTCCTGTCCGGGGTCGGGGTAGATGTGGAATGGCGCGGCCTGGATGGCCTTCAGCACCTCGGCATGGGGGCCGTAGAGGTTTTCGTTCGCGTCGAGCTTCACCAGCCGCTCGACAGGCAGACCGATCTCGGCGGCGAGGACGTCGAGCGGCTTGACGGGAACATACTCCTCGAGGGCTTCGAGGTCGTGGCGGAGGAGGCTGCGGAGGTCCATGGCTAGCGCCCCTGGAGCCGCCGCTCGACAGCGTGGGCGTGACCGGTGAGACCCTCGGAGCGGGCGATGATGGCGGCGTAGTGGTTCAGTTCTTCCATGTCGCTCTCGGGCAGGTTGACCACCGCCATGCGCTTGAGGAAGTCGCCGACGCCGAGGGGGCCGCTCCAGCGGGCGCTGCCGCCGGTGGGCATGGTGTGGCTGGGGCCGGCCGTGTAGTCGCCGACGGCTTCGGGCGAGGCTTCCCCGAGGAAGAGGCCGCCTGCATTGCGGACCTTCATTGCGTAGGCGGTGGGGTTTTCGACGCAGAGGCAAAGGTGCTCGGGGGCGTAGAAGTTCGCCAGTTCGATGGCGTGGTCGATGTCGTTCACCAGGATGCAGCCGCCGCGGTTGTCGAGGGCGGCGCGGGCAATCTTCGCGCGTTCGAGCGTGCGAAGTTGGCGCTCGATGCATCGCGCGACCTCGTCGGCGAGGTAGTGGGAGGGGGTGAGGAGGATGGGGCTGGCGAGCGCGTCGTGTTCGGCCTGGGCGATGAGGTCGGCGGCGACGAACTCGGGGTTGGCCGATTCGTCCGCGATGATGACGGTCTCGGTCGGGCCGTAGATGCTATCGATACCGACATCGCCGAAGACCTGCTTCTTGGCGATGGTCACGAACAGCCCGCCGGGGCCGGCGATCTTGTCGACGCGGGGGATGGTCTCGGTGCCGTAGGCGAATGCGGCCACGCCCTGGGCGCCCCCGGCCTTGTAGACGCCATCGACGCCAGCGATATCTGCGGCGACGAGCTTGACGGGCGGGACGGTGCCATCGGGGAGGACGGGGCTGGCCAGGTAGACCTCATCGACGCCGGCGACGCGAGCGGGGATCGCGCACATGAGGACGGTGCTCGGGAGTGGCGCCCGGGTGCCTGGCACGTAGATGGCCGCTTTCTGGAGGGGGCGGGTCATCTGTCCCAGGCCGTTGTTCTGGAAGTCGAGCATGGCGCCGCGGAGCTGCTGTTCGTGGTAGCTGCGGACGCGCTTGGCGGCGAAGTTCAGGGCTTCCACCAGCTCTGCGTCGAGCGTGTTGTAGGCGGCGGCGATTTCATCGCGGCTGACCTTCAGGTCGCCGACGGTGGCTCCGTCGAGCTTGGAGTTGTAGTAGCGGACCGCGTTGTCGCCGTCCTCGCGGACGTCGCGGATGATGCGGCGGACGACCTCTTCGGGGCTGAGTTCCTGGCCGAAGGTGCGGAAAGTCGTCTCGCGGATCTCCATGGGGAGTTCTTCCGTTTCGAGCGGACGGCGGGAGAGCAAGAGCTGTTTGCCCTCTTCGGCATTGCGGATTATCCGCATCCCAGGTACCTCTCTACGGCCTCGCGCGCGGCAGCGGTGGAACGCTGCACGAAGGCGTCGACTTCAGCGCTCGTGATGTGGGCGATTGTCTCATCCAGCAGTTCGGGAAGCGAATCGAGGAAGGATGTCAGCGTCTCTCCCTCTTCGAGGCCAGCGTAGCGCAGGTGGTTGGCGATCATGCCGCGAGCGCGGTCCCAGTCCAGGTTGCGGGCGGCTGTATCGGCCGAGACCTGGCGCCAGCGTTCGAGGGTCTCGGCGTCGACGAAGCCAGCCTCGATGCCTTCGACCGTGCAACCGAGGGCGGTGCAGAGGGACTCCTTGAGCTGGGGGTCGCTGCCGTACTGACGGTCGAGGTCGAACTGGAGAAGGCGGTCCATGACGTTGGCGCGGATGGTGCCGCCGAGCTCGTCGTGGCGGGCGAAGTGGCGGCGGTAGACCTCGGTGATGTACTGCTCGTCCATCACCAGGTGGCTGATGTAGCCGGCTGCCCAGGCGCGGGTTTCGGGGTTGAGGTTTTCGGGGCGGGCGAGGCGGCCGTACACGCGGAGGAAGCCTTCGACCGAGTCCTGGTGGTTATGTTCGTTCAGGTCGAAGAAGTGGGTGCTGAAGCGGTCTTGCCGGGTGATGACGCGGATATCGGGGGTGGTGGCGCCGAGGAGGTAGGGGCCGGAATCGGCCGGGACGTCCGCGTGGGAGAGGTCGAGGGCGATCTGGCGGGCGAGCACCATGTGGAGCGTGATCGGGGGCATGCACCGATCCTACGACAGGAGGCGGGATCGGTGGGGCTACGGCTGAACCGAGTAGCCGCCCACGACTGGCCCTTCGGGACCTCCCCAGACGATCAGCGTGATTGTCCCGGCGTCGCAGAGGGTGCCGCCGAGCATGTCCTGCTCCAACCGTACTTCGAACGAGCCGCCGTCCGAGCGCCACGGTGGGTTTTGCTTCACCAGTGGGGGTCGATCGGGAATGCCGATGGTGTGCTGTATGCCTCGCACCCCGGCAACAACCCAGACCTCCGCGAGAGGCTCCTTGCCCGGCTCGATGGAGGGGGCGCCTTGTAGAGTGACGGTCAGTGTGGCGGGGCACTTTCCGAATGCTGGCTCAACCATCGCCCCGCTGATTTCCGGGGGCGCGAAGAGCCAGCGTCGAGCGACATCGTGTTCTGGGTCGGGGAGGTACTCGCCCCGCCACGGATAGAACCAGCCCGGGCCGACCCCGTCACCGACGTATGGGAGGTCGCCGCCGTGGACAGCGAGAGCCCCCAGCTTCTCAACCGTGTCCCCCATCTGAAGTCCCACTACGCGGTAGCCCTCCGACTTTCGTGCGACCACGAGACGTGCAGCCGGCATCGACATGGAGAAGTAGACGATGAACTGCTCGCCGCAGTCCGGACTTCCGGAACTAACGGGGCAATGGATCCCGATCACGCGGGGCTCCACGTAGTACCCGAGGGACTGGTCCGCATCATCCAGGATGGCCATCCGAAGCTGTGGAAGCAGGCTCCGTTCAACCGTGCCTCCATCGGACTGGAGCCGCGTGATCCGGAAACCCCCGCGCACCTCGCCCTCGCGGGCGCCGTCACACAACGGGAACGGCCCCCCGGCCCCGAGTTCGACGCCGGAGCAGACAAACTCCGAAGGGCTCATGAGTGCCTCGATGGCATCGACATCCGCCGTCGAGATGAGGCCTTGGAGCGCGGCCGAAAAGTCACAGATTTCGACCGCGACAGGGCACTGGCCCGCATCAGGGGTCGCGGTCGCCTGGGGCGAAGGCGATACCGTCGCCGCTCCGGTCGCCTGATCGTCCACCGGCTCGTCCTGACACGCAGCGAACGCCATGCCTGCCAGGAGAACCAGGCCTATCAGGGCAGACGCCTTCAGCATGTGCCGTGCCTCCGATCGGCGGACTACTGAATCAACGCTCGGGGCGGCGTGGAAGTTCCGGCGGGGTCGCCCTAAATCCGGGCACTCTCGATGGTAGTGAGAAGGATGCCGCGGCAGCCCAGGCGCGAGAGGTCATCCATGATGCGGTGGGCGTCGCGGCGTTTCACCATCGCTTTGACGGAGTACCAGCCTTCGCGCTGGAGCTGGGTGATGGTCGGCGACTCGAGGCCGGGCGTGATCTCGCAGGCTCGCTGGAGGATGTTCCCGGGGGTGTCGTATTCGACCATCATGTAGTCGACGGCGACGATCTTGCCTTCGATCCGGTGTTTCAGGGTGGTGACCTGGGGGTGCTCTTCGAGGTCGGGGTTGGCGAAGAGCGCGGCGTTCGAAGCGAACAGCGGGTCGCCGACGATGCGAAGGCCAGCCTGTTTCAGCGTGGTGCCGGTATCGACGACATCGACGACGGCCTGGGCGATCCCCAGCTGGACGGCGATCTCCACAGCCCCTTCGAGTTCAACAATTTCGAGTTCCCTGGGGGCGAAGAAGCTCCGCACGATGCCGGGGAGCGAGGTCGCGATGCGGAGGCCGGAGAATTCGTCGAGGGTTTGGACGGGCGAGTCGGCGGGGACGGCGGCACGGAGCTTCGAGTGGCCGTAGTTCAGGTCGAGCAGTTGGGCATGCATGACGCCCTTTTCCGCGACGAAGTCCTTACCGGTGATGCCGCAATCGAGGATGCCGTTCGAGATGTAGATGGGGATGTCGCCGGGGCGGAGGAAGTAGAACTCGACGTCGTTTTCGGGGTCGAGCGAACAGAGGGCGCTGCCCGCCCTTGTGACGCGGTAGCCGCACGAGTTGAGCAACTCGATCGTCGGTTCGAAGAGCGCGCCCTTATTCGGAAGTGCGACTTTGATCATAGCTGGCGGTACACATCATCCAGTGATAAGCCCTTTTCCGCCATCATGCAGGCGACGTAGTAGAGGACCTGGGCGAGTTCGCCCGCGAGGTCGTCGTTGCTTTCGAAGCGGGCGGCCATCCAGCTTTCCGCGGCTTCTTCGACGAGTTTCTTGCCGATACCGTGGGGGCCGCGCGCGAAGAGCTCGGCGGTGGACGAGCCAGCGGGCATCTCTCGTTTGCGGCTCACTGCCAGCTCGAACATCTCATCGAACGTCATACCGGCACGATAGCCCATCGCCGGATTCGAATCACTTCAGAAGAGGGGACGGACCGAGACATCGGCAGCGGTAACACTTTCCATGGACCCATCATCCCGGCGGACGGCAAGCGAACCGTCGTCCTCGATGGTGACGGCAGTGCCCTCGAACGGCTCGCCGCCGACCGGCGAGACGAGCACGCGGCGGCCGAGGGTGGAACTGCGGGCGCGGTACTCGTGGAGGACGTGGCCGGGGGGTTCATCCAGCAGGCTCTCGAGTTCGTTGCATATGCGTGCGAGGAGCGCTTCGCGCTGGACCGGCCTGCCAAGCTCCCGGGCGAGGCAGGTCGCGATGTCGCGCAACTCGGGGACGACGGTG
Source organism: Dehalococcoidia bacterium (assembly GCA_023382755.1). Classification (GTDB taxonomy): domain Bacteria; phylum Chloroflexota; class Dehalococcoidia; order Tepidiformales; family Tepidiformaceae; genus Amarobacter. Next base: position 6,117 of record JAHDWR010000007.1, read on the forward strand.
GGGTCGGCGTTGACGTTGATGCCGATACCGGGGAGGGCAACGGCGCCGGTGGCGGAAAGCTCGGCATCGATGAGCATGCCGGCGACCTTCCGGTCGCCGATCCAGATGTCGTTGGGCCATTTGATGCGGGCAGCGGGCGCCTCGGCCTGGACGGCGGTGCAGACGGCCAGGGGCACGATGAGCGGGAGCCGCCGGTGGACCTCGACCGGGCAGCGAAGGACCAGGGTGAAGTAGAGGTTCTGGCCCGCGGGGCTGTAGAAGGAGCGTCCGCGGCGGCCCCGGCCGGCGGTCTGTTCCTCAGCGAAGACGATGGTGCCGTGGGGGGCGCCTTCCCGTGCCTCGCGCGCCGCCAGGACCATGGTCGAATCCAGGACCTGGCGATAGAGGAGGAACCGCCCGATAGAGGCCGTCACGAGGGCGTTCTGGAAAGTCGCGGGGTTGAGGCTGGTGGGTAGTTGCATGGGAAGTGGCGGGCAAGCAAAAGGGGCCCCGGCAGATTTTCCGGGGCCCCTGGCGTAGCTAAGACCGGAGTCTTAGGAGGGCGGATGAGTCCTCGTAGGTTGTCCCTAGGAGGAGGTCACCTCCAGCGCTAAGGTCAGGCCGTAACTACGACTGTGATAGTCCATGCGCATCACCTCCTTCCTTAGCGTGAACGCTACCGACTCGGGGCATGGCGTGTCAAGAGCAAATGTTGACCGGGTGAGCGGTAGCGGAGGGCATGTTGTCATCGCTTCCACTACAGGTGGCGCGCTGGTATCATCAGACGGTTGCGTGTATCGGCGGCGTCGTGGCCCTCCCATAGGGAGCGCCAAATCTATGACACCGCACTTTGGAGGCACCCCTGGTTACCCCTGTCAGCATGAAGCAGTTGCTGGAGGCCGGCGTCCACTTCGGCCACCAGACCCGGCGCTGGAACCCCAAGATGCGCCAGTTCATCTTCACCGAGCGGAACGGCATCCACATCATCGACCTGCAGCAGACGGTCACCCGGCTCGATGCGGCGATCAGCTTCATCCGCGACGTTGTCGCGGGGGGCTCGGACGTGCTGATCATCGGCACGAAGAAGCAGGCACGGGAAACGGTGGAGATGGAAGCGACGCGGGCATCGCTCCCGTATGTGAATAACCGCTGGCTCGGCGGCACGCTCACGAACTTCCGCACGATCCAGAGCCGGATCAAGCACCTGCACAACCTCGAGACGTCGATGGAGCGTGGCGACTTCTCGCGCCTGACCAAGAAAGAGCAGCTCGACATCTCGAACGAGATCGAGCGGATGAACCGCTACTTCGGCGGCATCAAGAACATGGACCGGCTGCCGGCGGCGGTGTTCATCATCGACACGGTGAAGGAAGCCATCGCGGTGGCAGAGTGCAAGCGGCTGAACATCCCGATCGTGTCGCTGGTTGATACGAACTGCGACCCGGACCCGGTGGCATACCCGATCCCGAGCAACGACGACGCGATCCGGGCGATCAAGCTCATCCTGGGGAAGGTCGCCGATGCGGCAATCGAGGGCCGTGCGGCGAGCGAATCGGGCGCGGGGGCGGGAGTCCACGGCGACGAGTTCGCGAAGGCGGTAGAGGCCGGCATGGAGTCGGGCACGTTCTCGGCCGCACCGGAGGATGAGGCCGCGGCGGAGAGCGGACCGAGCGTCACCGTGATTTCGGCCACCGCCCAGGCCGCCAGCGAAGAAGCAGCGCAGGAGTAGGAAGACTCGTGGCAGTAACGACAGAGATGATCAAAGCCCTTCGCGAGGAAACTGGCGCGGGCGTGATGGATGCGAAGCGGGCCCTGGAAGCAGCAGGGGGCGACCCGGCGAAAGCCAAGACGATCCTCCGCGAACAGGGGATGGCGGCAGCGGCCAAGCGGGCCGAACGCGAAACCTCGAACGGGGTTGTCGAAAGCTACATCCACGGGGGTGGCCGCATTGGCGTGCTGGTGGAAGTGAACTGCGAGACGGACTTCGTGGCGAACACCGACGACTTCCGCCAGCTGGCACGCAACATCGCCATGCAGGTGGCGGCCATGAGCCCGCAGGTGGTTTCGGCGGACGACCCGCAGCGCGCGGGCATCGAAGGGACGGACGAAGAAGTCTGCCTGATGAGCCAGCCGTTCATCCGCGATTCGAGCCGGACGATTGCGAGCCTGGTGCAGGACACCATTGCGAAGACCGGCGAAAACGTGCGAGTGCGACGGTTCGTCCGCTTCGAACTGGGCGGATAGCCCGGCATGGGGCGCTACCGGCGGGCCCTGGTCAAACTGAGCGGTGAAGCCCTCATGGGCGACCGCCCGTTCGGCATCGACCCGATCACGCTCAACTACCTGGCCCGCCAGATCCGCATGGCTGTCGACGAGGGTGTCGAAGTTGCCGTCTCCATCGGGGGCGGCAACTTCTGGCGTGGCGCGACAGTCGCGGAGACGGGCATGGACCGTGCGACGGCGGACTACGCAGGGATGCTCGGCACTATCATGAACGCGCTGGCACTGCAGGACGCACTCGAAAAGGCGGGCGTGGTGGTGCGCACCCAGACGGCGCTGCCGATCTCGCAAGTTGCCGAGCCGTACATCCGGCGGCGGGCTATCCGCCACCTGGAAAAGAAGCGCGTGGTGATCTTCGCGGCGGGCACCGGCAACCCATTCATGACGACGGACACGGCGGGCGCGCTGCGGGCCATCGAGACGGATTGCGAAGCGCTGTTGATGGCGAAGAACGGCGTGGACGGTGTCTACAACGCGGACCCGGCAAAAGACCCGACGGCCACCAAGTACGAGCACGTAACCTACCTGGAAGCAATCCAGCGGAGGCTGCAGGTGATGGACATCACGGCGCTCAGCATGTGCATGGAACACCACCTGCCGATCATCGTCTTTGACGTAGCTGAACCGGACGCCGTGTTCCACGCGCTCCGGGGCGATAGGATTGGGACGCTGGTGTCGTCGCACCCCGAGGGCGAAGCCGCACAGCAAGACTAACTGCAGGAAGGGACCCGATATGGCCGACGCCGATGAGATCCTGCTTACCGCTGACGAGAAGATGGACAGCGCGATCGTGGCGTTTCGCCGCGACCTCAACGGCATCCGGACGGGGCGCGCGCACCCGAGCCTGATCGAAATGCTGCCGGTGGACTACTACGGCGCCATCACCCCCCTGAAACAGCTGGGGTCGATCAACGCGCCGGAGTCCCGGCTGCTGACGATCCAGGTGTGGGACCGGAGCGCGGTTTCGGCCGTGCAGAAGGCGATCCAGGGTTCGGACCTTGGCCTCAACCCGGCGATCGATGGCCAGACGTTGCGCTTGCCGATCCCGCCGCTCACTGAGCAGCGGCGCAAAGAGTTCGTGAAGCTGCTGCACCACAAGACGGAAGATGCGCGCGTGGCGGTGCGGAACGTGCGGCGGCATGCGCACGACGACCTTCGGAAGGCCGAAAAGGACGGGTCGGTCTCCCAGGATGACCTGAAGCGGCACGAAGAAGAGTTGCAGAAGCTGACCGACCGCCATATCGCCACCATCGACGCGGAAAGCAAGAAGAAGGAGGCGGAGCTCCTTGAAGCCTGATATGGCCTCCGGGAGCCTCGCGGGGCCGAGCGGGGAAGCGGAATTCCTGGGCGACCCGATTTCGCCGCTTTCGGGCGGGCGCGTGCCGCGCCATGTGGCCATCATCATGGATGGCAACGGGCGCTGGGCCACGCAGCGCGGGCTGCCGCGCGTGGCCGGACACCGGGCGGGGACGGAGAACATCCGGCGGGTCATCGAGCGGTTCGCTGACCACGGCGTGAAGTACCTGACTCTGTACGCGTTCAGCACGGAGAACTGGCAGCGGCCCCAGCCCGAAGTCCGGGCACTGATCCGGCTGCTGCACTTCTTCATCCGGCGCGAGCTGGCGAACCTGCACAAGAACAACGTGCGCCTCCAGATGCTGGGGCACATGGAGACGCTGCCGGACTGGCTCCAGCGGCGGGTGGGCAACGCGATCACGCTCACGAGCGGGAACACCGGCCTCGTCCTGAACATCTGTTTCAGCTACGGTGGGCGCGACGACATCGTGATGGCGGTGCGGCGGGTGATCCAGGAGGAGATCGCAGCGAGCGACGTCACCGAGGAAGTGCTGGCGCGCTACCTCTCGACGGGGACGATGCCGGACCCCGACCTGGTGATCCGCACGGCGGGCGACCTGCGCATTTCGAACTTCCTGTTGTGGCAGGCGGCGTACGCCGAGCTGTACTTCACCGACGCCTTCTGGCCGGACTTTGGGCGCGAGGACATCGACATTGCGCTGGCTGAGTACGGGCGGCGCAAGCGGAAGTTTGGCGGGCTCCTGCCGGAGGACATCGAGGCGTTCAAGACGCCCTGACGGTGAGCGTTTCGCCCGTTGGCGGGGGGCCGCCTACACTCGGGCCGGTGCCAAAGTCCAACCTCCAGCTTCGATTGATGACCGCCGGAGTCGGGCTCCCGCTGGTTGCGATCGTGGCATGGATCGGCGAGTGGCCGTTCGCCCTGGTGCTCACCGGTATCGCGCTGTTCGCCTCGGCCGAGTTCGTGCACGGCTGGCTGATCCCCTCGGTGCCGATCCGGCAGGTGATCGGGCAGGGGCCCACGTTCGCGATCCCGGCGGTGGTGGTCGCTGGGGCACATGTCGATGTGCGGTTCATCTGGGTCGGCGTGGGGTTCGCGGCGCTGTTCGCCATCCTCGGGTACACGCCGACAAACGCGTTCGGGCCGCGAAAGCCGTTCCGGGTGTACTGCTGGCTGGTGGTCTACCTCGGGCTGCTGCTCTCGACCCTGGTGCTGGTGCGAGACGCGGAAAACGGGCGCGAGTGGTTCTTCCTGGGCCTGCTCTCAACGTTTGCGGTGGATACGGGCGCGTACGCGGTGGGGCGGGCCATCGGCCGGCACAAGATGGCGCCCAGGATCAGCCCGAAGAAGACGTGGGAGGGCGCTGTCGGCGGTTATGTCGCCGGCGTCGGCGCGGTGTTCGCGCTCAACGGGCTGTTCGACACGGGCGTGGGCACTTCCACCATCTGGCACCTGGCGGTGGCGCTCCCACCGGCGGCAATGATCGGCGACCTGTTCGAAAGCTGGATGAAGCGCCGCATGGGCGTGAAGGATGCCTCGGGGTTGCTGCCGGGGCACGGCGGATTCATGGACCGGCTGGACTCGGTGCTGGTGGTGTTCCCGCTGCTGTACCTGTTCCTGCAGATCCGCGTGCTTTGATAGGCTGGATGTATTCCGCTCGCCCGAGGCCAGCATGACAACGGCAATCGAGGGCACCGACCTCCAGCACCGGTACGCAGACATCAACGGCATCCGCATGCACTACGTGGAGGCGGGGTCGGGCGAGCTGGTAGTCCTGCTCCATGGCTTCCCGGAGTTCTGGTACTCGTGGCGGCACCAGATCCGGGCACTCGCGCCGCATTGCCGGGTGATCGTGCCCGACCTGCGGGGGTACAACGAGACGGAGAACACCGGCCCGTACGACATCGAAACGCTCCAGGAGGACGTGGCCGCGCTGATCCGGGAGGCGGGAGAGGAGAGCGCGCACATAGTGGGACATGACTGGGGCGGGGCGGTGGCCTGGATGCTGGCGATCCAGTACCCGGAGCGGGTGCGATCGCTGGTGGTCTGCAACCTGCCGCATCCGGCAGTGTTCCTCAACGGCGTACGGCACCCGCGGCAGATGCTCCGCAGCTGGTACATGGGATTCTTCCAGCTTCCCTGGCTTCCGGAGAGGGTGCTGGCGGCGGACCGCTACCACCGACTGGCGCGGAAGATGGTCCGTGAATGCCGCCCCGGCACGTTTACGCGGGAGGACGTGAAGGCGTATCTGGAGGCGTGGCGCCGGCAGGGGCTCGGCGGGGGCATCAACTGGTACCGCGCGCTGGCGAGGAACCGGCCGAAGCTTCCCGATCCAACGCCGCTGGTGGTGGCCCCCACGACGTTGATCTGGGGCGACGACGATGCCTACCTGGGGAAGGAGCTGACGGAGGGCACGGAGCGCCATGTCGCCGACCTGACCATGCACCACCTGCCGGGGGTTTCGCACTGGGTGCAGCAGGAGGCGCCGGCGGAAGTGAACACGTACCTGCTCCAGCATCTCGAACGGGTGCGCGCGCTTGACTGACGACACCGAGGCGAAACTGGAGGCGATGATCTTCCAGGCGGAGGAGACGCCGCTCCTGCTCCGGAAGAAGGTGGTCGGCGGGATCGTCCTTGCGTTTCTGCTGACGGCGGTCCTGTACGTGGTCACCACCGAGTATTTCGGGCTTTCGTACAAGATCGACGCCGAACCGTTCCAGGAGTGGGTGGAGGAGCGGGGGGTGCTGGCGCCGATCGTGTTCATCCTGGTGATGGCGCTCTCCGTGCTGTTCGCCCCCGTGCCGAACGCGCCCATCTACATCGCGGCAGGGATTGTCTGGGGGCCGGTGCTGGGGACGGCGTATTGCATGGCGGGCCTGACACTCGGTTCGGCGCTGGCGTTCTGGATCGCGCGCCGGGTGGGCCGGAAGCACCTCCCCAGGCTCATCGGGCACCGGATGGCCAACCGGCTCGACACGCTGGTCGAAGACATGGGCGGCCGAGTGGTGTTCTGGTCGCGCATGATCCCGGCGGTGAACTTCGACTGGGTCAGCTTCGTCGCGGGGATGACGGCGGTGCCCTTCCGCGTGTTCATCATCTACAGCTTCCTCGGGATGCTCTTCCCGACGGGGCTGACGGTAGTGGCCGGTGACGGGCTCGGACGTGACCCGCGGATCACGCTGGTTGCGGGGGGCATCTGGGTGGGGGTGATCCTGGCGAGCGCAGGGTACTTCTGGGCGCGCCGCAAGCACCTGATGGGCGAGGGCGTGCGCGGGCCAGATCCGGGGGCAGTCACTCCCGCCGAATTGGGGACGCCGGCGGCGGTGGTAGGGGAACGGCCTATCTCCGGCGCCGATGAGACGTAGGACAATCCCGCCAACACGCATGGCGGTCCTCTCATGGCGGTCACCCGCTTCCCTTCGCACCTCAGGCTCGTAGGCACAGGCCATCCGCACGGGGCATCCGCCGCGGCGCCGACACGCATCCATCCCGAGCTGCTCCCGGGCACGGAGCGCGACCGGCTGACGGGCACAGCAACCCGCGCGGCCCTCATGGCGCGGCTGGAGATGGTCGGAAACCTGGCGCCGTCCATGCCGCTTTCGTTTCTCGCCGTGCGGATCGAAGCCGACGAGCCGGCCGCACCTCTGCTCCAGGCGGTGGCCGGGCGCCTCCGCGAACTCATCCGCGCGACCGACGCCGTTGGACGCCTCGACGAAACGACGTTCGGCGTGGTGCTCCAGGGCACCGGCGTGACGGCCGCGGGGGCTGTCGCCGCTCGCCTGGCGCACCACCTGAACCGGCTGCCGGGCGCGCCCGGTGAGTTCACGGTGACCGTCTCGGCGGCAACCGGGACGGGACTCCATGCGGGCACCCTGACCGAAGCGGCGATGGAGACGTTCGCGGCCGGTTGCTGCTAACCGGCGACCGGCACCGAAGAGTCCGCGCCCTCCGCGAGGTCCACCACCACGGCCACTTCCTTGCAGTTCGTGAAGAACGGGCAGCGGACGCACTCGTTCCAGACTTTCTGGGGAAACTCCATCACGTTCGCCAGGCGAAAGCCGACCCGTTCGAAGAAGCCGGGCCGGTAGGTCAGGGCGAACACGCGCTCGAGCCCGAACGCACGGGCGTCATCGACGCACGCCGCGACAATCGCAGCACCGACGCCCTTCCCCTGGACGTCCTCGGAAACAGCGAGGGAGCGGACCTCGGCGAGGTCCGAGCCCATGATGTGGAGCGAGCCGCAGCCTACGACCTGGTTGTCGAGGCGGGCGACCTTGAAGTCGCGGATGGCTTCGAAGATCTCGCCGATGGGGCGGTGGAGCATGTCGCCCCGGTCGGCCCAGAAGGTAACGAGGCGATGGATGTCGTCAACATCCGAGAGGCGGGCAGGTTCGATACAGAGCACGGGTGGTTCTCCTTGAAGCTTCCTGGGTGAGCGAGGTGGGAGCTTCAGGCGCAGCGGGCAGGGGCGACGTGCGTGGCGTCGCCCGGGAGAACCTCGCGATGAACGTTCATCGGCATTGAAGCACCAGTGTACGGGAAACCGCGTGTTATGCCAGCAACTTACCGGCAGGCGGGCGGGGTTGTAGGCTCTGCACCTGCCCGCGGCCAAGCGCGGGAGAGGAGGGTTGCCATGCGCGTTTCGGTGATGGGCCAGGCTGCATTCGGCGAGGCCGTTCTCAAACGGATCACCGGGGACGGCGTGGAAGTGGTGGGCGTGAGCGCGCCCGCTCCAGTGGGCGACCGCAAGGATGCGCTCTGGGCGGCGGCTGAATCCGCCGGGCTGCCCGTCATCGATACGCTGTCGCTGAAGACGCCGGAGGGCCAGGGTGCATGGCGGGCGTTGGGGGCCGACCTGGCGGTAATGGCATTCGTGACGGAGATCATCCCGAACGACGTGCTGCACATCCCGCCGCAGGGGACCATCCAGTACCACCCGAGCCTGCTGCCGCTGCATCGTGGCTCCTCGGCGATCAACTGGGCGATCATCAATGGCGACCGCGAGACAGGGTTGAGCATCTTCTGGCCGGACCAGGGGATCGACACGGGCCCGATCCTGCTGCAGAAGAGCTGCCCCATCGGGCCGGACGACACGGTGGGGAGCATCTACTTCAACCAGCTGTTCCCGATGGGCGTGGAAGCGCTGGCGGAATCGGTGCAGCTGGTAGCCGAGGGGAGGGCGCCCCGGATCGGGCAAGACCACGCGCTGGCGACCTACGAGCCGCCCTGTGGCGACGGACACGCGCGCATCCGCTGGTACCGGCCGGCGGACGCGGTCTACCGGCTCATCCGGGGGTGCAACCCGGCGCCGGGGGCTATCGCCACATACGGCGACGCGGAGTTCAAGATTTTCGATTGCCGGCTGACGGGCGCGCAGGAGGCGGGGATGCCGGGCCGCATCCTCCGGATCAAGGACGAGGGTTTTGACGTGCGGCTGAACGGCGGCGTGCTGCGGGTGCTCCGGGTGCAGCCGAAGGGCGGCAAGAAGATGCCGGCGACGGAGTGGGCGCGGGACGTAGGGCTGGAGGTGGGGGCGAGGCTGGGGTAGGGCGGGGCTCAGGGGGAGAAGCGTTCCCATGCCGGGAACAGCCCATTCCGGACATCACCGGTCGGATCGAGGAACTCGGGGCCGTAGACGTAGTTCGTGATCATTCCGGTCATTACCCAGTCCTGATCCTGCCGTCGCCAGTAGAGTCCCATCGAAACCCGCATTGTGGCAGCACCCCCGAAGCCCGGCGGGCTGTCGATGATCGCGGTGACGATTGCGACCTGCCGTTCCGGCCGGTCGTTCACGGCATACACTCGTAGTGTCCCATCACCGTAGGCGTCAGACATCTCCGGATGGGCGGTGCGACCGAGATGGCGCAACTGGTCGATGACGCCGCTGACCGGCACTGTGCTCCCTTCCGACCTCCATCTGCCGACGGAAAAGCCCTCGAACGTGTCGCCGACGTTGAAGCACTCGGGACCGCCGACGCGAGGCGGAACGTCGGACGCGGTGCAAGTTACGACCACAGTCCGCAGCCGGCTGACGACAAAATCGGTGTTCCCCTTGTTCAACTCTGCGTCGAGTTGCCTGATGAAGACCCAGAACGGGTCATCAGCGTGCGCTGGCGTGGGGCTCGTCGTTGTCAGTGAACACTCGGACGAGACTGACGCATAGGCCACCTGCGTGTCGGGCAGGCCAGCGCGCTGCGCGAACACGAACACCACGAAATCCTTGCGCTCACGGCACCGCTGGCCCGACTCGAAGAGCCTCGGCGCAGCGTCGTGCGGTAACAAGAAGCTCGTGCGTCCGGCATCCACCGAGAACGCATAGGCGACGGCGACCGATGGGTACCTGATCTCGACGCGAAACGAGTCAGCTGCCTGCCCGGTTTTCCAGCGAACGCACGTTTCGCCATCCTCGGATGTTGTGACGGCACTTCCAGATGGGTCGAAGGAATCCGGGCACGAAGGCTGGTCCACACCGCACGACAGATGGGCCGCGAACTGCCCGGCCGCGGAGCCGGTGCCGGAGATCCGCAGCTCCCGTCCGCCATTTCCCCAGCAGCCCCCGGCGTCAAACGGAGCAAGGTCAGGCGGGATTCGCGTCTCCGCGGATACCGGGATGGCGGTGCTGGACAGAAGCTGGCCGGACTCATAGGTGTCGGCGGTCAGTACGGCCGGCTCGGCTCCCGGCTGGAAGACCAGGCAACCAGGGACCGAGAGAGACAAGCGGATTCGCTGAGCGAGATCAAGCGGGCTGGCCGCCGCACAGGGTGCCGGCGTCGATTGGCTCGACGGCGATTGAGATGCCGTTGGGCCGGGAGTGGCGGAGGGCTCCGGGGAGGCATCACACGCCAAGAGAGATATCAGCGCCAACAACGCCACGCCCAGAGACGTGAGCCGAAACTTCAATTCCCTGCTCCTCTCATGCTGCGCACTCTTCTCAAGACGCGGGATCAGCCTCAGAGGTTCCGGCGGAGGTAGTCGAGGACGCGGCGCTCCTGGTATTCCATGCCCTTCAGGTCGCGGGGCATGTGGCGCTCTTCCGGGAAGACGAGCAGGTCGTAGTCCTTGTCGGCGGCGGTGAGGGCGACGATGAGGCGGGCGGTGTGCCGGAAGTGGACGTTCTCGTCGACCATGCCGTGGACGAGCAGGAGCTTCCCCTGGAGCTGCGCGGCGTGGGTGAGGACGGAGCTGTCGTGGTAGCCCTCGGGGTTGGATTGGGGCGTGCCCATGTAGCGCTCGGTGTAGCCTGTGTCGTAGCCGTCCCAGTCGGTCACCGGGGCACCCGAGACACCGACCTTGAAGACGTCCGGGGCGCGCATCATGGCCATGCAGGTCATGTAGCCGCCGTAGCTCCAGCCGTAGATGCCGACGCGCGAGCCATCGACGTAGGGCAGGCCGGCCATATGGCGCACGCCGGCCACCTGGTCGTCGACCTCAACGGTGCCCATGCGGTCGGCGATGGCGGCCTCGAAGGCGAGGCCGCGGTTGAGGCTGCCACGGTTATCGAGCTTGAGTACGACGTAGCCCTGCTGGGCGAGGTACTGGGCGCGCAGGTCGACCGTGAGCATCCAGTCGTCGGCGACGCGCTGGACGTGGGGGCCGCCGTAGACCGAGACGACGAGGGGATAGCGCCGCCCGGGCTCGAGCAGCGGCGGGCGGTAGATGGCGCCGTGGAGGAGCGTGCCATCGGCGGCGGAGACGGTGGTGAACTCGGGGGGCTGGAGGCCGAGGGTCGAGGCTTCGGCGCCGTCGTTGGCGAACAGCTCCGCGACCTGCGCGCCGGTGGCGTCCCGGACGGCGACACGGGGGCCGTGGTCGAGGCTGCTCCACGAGTCGATGAAGCGGTCGTTCTTCGGCGAAAGGACTGCGCCGTGCCAGCCGCGCTCGCTGGTAAGGCGCACCACCTCGCCGCCGTCAAGCGGGACGGCGTACAGGTGGCGTTCGAGGACCGAGTCCTTCGTGCCCACGACGAAAGCCAGGCGCTGGTCCTCGTCGACGCCGACCAGGCTGGTGACCACCCAGTCGCCGCTGGTGAGCTGGCGGATGCGGCGGCCATCGGGGGCGTGGAGGTAGAGGTGGCAGAAGCCGGACTCCTCGCTCAGCCAGGCGATGCTGCCGTCGGCCAGGAAGCGCGTATCGCCGTAGAGGTTGACCCACGGTTCACGGTGCTCGCGGATGAGCGTGGTGGGCGCGCCGGCAGCATCGAACGCGTCGAGGCGGAGGGTCCGCTGGTCGCGCGAGAGGACCTGCGCGGTGAGCGCGCCATCCGGGCGCCAGCCGACCCGGGCAATGTAGATGTCGCGGTCGGGGCCGAGGACCATCCAGGTGGTCGCGCCCGATGCGAGGTCCACCACGGCGAGGTCGAGGTAGGCGTTGGGCTGGCCGGCGAAGGGGTAGCGGTGGGGCTCGGTGTCGACCTCGTCCTTGCCCTGGTGGACGATGGCGTAGTCGGGGATGTGGCGCGAATCGGCGCGGATGAACGCGATCTTCGTGCCGTCGGGGCTCCACCAGAAGCCGCGGTCGCGGTCGAGCTCCTCCTGGGCGATGAACTCGGCGAGACCGTTCGTGAGGGCTGGCTCGGCGCCCGAGGTGAGCTTGCGTGGCTCGCCGCCGGATACCGGCAGCACCCAGAGCTCGCCATCCCGGACGAAAGCGAGCTGCGTGCCGTCGGGGCTGAGGTGGGGGTCGATGGCGCCGGCCGAGCCGTCGACCTCGCGCATCTCGCTGCCATCGATGCTGACCCAGAGGCGGCCGCCGCCGGGGACAAGGAGCACCTGCCGGTCCGACTTCGCGGCGAACTGGTAATCGGTGACGCCGAGTTCGCGCAGGCGGGCGCGTTCGCGGCGGAGTTCCTCTTCGCGTGAGAGCTCGCCTTCGCTGGTGGAGGACGGTGGGGGGCCGGCGAGGACGGTGCGCTCGCCGGTGGCAAGGTCGAAGCGCCAGAGACTGCGCACGAGGCTGCCTTCGGCGCTGAAGAGGTAAGTGACGGCGTTGCCATCGGGTATGAAGCCGAGACGCCCGGGAACGACGGTACCAGGGCGGGGGAAGGTGGCGACCTGGGTGATGGTGAGCGATTCGTAGGGCCGGGTCATCGGCTATGGGCCTCCGCGCGGAGCGCTTCGATTTCGGGGATGGACTTCGGGATGGCCCCGGTCAGCACGTCGGCGCCAGTCGCGGTCACGAGCACATCGTCCTCGATGCGGATGCCGCCGAAATCGAGCAGGCCGTCCACGCGGTCCCAATCGACCATGTCGCGGTACTGTTCGCGGCGGGCGGGGTCGGTCAGCAGGGCGCGGATGAAGTAGATGCCGGGCTCGATGGTGACGACGTAGCCGGGCTGGAGGGGGAGGTCGGCGCGGAGCCACTTCAGGCCGAAGCGGTCGCTGGGCGCGCGGCCCTTCAGGCAGCCCCCGGCATCGTGCGTGGCGAGGCCGAGCATGTGGCCAAGACCGTGCGGGAAGAAGAGCGCGTGCGCGTCGCGCTCGACCAGGCCGGCCGGGTTGCCGCGGAGGATGCCAAGGTCGACCAGCCCCGCGGCGATACGGGCGGACGCCGCGAGGTGGAGGTCCCTGTACTCGACTCCCGGGCGGACCTCGCCAATGGCGGCCTGCTGGACATCGAGCACGAGCTGGTAGAGGTCGCGCTGGACGCCTTCGAAACGGGGGCTCACGGGGAAGGTGCGGGTAACGTCGCTGGCGTAGCCGCCGACCTCGGCACCGGCATCGATGAGCACGATTTCCCCGGTCCGCAGCTGGCGCGCCGTGGGCGAGAAATGGAGGACGGCGCCGTTCGAACCGGTGCCGACGATCGAGCCGTAGGCCGTGCGCCCGGCGCCGTTGCGGAAGAACTCAGCCTCGAGCTCGATTTGGAGCTGCCGTTCGCTCATGCCCGGGCGGGCGATGCGGAGCGCCGCCAGGTGGCCGGCACGAGAGGCCCCGGCCGCCGAACGCATGAGCGCGATCTCGGAAGCGTCCTTGGCGCGGCGGGACTCGGAGACCTGCTCGCTGAGGCGAGCCGAAAG
>JAHDWR010000007.1:19805-36998 GCA_023382755.1 Dehalococcoidia bacterium
CCTGCCAGGTAGGCGAACTCCGGGTGGGCGTGGTAGTCGTGGAACTGGTCGCTGCCGGGGACGGGGACGGGGACGCCGCTCGGCACGAGCACCGCGCCTCGAGCTATGTCCCAGAGCCGGGCGGCTCCATTGCGGCGTCCGCGGAGGTCATCGGGTGACTGCATCCGGAGAGTGTATGCGGGGGGGCGGGGTCAGTTGTAGTTCGCGGCGGCCTCACGCAGGGCTGTCGCGATAGTGTCGCGAAGTTCGGGGGGTTCGACGACGGTGGCGAGGGCCCCCCAGCCGAGCACCCAGGGCGTGATTTCGAGGAGGCTTGGCAAGGAGACACAGAGGCGCACGCCGCCACCCGCGATGGGTTCGAGCTTCTGCGATGGGTGCCAGTAGCTTTCGCGGATCCGGCTGGCGGCAGCGGGGGCGAAGTCTATGGTGACGTCGTAGTGGGACTCGCCGAAGACGACGCCGCCCCAGCTGCTCCGGAGGCGTCCGGCGACTTCGGCGACGTTCCCGGGATCGAACTCGCGGGGGGTGACTTCGACGTTGCTGATGCGGTCGAGCTTGAAAATGCGCACCTGGCCGTGCTCGGAGCTGTAGCCGGCGACGTAGGTGCCGCTCTGGGTGTGGTCGAGCAGGTAGGGGTCCAGGCCGGTGGTGCGGGGGCCAGCTGCCGACGCCGAGCGGTAGGTGATGGTGGCGGTGTGGTTGGACGCCCAGGCCTCGGTGAGGCGCCGCAGGACCTCGATGTACTGCATGTTGGCCGGGAGGGCGGAGTACTCGTCGACGGTGCGGCGCATGTGCGTGGCGACACCGGCGGGCAGGGCGTCGGCGATCTTTTCGAGCGCGGCTATCCCGTCGGGGTCGCGCTCGTCGGCCGAACGGAGCATGAGGCGAGTGGCGAAGTAGATGGCGCGCGACTCGTGGAGCGTGAGGCGGACGGGTCCGAAGACCACGTTGGCGCCCTCCATGATGCGCCAGCGACGGTTTTCGTAGACCAGCGGTACGTTGAGCTCAGAATCGAGGGCGAGGAGGTCGCGCTGGATCGTGCGCTGGCTGTAGCCGAGCTCTTTCGCGAGTTCGGAAGCACTCAGGCTGCCGCGCTTGACGAAGAGGTCGCGGATACGGACCAATCTGGTGGATCGTCGTGTTTGTTCAGTCATGCCGCTCACCTCTGGGCGAGTAACTTGGTCCCCGGGCGGGAGTTGCCGGGAAGGTACCCTGCCATCGCGACAAAATATGTCGCGAAACCGTCTACACCGTATGTGTTTCGTGAATTTTCGGCCGCCCGGCCGGTAGCGTAAAGACGTCACGTTCTTCGTAGGTTTCCTGGCCCAGCGCGGCGGAGCGAGATGAGCGACGAGAAGGGGCGGTTCGCCTAGGATCGGAGGGATATGCCAGGAACGCGCGACTTCGGACCGCTCATCCACATTTCCGCCGAGGCGATCGGCCAACCGGGCCAGCGGCGCTTCCGCATCCGCGCGATGAACGGCGCGGGCGAGACGGCCTCGCTCTGGCTGGAGAAAGAACAGCTGGCGGCGCTGGGGGATGCCATCGACACCGTCCTCACGGACGAGGGCTATTCCTACCAGCGGCTGCCGCTCGACGATGCCCAGCCCGAGGCGGTGCTGCCGCTGGACTCGCTGGTTGAGCTGCAACTGGCCCAGCTTTCGATGGGCGTGAATACGGAGGCGCAGCGCATCGTCCTGATCGCGGCGGATGGCCCGCCCGGGGCGGAAGACACGCACGGCGTGACCATGGAGTTCGACTACCGGCGAGGCTTCGAGCTACGCGGCCAGATCGGCCAGGTTGTCTCCGCCGGGCGGCCGGCGTGCCCGCTCTGCACCGCGCCCATGGACCCCGCCGGCCACGTGTGCGTCAAGACGAACGGCCACCACCCGCACTAGGGTGAGGCGGTCGCGGAGGGCGATACCGGCTCCGGTGTGGCGCTGGCGTCGGGCTCAGCGGTCGTGGCGGCGGAGCCGGTCGCGGAGGGGGTCTCGGCGGCAGGAGACGCGGTTGCGGCCGGGGATGGAGACGCCACGGGCGACGGGGAGGCGGCACCCGTCGGAATGGCCGTAGCAGTTGGTGACGGGCTGGCGGTGGCGGCCGGGGTCGTCCCGGGATCATCCGGCGCCGTGTCATCCGGGGCGATGGGGCCGGCGCCGGGCGGTGGTGGCTCGTACTTCGGCAGCTCCGGCAGTTCCTCGGCCGTGGCCTTGACGGTCAGCTTGCTCTGGGGGCCGATGACCTCGATGAATATCGGGCCGCGCTCGAACGCGATCTCCTGCCCCGACTCGTCGTAGAAGCGGGTGCGGGACTCGCGCTCGGGTTTCTTCCAGGTGCCGGTGATCGCCTTGCCGCCGGTGAACACCGTCGCTGGTCCTTCGCCGAGCTGGTCGAGGAGGACATGGCCCGCCTCATCGACCACCTGTCCGGGCGCGAGCATCACGATGACTGTGCTGAACTTGAGCTGCTTCTCAGATTGAGCATCGATGTGGGGGCCACCGAACTGGTAGCGGGCATAGGCCTTTGCCGCCGGGTCCCACTTCCACTGGATGAGCTGCCAGCTGTAGCGGCTCCCCTGGAAGTCGACCTCGATACCCTCGGCCTTCGCCCCGGCAATCGGCGGATCGCCGGGGTCGCGGAACTTCCATGGCTCCAGCGTGGATGGGCCAAGGAAGCCCAGGGCCGTCGCGATCTCCCGTAACTTCTTCGTGCTGGTCGCCAGGTTGTACGGGGCGTAGCGGCCGAGGTCCCGGTGGTAGCCGGTGTTGGCCTCGGGCGAGAAGGCATTCATATCCTTGACGCCCCACTCGATGATCTGGCCCGCGGCGTTGGCGTCGTTGACAGTGGAGGCGCTGCCGGCGTGGCCGTAGAGCGCCCCCAGCTCGTTCGCCCAGATGACGAAGGGGGTGCGGGCCGAGCGGACGGGCATGACGAGGCCGGCTTCATGGCGCCAGAACACGGCCATCAGGCGCGTGATGCCGCCCTCCACGAACGCCTCGTAGACCAGGTCGGCCTGTTCGAGGCCGGAATGGGGGAACGAGTTCGGGGTGTTGTCCATCATGATCGCGAGGGGGAGGAGGTCCTTCCGGGCGGCCCACTCTTCGGCGGTCATTTCGGCGCCATCGAGGATGCCGTAGTGCCGGACCGGTGTTGCGGACGGCGTGGCGCTCGCCGTGGCGGTCATCGAGGCCACGGGTGTGCTGGAGGGTCCGGCGGAGGGTGAGGCATCGGGCGCCGCGGAAGTTGCACCTCCGCCGCCGAGGAACACGATGGAGGCAACCGCGACGGCGAGCGCGATGAGTGCTCCGCCGGCCGTCGCGGCTGCGAGGCGGTTGCGGCGGATGAACGCGAGGGCAGGCTGCATTTCCGAATGCTACGAACGCGTGGTGGTGGGAGCAATGGACGCACCGAGGGGTCCGGCGAGGTGCCTCGTCCCATGGTTGCAGGTTTACGGGGGTGGGCGTCACAGTAGGGAGCGATGAAACGCCTCGGGATTCTCACGAGCGGCGGCGATGGGCCCGGCATGAACGCGGCCATCCGGGCGGCCGTCCGCACCGTCACGTCGCGCGGCGGGACGATGGTCGGCTACATCGACGGGTTTACGGGCTTCGTCGAGGCGAACTTCGTTGAACTGGACGACCGGTCGGTGGGGAACATCATCCAGCGGGGCGGGACCATCATCGGGACGTCGCGTTCACAGGCATTCCTGGACCCGGAGGTAAGGAAGCGGGCATCCGAGCGGATGCGTTCTGATGGTGTGGAGGGGCTGCTGGTGGTCGGAGGGGATGGGAGTTTCCGGGGGGCGCTGGCGCTGCAGGACGAATGCGGGGTCCACGTCGCGGGCATTCCTGGGACGATCGACAACGACGTCTGGGGGACGGACGAAGCAATCGGGTTCGATACGGCGGTGAACACGGCCCTGCTGGCGATCGACCAGATCCGCGATACGAGCGTTTCGACGGGGATGATGTTCTTCGTGGAAGTGATGGGCCGGACGAGCGGGGCGATTGCCCTGCATACGGCCGTTGCCGGAGGCGCCGCCGGGGTGCTGGTCCCCGAGGCGGCGGACCAGATGGGCCAGCTCGTCAACCAGCTGCGGGCCTCGATCTCGCGGGGGAAGCGCAGCCACATCGTGGTGGTCGCCGAGGGCGACGAGGCTGGAGGCGCGTTCTCGGTGGGCGCCGCGGTCGGCCAGGCGCTGGACCACCCGTACCGGGTAGTGGTGCTCGGCCACATCCAGCGCGGGGGGCGCCCGACGATGCGCGACCGGCTGGTGGCATCAGAAGCCGGCGCGTTGGCGGCCCTTGCCCTGTTCGAAGGCCGCACCGGCGTGATGATCGGCCGGCAGGGGGGCCGTTCGGTCGAGGTCCCGCTGACGGAGGTGGTGACACATCAACACCCCCCGCCAAACCTGGCCCTGCTCGCGCTCGCGCAAGAACTATCGGGCTGACGGTCCGAAGCGGGCGAGGCGCAGGCTTGGAGCAACCAACCCACCCCAGGAGCACCCGTCATGGCCTTTCCGGCAATCGACTCGGCGGCACCCGCGTTCTCGCTCCAGGACCAGGACGGGAACGAAGTCAGCCTCGCCTCGCTGAGGGGCAGGTGGAGCGTGATCTACTTCTACCCGAAGGACGACACCCCGGGCTGTACGAAGGAAGCCTGCAGCTTCCGTGACACCCATGGGGCGATCCAGGCGGCGGGCGCCATCGTGCTGGGCGTCAGCGGCGATTCGGCGGCGGCGCACCGCAAGTTCGCAGGGAAGTACGGGCTGCCGTTCCAGCTACTCGTGGACGAAGGGAACGGCGTAGCAAAGGCCTTCGGTGCGTGGGGGACAAAGAGCATGTACGGCAAGACCTACGACGGCATCCTCCGCTCGACGTTCGTGATCGATCCCGACGGGAAGATCGCGAAAGTCTGGCCGAAGGTGAAGCCGGACACGCACGGCGCGGAGGTGCTCGACTGGCTGAAAGAACACGCTTCGTAGCGCGCTTCCTGTTCGTCGCCCCTAGCCACTGCGAACGGTAGGATCCCCGGGCAAATCGGGAATGGGGTGAGCTGTCATGTCGCTACTGCACGGAGAACGGATCGGCTGTGGCCGGCTTGTGGACGAACCCCGGACGCCGCCCCATGCGTTGCCCGGCGACCGTGCCGTGTGGCCGCGCGACCGGAGCGTGGACGTCCTGCACATGAAGATCGATATCAAGCTGGACGCGCCCGGCAAGCGAGTCTCCGGGACCGTCACGCACTCGGTCGCGCCGCTCAACGACGGCACGCGCTACGTCGAGTTTGATGCGGTCGACATGGCGATCTCGGCGGTGATGGTGGCAAAGAAGCCGGCACCGTTCGACTACGACGGCGCGAAGCTGCGGGTGGACCTCGGCGAGGGACGGAAGCGAGGCCAGGAGGTCGCTGTGGCGGTGACCTTCGAGGCGCACCCCCGCATCGGGATGTACTTCATCGGCCCGGACGAGGCCTATCCCACGAAGCCGGTGCAGGTCTGGACGCAATGCCAGGACGAGGACACGCGTTACTGGCTGCCCTGCTTCGACCACCCGAGCGAGAAGGCGACCTCGGAGATGATCGTCGCGGTGCCGGGCGACTGGTACGCGCTTTCGAATGGCCGACTGCTGCAGGACAAGAAGAACCGCGACGGCACGCGCACGTTCCACTGGCACCAGGACCGTCCCCACGCGACGTATCTGCTCACGCTGGCAGCGGGGGAACTTTCACGCATCGACGCGACCCGCGACGGGCTCACCATCGACTACTTCGTCGAAGAAAAGGACGTTGCTGACGCCGAGCGCACGTTCGCCAATACACCGGCGATGGTCGCGCAGTTCGAGAAGCTGACGGGCATGAAGTACCCGTGGTCGAAGTACAGCCAGGTGGTGGTCCGCGACTTCGTCTTCGGCGGCATGGAGAACACCAGCGCCACGACGATGACGGAGAACATCATCTTCGACCGCAAGGCGGCGGTGGACTTCACGAGCGACCCACTGATTTCGCACGAGCTGGCCCACCAGTGGTTCGGCGACCTGCTGACCTGCCGGGACTGGGCGCACGGCTGGCTGAACGAGAGCTTCGCGACGTACCTGGAGATGCTGTGGGACGAGGAGCACCTGGGCGTCGACATGTACCGCCAGGGCGCCATCGAGAACACCGACCTGTACCTGGAGGAGCGCTACCGGCGGCCGATCGTCACGAACGTGTTCAACGAGCCGATCGACCTGTTCGACCGCCACCTGTACGAGAAGGGCTCGGTCGTGCTGCACATGCTCCGGGGGGTGCTCGGCGACGACCAGTTCTTCCGGTCGATCCAGCGATACGTGCGCGACAACCAGGAGCGGAGTGTGATCACCCAGGACCTGGCGAACGCCATCGCCGCCGAGACCGGCCGCAACCTGGACTGGTTCTTCGACCAGTGGGTATACCGGCCGGGGCACCCGTCATTCAAGGTGAGCTGGAGCTGGGACGAGGCTTCGCGGCTCGCCACCGTCACGGTGAAGCAGACGCAGAAGACGGATGACGGAACGCCAGTCTTCCGCGTGCCTCTGACCATCGACTTTCGGAAGGGGCGGGCGAAGCCCATCGCCTTCCCGGTCGAGATCACGCAGGCCGACCACACGTTCATGTTCCCGCTCGCCGCGAAGCCGGACCTGTGCCGCTTCGACCCGTACAACCGGGTGCTCAAGGAAGTGGACTTCGAGAAATCGGCCGGGGAGTTGCGGCTGCAATTGCGCGACGACGACGATATCGCGGGACGGCAGTTTGCTGCAAAGGGGCTGGGCAAGAAGGGCGGCGCCGAGGCCGTGGCGGCACTCGAAACCGCGGTAATGGGCGACCGCTTCTGGGCGGTGCAGGCGGCGGCGGCGAAGGCGCTCGGGGAAATCAAGACGACGGCCGCTCGCGACGCGCTCCTGCGCTGCCTGTCCGTGCGCCACCCGAAGGCCCGCCGTGGCGTGGTGGCGGCGCTCGGACAGTTCCGGGGCG
This sequence comes from Dehalococcoidia bacterium, assembly GCA_023382755.1. GTDB lineage: Bacteria > Chloroflexota > Dehalococcoidia > Tepidiformales > Tepidiformaceae > Amarobacter. The sequence continues at coordinate 26,796 of JAHDWR010000007.1, forward strand.
ATGTCGATGTGCTCGAAGCGCTCAAGCCGATTGCGAAGCGCGACCGCTCGTGGTTCGTGGAGGCAGAGGCGTGCCGGAGCATCGGCAAGCTGCGGCTGCCCGGCTCGCTCGAGCTCTTGAAGGCGCACTTCGACCGGCCATCGTTCCGGCAGGTGGTCCGGGGCGGGTGCATCGACGGGCTGGTGGAACTCCGTGACGCGGCGGGGTTCGAGTTGCTCTCGAAGGCAGCACGCTATGGCGAGCCATTCCAGGCGCGGCCGCTTTCGGTCGGTGCGATCGCCCGGCTGGGGCTGTTCTTCCCCGAGAGGAAGAAGGTCCTGGGCGAGGAGATCGCCGGGTACCTGGAGGACCCGGACTTCCGCGTCCGGATCGCGGCGACCAATGCGTTGAAGACGCTCAAGGACGACAGCCAGGTGCCCGCGCTGGAGAAGATGGCGGCGCGGGAACTGGACGGCCGAGGTGTACGCATGGCCCGCGAAAACGCCCTGGCCCTGCGGAAGGGGGCGGCAACAGAGGAAGAGGTACGGAAGCTCCGCGAGGAGTTCGAGAAGCTGCGCGACGAAAACGCGAAACTGCGGGATCGGCTCGAAAAACTGGAAGTCACGCGCCAGTAACCAGCACACCTGCAGCGGGTAGCCGCGCAGTTCGTATACTCGCGCCATGCAGCCCCCATACATCCTCGCCATCGACCAGGGGACGACGAGTTCGCGCGCGCTGGTCGTGGATTCGGCCGGCGAAATCGCCGGGCTCGGCCAGCAGCCGTTCCGGCAGCACTACCCGCAACCGGGCTGGGTCGAACACGACCCGGAGGACATCTGGGAGTCCGCCCTCGAATCGATCACGATCGCGCTTGCGCAGGCCGCGCTTACGCCGGGCGACCTGGCGGCCATCGGGTTGACGAACCAGCGCGAGACGGTGGTGGTGTGGGACCGCGAGACGGGAGAACCGCTGGGCAACGCAATCGTCTGGCAGGACCGGCGCACGGCGGGGATTTGCGAAGACCTGCGCAGCGCGGGCCACGAGGAAGCGACCCGCAAGCTGACCGGGCTGAAGCTGGACCCGTACTTCTCGGGGACGAAACTGACGTGGTTGCTGCGGCACGACGAAACGGTGCGCGACCGCGCGGCTGCGGGGACGCTGGCGGCCGGGACGGTGGATAGCTGGCTCATCTGGAAGTTGACCGGCGGCAAACGCCATGTGACCGACTACACGAACGCCAGCCGCACGTTGCTCTTCAACATCAACCGGGGGCGCTGGGACGACTCGCTGTGCGACCTGTTCGAGGTGCCCCGGGCGATCCTGCCGACGGCGCAGCCATCGCGGTCGCTTTTCGGCACGACCGAGGAGGCGGTGTTCGGGGCGCGCGTGCCGATCACCGGGGTGGCGGGAGACCAGCAGGCAGCGCTCTTCGGCCAGGGCGGTTTCGCCATGGGCCCGGCGAAGAACACGTATGGCACTGGCTGCTTCTTGCTGGCCAATGCCGGAAAGCGGCCGGTGCACTCCGAAGGCGGGCTGCTGACCTCGATCGGCGGGGGAGCCGGGCCGTCGGGGCCCGAGTATGTGATCGAGGGGTCCGTGTTCATCGCCGGGGCCCTGGTGCAGTGGCTGCGCGACGAAATGGGGGTCATCAACCACTCGGCCGAGATCGAGCCGCTTGCGGCATCGGTGGCGGACAACGGCGGCGTGGTGGTCGTGCCGGCGTTCACGGGCCTTGGCGCGCCCGACTGGGACCCTCACGCCCGCGGGGCGATCCTGGGCATCACACGGGGGACGACGAAGGCGCACATTGCCCGGGCGGCGCTCGAAGCCATCGCACTTTCCAGCGCCGAACTCATCGAGGTGATGAACGAGTCGCTACCCGAGCCCATCACCGAACTCCGCGTGGACGGGGGCGCATCGCAGAACAACCTGTTGATGCAGATGCAGGCCGACTTCGCCGGCATCCCCGTCCTGCGGCCCACGAGCACCGAGACGACCGGCCTTGGCGCCGCGTACATCGCGGGGCTCGAGGTGGGCATCTGGTCATCGCTGGAGGAAGTGGGGGAGCTCTGGCGGGCGGAGCGAGTGTTCGAACCGGGCATGGGGGCGGCGGAACGGCACCGGCGGCTCCGGGAGTGGCGGCGCGCGGTGGAGCGCACGCTGGGGTGGGCCGCGGAGTGACCCTCGATGAACTTGAATCGGGCGCGCCGCTGGACCTGGCGATCATCGGTGGGGGGATCAATGGCTGCGCGGTCGCCGAGGAAGCCGCGGCCCGCGGGCTGCGGGTAGGTCTGTTCGAAGCGACGGACTTCGGGTTCGGCACGACCTGGCGATCGACCAAGCTCATCCACGGCGGGCTTCGCTACCTGGAGCATGGCGACGTGCGGCTGGTGTTCGAATCGCTGAAGGAGCGCGCATGGCTGTTGAAGACGCGCCCGTACCTGGTAACTCCGCAGCGCTTCATCCTGCCGATGCTGCCGTGGACCCGGCGGCCGGCCTGGCAGCTGCGCGCGGGCCTTTCGACGTATGACATGCTCGCGCTGTACCGGGGGGTGCCCTCGCACCGGCGCCTCAGCCGGGGGCGGCTCCGCGAGATGGCGCCCTATCTGCCGGAATCGGCGAACGGCGGGTTCAGCTTCTTCGATGCGCGCGTGCACGCGCCGGAGCGGCTCACCCTGGAACTGGCGCTTTCGGCCGAAGCGCTGGGGGCTTCGATCCACAACCACGCGAGGGTCACGCGCATCGCCGAGGAAGGCGGCGCGGTGACCGCCGTCGAAGTCACCGCCGCGGAGCGGACATACACCATACCCACGCGGGCGGTAGTCAACGCCGGCGGTCCGTGGGTCGATGCGGTGAACCGGCTGGAAGACGTGCCGGCGCCGGAGATGCTCGGGGTGACGCGCGGGACACATATCGTGGTCGAACTCGACGAGCCGCCGGGCCACAACGCGGTGTTCTCGACGGCGAAGAGCGACGGGCGCGTGTTCTTCTCGGTCCCGCAAGGCGACCTGCTGCTGATCGGGACCACGGATGAGCGCTACGACGGCGATCCCTCGGAGATCCGGCCGGTGAACGCGGACATCGAGTACCTGGTGGCCGAGGCGCGCGAACTCCTGCCCGGGTACGACATCACGAGGGAGCGGATCCGCTATGCGTACGCCGGGCTGCGGCCGCTGCAGAAGGTGGCGGGCGGACCGGAAGCCGCGATCAGCCGGCGCCATGCGGTGCTGGACCACGGCAAGCTGGGCGGCGCCCGGGGCGTGTATAGCGTGGTGGGCGGGAAGTTGAGCACCTTCCGGCCGCTGGCCGAAGAGGTCGTCGCCCGGCTCAATCCTCCCGGGAAGCGGGCGGTGCACACCGGCGAGCCGCCGGCTGGCTGGCGGGACTCTCTCCTGGCGAGCGGCCTGCCGAAGCCGAGCCTTCGACACCTGCGGGTGTATGGCGCGGCGATCCCGGAGGTGCTCGCGCTCGGCCGCGAGGTGGTCTGCGAGCATTCCGGCGCTATCGCGGGGGAGGTCCGCCACGCGGTGCGCAACGAGCACGTCGTCACCCTCGGCGACATCATGCTCAGGCGCACGGGGATTTCGTGGGCGGCATGCCGGGGACTTTGCTGCCACCGGGCGGTGGCGGCGATTGCGGCGGAAGAGGCCGGTTGGTCCAGAGAACAGGTGACCGATCAGGTAAGGGCGTTCGAAGACGAAGTGGCCTATCATCTTCCTACAGAGGAATCACTTGCCGCCGACCACTTCGCTGCTGGATAACGCCGAAATCGCCACTGCATTGCGCGCCGCCGCGTCGCTCATGCGACGCAGCCACCACGCCGTTGCGCTGGTGGGGGCCGGGCTTTCGGCCGAAAGCGGCATCCCGACGTACCGCGGCAGCGGGGGCATCTGGACGAAATTCGGCGAGCCCACGATCGACGGCTGGGACTTCTTCCAGGACGACCCGGCGGGCTGGTGGCGGTACGCCATCGAGCACAAGGTCGGCGGTTCGGAATTTACCGACGCTATCGACCGGGCGGCGCCCAACGCGGGGCACTACGCCCTGGCTGACCTCGAGCACATGGGCCGGCTGGCGCACGTGATTACGCAGAACATCGACAACCTGCACCAGGTTGCCGGGTCGCGCCACGTGACCGAGATCCATGGCAACCGTTTCAAGGTTCGCTGCATGGAGTGCGGCGCGCGCGACCGGCTGGAGACGATAGACCTGGAGCGGCTCCCGCCGCTCTGTCCCGAGTGCGGCGGCGTGTACAAGAACGACACGGTGATGTTCGGCGAGCCGATCCCGAAGGACGCGCTCGACGAGTGCTACCGCCAGGCGTTGCAGGCGGACCTGTTCCTGACGGTGGGGACGAGCGCGGTGGTGTACCCGGCGGCGGACTTCCCGGTGCTGGCGAAGCGCCGTGGCGCGCCGCTGGTGGAGATCAACCCGGAAGAGACGGGGCTGACGGACATCGCGGACGTGGTGATCCGGGCGCCATCGGGTATCGCCCTGCCGGCGCTGGTGGACCTGTTGCTGGTGCCTTAAGCGGCGCGGCGTTCGGGGAGGGCTTCGGCGGGGGCGGTGCTCCTTTTCGTGACGGACTTCCCCGATCGATCGGTTGGGACACGGCTGTGACCTGCTGGTGTGCCGGGCAGCCCGGCGCGGACTGCTTGCCCGCTCTACGTGGCCGCCCATCTCCCGCGGCTGCGGGAGTCAACACGGTGAACAGGTAGTGACGCCACTTTTGCCCTGCCCTGGGCCGTCGAAACTGCTAGTAGCTTCACCGACGAAGTGCCCGGTCCCGGGCCGAGCGGAGGCGGAGGCCAACCCGGCAACGGGGTCCGCCAAAGCACCAACCGGGACAGCTGGCCCGGCCAGCGGGAGGAACGGTCGCAACGCCGGGATGGAAGACACCCGGGGCATTGCCCCAACCAGGAAGAGGTAGGAGAACCACCATGTCGAAGATCAAGAATTGGGCGATCAGCAAGGTCGCGAAGCTCCAGACGATGCAGGACGAAGAGGGCCAGGGCCTTGCCGAATATGGCCTGATCCTCGCGCTCATCGCTGTCGTCTGCATCGGCGTCCTGGCCACTCTCGGCGGCGACATCGCCACCAAGCTCGGCGAAGTTTCGGCCGGCCTCACTCAGTAGAGCCCGTCCGCGAAGTCGCTGGACACAGCCTGGAAGGGGTGGGCGACCACGGTCACCCACCCCTTCCCTGATCTGAGCGGTCGCGGCCGCGACCAGAAAGAATCGAGCCGACCATGGAACTGACCATCCAGGGAGAACCGGCGCCCCGCAGGGGACCCATCCGGCGGCTCCTTCACCGGTTCAGGCAGACGGAAGCAGGGCAGAGCCTCGTGGAGTTCACGATGATCCTGCCCATATTCCTCGTTCTCATGTTTGGCCTGGTCGATTTCGGCCGGGCGTTTTACACGTGGCTGCTGGTCACCAACGCCGCCCGGGAAGGCGCCCGGGTCGCGGCGGTTCAGGCCGACTCCGCGACCGTGCAGGACCGCATCTACGACAGCTTCTGCAGCAACTACCCCAGCGACTGTTCGTTGGACCCGGCGAAGCTCGGCATCACGCCGGACAACATCCAGGGGCTCCGTGGAACGGCAGTTACCATCAACCTGACATACGACTTTGAGTTCGTCACGCCACTTGGCTCGATGTTGAAGCTCATCGGCGGGAGCGACCTGGCGGCGCCCACAATCACTGCCCACTCATCGATGCGGCTGGAGTGACGAATCGACGCTGCTAGACATGCCAACTGAATAGAAGGAGGAAGCGATGCTGCGGTCGCTCATCCGAAAGATAACCAGGCGAGAGGCCGGGCAGGCATTGCCGCTGTTCGGCCTATTCTTGTTCGTGTTCATCGGCTTTGTGGCCATGAGCATCGACGTGGGAAGATACGTGTGGGCCCGGACCCAGATGCAGGCCGCCGTCGACGCGTCAGCGCTGGCCGCGGCCCAGAGCCTGCCCGACCAGGCAGACGCCACCCAGAAGGCCACCGACTACTGGCTCGACAACAGTGGCTTCATCCAGAGCCAGGGGTCGAACATCACCTACAGCGTGAGCTACCCCCCGGGCAACAAGAAGATTGCGGTTGAGGCCTCGGCCGACATCCCGACGTGGTTTGCCCGCCTGTTCGGCGTTGACGAATGGCACGTCGCGGCTGAGGGTGACGCGGAATCGATCGTGATCGACGCCATGCTCGTCCTCGACCGCTCGGGTTCGATGTGCTGGGACAGCCACAGCCCCTACGGGAACTACTATTCGCAGTTACGCCTCGCGAGCGGCATAAACAACTCGACCACGACGCTGACGGTGAACAAGCGGAATCCAACGATGCCCGGGAACCAGGCGCCGCAGGCGCTGAGTTACTACGTGTACATCGGGCAGGAGTTCCGGATCGACAACGAGTGGATGCGGGTCACGGCGATCACGGAGCCCAACACCATCACGGTGACTCGCGGCGTGAACGGCTCATCGAAGGCGAGCCACAGTTCGAATGCATACCTCCGGGGCGACTCGTGCCAGACGGCCGGCAAGGGCCCGTACTACCCGTGGGAGTACGTGAAGACGGGCGCAAGGGTGTTTGTCGACACCTTCAACGCGGACTATGACCGGATCGGCTACGTCCAGTTCTCCACGCGGGGGTACGAGGAGTCGGCGCTGACGAATGCCTTCCCCGGGCTGAAGTCGGCCATCGCGAACTCGCCGGACCCGACCGCTGGCGGTTCGGCCGACCAGTACACGAACATCGCCCACGGTACATATATGGGTATCAAGGAGTTCCTGGATAACGGCCGGACGAATGCGAAGTGGGTCCTCATCGTGCTCTCGGACGGTGTCGCGAACCGGTATTGCAACCCCGACCAGACGACCACCTGCACGTCGCTCGGCACGAATAGCGCGACCGCGACGCAGCGGGCGAAAGACATGGCCCAGCTCGCGCAGGACCACGGGATCACGATCTACACCATCGGGTACGGCAATGCCTCGGACGATGCCCTGATGCAGTACATGGCCGACCAGACCGGCGGCAAGTTCTTCAAAGCCCCGGATGAGCAGCAGCTCCACGACGCGTTCCTGGCGATCAGCAAGCTCACCCACATCCGCCTGTCGCGTTAGCGGCGGGAGGCGCGAACAGCCCCTGGTCCCCGCTTCGTGAAGGAGCGGGGACTCCTTTTCTCCGGGCGCGGGGTTAACCCGGCCTGTAGTCGGGCGGGATACCCGCCGATATAGCTAGGGGAGGAGTAGAACGTGAATCGAACCATTGCGGCAGCATCGAGTAGTTCTAGTCGAAACCGGGGCGTGCTCCTGCTCGCCGCGGTGTTCGGGGTGCTCAGCGCCCTGCTCATGTTTGCGTTCCTGAGCAGCAAAGGGGGCGACGACGGAGTCGAGGAGGTCCTCAACTCCGGCGCCGGCGCGGAGACGGTCGTCGTCCTGACGAAGAACGTGAACGTCGGCGACAAGATTACGAGCGACATGCTCGGGACCAAAACGGTACCCGCGGCGGGCCTCGTGGACGGTTACTTCTCCGACAAGGATGCCGAGAGCCTGGTGGGCAAGGTTGCCACGGCGCCGATGTACACGGGCGAGCAGGTGCTTGCGGCGAAAGTAACGACCTACGAAGGCCAGGACACCGTCACCTGGAAGGTGCCCGAGGGCATGCGCGGTCTCTCGCTGCAGGTGCCCCACGAGGCGTGGATCGCAGCGGGACTGCCCCAGCCCGGTGACCGGATCGATGTCCTGGGGATCACCACGCTGATGAAAGTTGACCCGCTGACGGGCGAGGAGAAGCCCGACGTTATCGCGGGATACATCGCGCAGGACGTGCTCGTGCTGGCCGTCGCGCAGAGCGTTGTCCGGACGGTCCCGAAGATCGATGCGGACGCGACCACGAGCGACAGTGCCGACGGTGCAGCCAGTGGCGGCATCGAGCAGTCCCAGGCGGTCAGCGCAAGCGACGACAACAGCACTTATGAGAAGTCAATTTCGGTGACTTTGGCCCTGCCGCCGGACCTGGCGGCCAAGGTCGCGTTGATCGATGCGATGAAAGACGAAGTTGGGCAGTACCGCCTGCTCGTCCGCCAGAAGGGCGACACCCAGCCGGTCGAAGGGAAGCAAGTCTTCTCGTACGAAGACCTCTTCCCGGTGCAGTAGACGGCCGAAGTAACGAACACCAGCGCGGGCGCCGCTTCTCGACGAGTGGCGCTGCGCACCAGAACGAACGCAAGGCCCCTGGTGGTCCCCGGGGTGCGAAACGGTGGAGGAACAGACGATGGCACGGGTACCGCAACTGCTTGTGGTTGATCCGGACCGGGAGAGTTCAGCGGAGTTGTCGAAGACGCTCCAGATGCTGGGCTTTCAGGTGCTGGCAACAGCCGGGTACGGAGTGGAAGCGTTCACGCTCTGCTTCCAGATGCGCCCGGACCTCGTCCTGATGCGTATTGAGGAACCGCTGGTCCGTCCGATCCAGACGCTTTCGCGCATCAATGACGGGCTGCCGGACCTGCCGATCGTCGTGTTCTCGACGGAGGCGAACATCCGCCTGATGCGGCAGTCGATGGTTGGCGGCGCCTCGGACTACCTGGTCGAGCCGCTCTCTCCGGAGGAACTCGAGGCCTCGATCATGAAGGTCCTCGAAAAGAAGGAGCGGGAGGCAATGCGCCGGCGCGGCGAGCTCGCCGACCCGGTTGCCCAGGGGACCATTATTACGGTGTTCGGCGCCAAGGGCGGCATCGGCAAGACGACCATTGCCTCCAACCTGGCTGTTGCGCTTGCCACCGAGGCGCACCAGACGGTCGCGCTGGTCGACATGGACACGCGCTTCGGCGACGTGGCGATCACGATGGACATCCCGGTCGAGCGTTCGATTGCGGACCTGGCGAGGAACCTGGACAACGTGGACCGCAACTCGCTGAGGGATTACCTGGTGGTCCACGAATCGGGAGTCCGGATTTTGCCGGCACCGACGCGCCCGAGCGACTGGCGCAATCTGAGTTCGGCGCACATCCGGGACGTGGTCGACGTGCTCTCCCAGACGCACGACTTCGTGATCCTGGATACACCCGGGACGTTCAACGAGATCGTGGCGGCGGCGATCGAAGTCGGGACGATGATCCTGCTGATCACGACGCTGGACATGGCGAGCATCAAGGACACGGTCCTTGCGCTGGAAATGCTCCACGAACGGTTCGGGAACGACGACGAGCGCATCAAGGTGGTGCTGAACCGGGCGGGCATGGATACCGGTGTCCGGGAGAAGGACGTGGAACGGACGCTGGACACGGACCTGTGGTGGAAGATCCCACAGGACAACGAAGTCGTGAAGGCGGCCCAGCTCGGGCGGCCGATCGTGATGAGCCGGCCGAACAGCAAAGTGGCGATGGAAATCAAAGACATCGCCCGCGCGCTTGCCGGCATTCGCCAGCGGTCGAAGGCAGGCAAGCGCGGCGGCGGCGGATTCGGTGGCATCTTCCGGATGCCATTCAAGAAGAGTGCCTAAACGCACGAGGACGGAGTGACCCCACATGTCTGACGACCTTCGCGATCGACGAGCCTCGGGCGACGACGGGCGCCAGCCGTTCGGCTGGGCGGGCGCCCGGCGCAGGATGGGAGAGCAATCGCTGCCGCCGGCACCCGAGGGCCAGGCGCCGGCGGGTGAAGGCCAGCCGCCGCCCCTGGAGCCGCCCAAGCTGCGGCCCTCGGGCCAGCTGGGGCGTCCGTCCGTGCAGGGAAGGACCTGGGGCGACGTCGAACAGGTGCCGCCCCCGCCACCGGGGATCCCGGGGCAGCCTCGCATGAGCGGCATGCGTCCCGGGGCGGCGCCGACCCCCGCGCCGGCCCCTGAGCCAGCGCGGTCCGAGGCGCCGCAGCGGCCGGTACGGACGGCGCCCAACACCGCCGCCCCGAGCGCGCTCAGCGCCGCGAAGGGCACGCCCAACCCGCAGGCGGAGGCGGCGAAGATCCGGCTGCACGAGCTGCTCATCGAGGAGCTGGAGCACGGCGCACTCGAGGGCCTGGCCCCAGAACAGCAACGCGACGCTGTGATGAAGGCCGCCCGCGAACTGATTGCCCAGGAAGGGATCCAGTTCGCCGGGACCACCCGCGAGGAACTCCTTGAAGGGGTGGCCGACGAGGTGCTGGGCCTTGGCCCGCTCGAGCCGCTGCTGAGAGACCCGTCCGTCAGCGAAGTGATGGTCAACGACATCGACAAGGTGTACTTCGA
>JAHDWR010000008.1 GCA_023382755.1 Dehalococcoidia bacterium
ATTCAGCGTGGCCGACCTCCGGGAAGCACAAGGGTGCCGGGCGGCGCGTCGGAGCCGAGGGTGGCGAGGGTGGCGAGGGAGGCGCCACCGCCGTGGGGGAAACGGCGGCGGTGGCGTCCTGGAACTCGCCGGTGGCCCGCGTGTCGCCGGTCCACTCCCGACGCACGTCGAGCCTCTCGCCGTCGCGGAGGGCCGCCAGCTACCTTCTCGTCATCCGCCTGTAGCTCCGTCTTGCCCAGGCTTCGCGGGTGTACTCCGTGGGCTGGGCGGCACAGGCCATCGTTGCGAGGCGCACGGACTCGGATACCCCGCCTCGCCTGACGATGGCTGCAGGGTTGGCCAGCGCCGGTGCTGGTGCGCTGACTCTCGTAGCCTTCACCATTGCTTCCTCACTGGACCTTTTCAAAATCGCAACGTGTCCAGCGGCTGCTGGGAATCGGTTGCCAGTGGCCGACGACATACCGGAGCTGGCCGTAGCCGCCTGCAAACCCGTTCCACTTCACCATCCCGGGTTCGATCTCGTTTTCGCCGTCCCAATTCTTGTACTGGTTCGGCCCCCAGCCGTTGTACGAGATGATCTGGCCTGGCTTCACGCTCGGCGAGACCTTGGCACGCACCACGAATGACCCGACGTCATTGAACACGCGCAGGAGGTCGTCATCGCTAACTCCGCGCGTCCGCGCATCCGCGGGGTTCACCTCGACGAACGGCTCACCGCGGTGCGTGCCAAGGATAACCTTGTTTGCCTGGTTCATCGTGTGGATGGACCAGCGATTGTGTCCGGAGGTCATGCCGATCGGGTAGTCCCCGCCCATCTTGGGGTTGGGCTTGTACGTGGGGAGTTCTTCGCCGGCCTCGATGAACCACTCGTGATCAATGTAGAACTGCGCTCGCCGAGCGTAGGTCGGGAACGGATCGCCGTTCTCTACGTGGTTGCGGAAGGGAACGTGCGTCTTGTGCGCCTCCAATGGCGAAGCCTGGGCGAGGGCCATTGGCGTGAGGCCCCAGTCGACGAAGCGCACGTGGCCCTTCTCGCGCATGCTCTGGAGGGTTGTGCCCATCGGTACGGTCCCCGCGAGCGCGGCGTCGCGGATCGATTCGTCGAAGCGCGTGTCGTTGTGGTCGAAGTAGCCTTTCATCGAATACGCATTGCAGAGTTCGGCATACTTGCGGGTGACTCCGTTCGAAGCGACGTACTCTGTGAGGCCTCGCCTTTCGGCAACCTCGGCCATCTTTGAAAGTATCCCTCCGTAGATGTCCCACTCCTCCTTCGCCTCGCCCGGCGGTTCTGCGGCCTTGTCCGCGAGGGTCAGGTTCATCACGTGCGGCGTTGACATGCCGAAGCCGAGCTTCTCGTAATGCTGCGCGGCTGGTAGGACGTAGTCGCCGTAAATAGCGGTCTCGCTCAGCCGGAAGTCTATCGTCACGATCATCTTCAGCTTGGGCCACGCCGTCGTGAGCCACGCCTTCTTGCCCCCCCGGGACCGGCGGAGCATGTCACCGCTGCTCTCGATCATGACCTGAGGGGGATCATCCGGGCCTGGTTTGGCGAGTCCATCCCACCAACCCTTGTCGATGGCCTCGTTAAAGTACTCGTCGAAGGTCCGCGGCAGGCTCTCGTCGCCCCATTCCCTCTTGTTCCAACGCTCACGGTAGCCGGCGTGCCAGTACCACCAAAAGGCAGGAGGTGAGGAAGAGCTGCCGCCGACGGTCGTCTGACTGACCCGATTGAAGGCGCCACGATCCTTCGCGGCCATCTTCATCATCATCTCGCGCACAGCGATCTCCGTGGTCATCGTGGGATCGGTTGCCTTCATTTCCGCGACCGCCGCGTCGCGCGCGGCAAGGACGATCTCGCTGTTGGCGGCGCCGGGACCAGGCTTTGCCATCGCGATACCGGAGCCATCGGCCGCCAGGCCCGAGGCCCAGCAGCGGATACCGGTGCCGTACTTGCCCCAGTTGCCGCTCGCGGCGAGCACCATGCACATTGACCGCTCGATGAGGTCGCCGTGATAGAACTTGCAGGCGTTGTAACCCAGCATGATGTTGGTGCGCTTCGCCGCGATCTTCCGCGCGAGCATCCGGATAGTGTCCGGGTGCACGCCAGTGATGGCCTGCTGCTTCTCCGGCGTGTACTCCTCGTTCAGCTTCTTCTTCAGCAAGGCGTAGACCGGGGTTACGTTGACGGTCGAACCGTCGGCCAGCTTCACCTCGAAGACGCCTTCAAGGGCAATGTCCGTACCCTTCAATTGGATGTTGCCGCGGTCGGCCGGCCTGAGGCCCTTGTCCGGCACCCACTGGTACATCTGGTCCTCGCGTCCCCCGCCAGTGACATCCGTCTGGCGCAGGTAGCGCTTCGTGTCGAGACGCACGAGGAAGCCGAAGTCAGTTTGTTCCTTCATGAACTGCCAGTCGGCGATGTTTTCGGCGAACATCACTTGGGTTAGCGCCAGGCCGAAGGCCGGGTCCGATGCGCCGTTGATTGGGATCTGGATGTCGGCGTGGGTGTGCGACGGGTTGATGTCGGGTGAGATGTTCACCACTTCCGCGCCGTTGTAACGTGCTTCGGCGATGAAGTGGTAGAACGGGATGCGGGTGTAGACCGGATTCATGTGCCAGAACAGGATCAGTTCAGATTTGAACCAGTCGTCCGCAGAGGATACGGGGCTGAACTTCCCGAACGTGAGGTGAAGGCCACTTGAGAAATCGTTGAAGGACGCGTGGCCGTCGAAGTAGTGGGCGCCGATGGTCGAGAAGAACCTACTCGTCGCCATGGCGGCACCGCCCTCCGGCCCCCCCTCCTGCACGATGGTATCGGAGCCATGCTCCTCAATGGCGTCGATCATAGCCGTGGCGACGTCGGTGAAGGCCTCGTCCCATGTCACCCGCTCCCACTTCCCCTCGCCGCGTTCGCCGGCGCGCCTCATCGGATACATCACACGGTCGGAGCCGTAAAGCGACTGGCTCCACGATGCGCCCTTCTGGCAACCCATGGGGTTGAAGTCTGGAACCCCTTCCTCGACCGTCACAAGCGTGCCTGACTGTTCCTCACGGACGACCTTCCCGTCCTTCACGTACACACGCACCGGGCAGTCGCCGGGGTAACAGTCGACGCAGTGAGTGCCCCAGTGGACCGAATCCCACTCCCAGTTCTTGCGGTACGGTTTTGTCTCGCTGGTGCTCACCCGTTCGTGGCTGCCGGTAGTCATGGTGCGTCCCCTCTCGGCCCCAATGGCCCGTAATAGGTAGATTGCCCGCTCGCCGGTCGGCGAGACTCTATCCTTAGAGTTCTACCGTGTCAAGAGACTTCTAACGATACCGCGCTCCCGGGAATCCAGAGTAGCCTGTGGTTCCCATGAGGGTTGCACCCAGGAAATGATCCTCAGCCTACACCAATCGCGGGACAACCTCGGGGCGAGGCCGTCCGTTACCCCTCATGATGAGCCGGCTGCCAGTTGGCCGCGTCATGTGCTGACGAGTTGGCGCCCAAGCGGGGACCTGCGGGCCAAAGGTGACGGAGCCCGAACCTCCGGCGTGGCCACTGGTCTTCTGGGGCGCTGACGAGACTTGCCGTCCAGGAAAACGTCCAGGGTGAGTGGCAACCGGATCGACGCTACCGACGCCGCAACGCCTGGATATCGTGAAGCGCACGCTCAATGGTCTCAGTAGCGAGCACTGGGCCTCGCTCGGTCGGTCGGCCTTTGCCGACGAGGTGAAAATGCACGGCGATGCCGGACTCTTCGACCTCTTCCTGCATGCCCAGGATCGCGCCTACACGGTCCCCCAGATCTACGAATGGCTGCGGTCCGCGGGCCTCGACCTGCTCCGGTTCGACATGCCCATCCTCTACGAGCCCACACTGAACCTGCCTGGCGTCGCGATCGAGGGCCTGGACGGCCCGACCCGGCAAGCGGTGGCCGAGCTGTTGCACGGGCGCATCAAGAAGCACACCTTCTTCGCGAGCGATTCACTCGCCACCATTCCGCTCGCCCCGGCCTGGGACGACGAGGAGGCCATTCCTGACTGGTTGATGCACGACGCTTCCTGGTTGGATGGCCAGATCGAGCGCCGGCCGCAGATCGACGTGTTCTATGAGGGATCGAGTTCCATTGCAGCGTCGACGGCTTCCGGAGGAACTTCTTGCGCCTCGGCGATGGGAAACGGTCGCTCGGTGAGATTCTCGCTTCTCTTGAAGCCAGGCACGTCGACTTGAGCCGCGGGGAACTCCTGAGGCGTTGGCATCTCCTCTACCAGGCGCTCGCGGTCTTCAGCCTTGTCGGCCTCTTCCGAGGGCCGTTCCGAGATTACCGCGAGGCCAGGGCGGCGTTGTTGGAATTGGATCAGGAGCGCGGGTTCGATGGCGGATATTTCGACGCTCTGACTCAATTCGAAGTCGCACTTGAGTACGCATCGCGCGCCATCAAGGCTGCCGCCCGGCTTGCCCAAATCACGCCATACGAGGTTGGAACAACCAGCGAGGCGATCGTGAAACTTCGCGACTCCTTCTCGCACCTAGATCGAGTCGTGGCAGGCCGGTCCGCCACACTTGGCGGTCTGGCTGACGGCCAGCGGACTCGAATCGTCTGGTCGTTCTGGCGGCATAGCCCTCCGGAGGTGGTTCATCGTGCTGGCCAGGACGCGCGGCTCAGCCTCAGCGTCATACAGCCTTGTCCCGCCTGCGCGCTGCTCGTCCACCAGTCCGGCGGTCGAGGAAGACGGCGCTGCCTCCGGCTGTGCCGTCACGAATTGACGCGAAGGAAAACCGATGCGAGATCTCGTAGCCCGAACCGCCCTCTACGATCTGGTGTGGTCCGTCCCCATGAGGAAGCTTGCGACGCAACTCCAGATGTCCGACCGAGGTCTCGCCAAGCTCTGCGCGCGGGAGAACATCCCCGTACCCCCGCGCGGCTACTGGGCGAAGCTCCGACACGAGAAGCCGGTGAAGAAACCGGCATTCGGCCCCGCACCTGACGGGCATCGCGAGTGGATACCGATCGCGCCTCCAGGTTCGGATCTCGGTGCGGAAGGCCGGGATTGGCTGGAACTGAAGGGGGCCCGGCGCAGCGGGGCGGCGTCAACTGCCGAACCCGGCGACCTCGCCGAACCGGAGCACGATCATGACCTTCACGTCTGCGCATGGCAGGTGCTCGGGAAGGCCAGGAGAGTGCGAGTGCGGACCTCCGAGCTGAGCCCCGCGAATCGCCACCGGGAAGTGGAGCGGATACTGACGATCGGGAAGGAGAACGCCTGGCGGTTTCCCTATCCACCGAACCCGTTCCGAGGTCCCGGGCCGAGGCGACGGCTTGCCTTCCTCAATGCGCTGTTCGTCGCGCTGGAGCGGCTTGGAGGGAGCGCCACCATCACGGACCTCCGCGCCGAGGAGATCGAGGTCCGCTTCAGCCAGGCGCGGGTACCGTGCCGCCTCAAATCCACCTACGTCAGGCTGGCCTCCGGCGAACGCACGGAACGGCTCGACTTCCACGTCATCGAGAATGGCGCCTGGTCGAGGGACCGGCAGGTCTGGAAAGAGCGGCGTGGTCTGCGACTCGAAGAGCGCCTGTCCGAGATTCTCGTGGGGATCGTCCTCGCCGTGGAGCTGGAACGCCGTGAGCACGACTGGGAGTGGTACCGGGAGGACCTCCGCTGGCGAGAGGAACGCCGGCGAGAACAGGCGCGGCTGCGCAACGAACGCCAGATGCAGGGGCGTGCCGAACTCATCCAACAGGCGAGAGCGATGCAGGACGCCCGGGCCATCCGCGAGCTGGTGGCAGCGGTGGGGAGGGGTGCGTCGGGTGTGGATACCAGGGTCGCGAGCTGGCAGGCATGGGCGCTTGAGCAGGCCGAAGCGATTGACCCGGTGTGTGGCGGGCGACTCAGCTTCGAGTTGCCCGACTGACCCACACGAAGACACATTCGCGACGCCGGCGGCGACCATGAGTGCTCTCGTCGGCCAAACTCTCCACCTCGTGTCGAGAGTTTCAAGCCCCATCCGCACCATTCTGGTCGAACGGTACCCGTCCCGGGTCGTACCGCGCGGCGCGCTCAGTCATATCGCCGAGGAGCTTAACGTCTCCGCTCAGCGCGTACACCAGATAGCGAAGGAACTGGACGTTCGCGTCTGCGTGAAGCAGGCGGAGATGCTGTGAACTGGGAGTTGACTTCGTCTCCAGACAGAGATGGCATGAGAAGGCCCGACTGGGTGGGCGGTAGAGTTGCCGATCCACTAACCGGCGAAGGGCCGGATCGGAGGCAGTGGAAAGGTGAGAGCTTCCACAACGAGTCAGGAGAGCCGTGCGAGCACGGTCGGATTAGACCTTGGGGACAGGACGAGCGCGGTCTGCATCCTCAGCAAGGCGGGGGAGGTCCTGGAAACCGGAGTGGTACGGACTACTCGGGAAGCCCTGGAGCTTCGATTCAAGAGCGCCGATCCGGTTCGCATCGTTCTCGAGGCGGGACCGCAATCACCGTGGACGAGCCGACTTTTGGAGAGCCTGGGCCACGACGTGATCGTCGCGAACCCGCACCGCGTCCGACTGATCGCGGAGAGCCGAAGAAAGGACGATCGTACCGACGCAGAAACGCTGGCGAGGCTGGGGCGAGTGGACCCGAGCCTGCTGGCCCCAATTACGCACCGGTCCGAACGCTGCCAGCAAGACCTCTCCTTGTTGCGGAGCCGGGATGCCCTGCTTTCAAGCCGAACTCACCTGATCAGCCACTCTCGTGGGGTAGTGAAGGCAGCAACGGGAGAGCGCCTGCCAGCTTGCGGGTCGACGGTGTTTCACAGCAAGGCGCTGGCCAGTGTGCCGGAGGCGCTCGTCGGCGGGCTCGGTCCAGTGATGGCGGCGATCGGCACGCTCACTCAATGTGTGCGAGGTATCGACCGCCAGGTGGACCGCTTGATTGCCGAGCGATACCCCGAAGCATTGCTACTTCAGCAGGTGGGCGGGGTCGGACCGCTGACCTCTTTGGCGTTCGTCCTCACGCTTGGGGACCCGGCTCGGTTCACCAGCAGCAGGGCCGTCGGTGCCTACTGTGGGCTGACGCCGGGGCGACGCCAATCGGGCAGCCGGGACCCACAGTTAAGAATCACCAAGGCTGGAGACGGGTACCTGCGCCGGCTCCTCGTCCAGTCGGCCCACTACATCCTTGGGCACTTCGGGCCCGATTGCGATCTTCGCCGATGGGGGCTCGCGCATGCCGCCTCGGGCGGCAAGAACGGCAAGCGCCGGGCGGTGGTCGCGGTGGCCCGGAAGCTGGCTGTCTTGCTGCACCGGCTCTGGCTCACGGGGGAGGTGTACCGGCCGCTTCGGGACGAACCGGCAGCCTGACCACCCGTTCCTTCTCTCGACGCCGGATGCCCGGGCGACTGCGCACAACTCACGGGGCCATCGAGCCCGCAGCAGAGATCAGCAGCGCCCGACCTCTCAAGGAAGCCAGCATGCACCGGGCCTTTCGAACAGGTCCATCGAGAGTGCGAATGGAAGTGTGGCGAGCATGGTGGCGGCGTCGAACCAGAGGGTGGACGTGGGGAATTGGAGCCCTCGCCTGGAGGGAAGCGCACCTGCCGCGAGCTGGCAAGGGAGTGCTTCGCCGCTCGTTCCTCGCGCCCTTGCCAGACTCCCGCCAGCCACGCTGCGAAGCTATCGAGGCTCAATTCCAAGAAAAGCGACCAGCGGTCGCCTTGCGCTTGACTTTCCTTCTCATGGAAGTGAGTTGTACGTGCCGACCCGCGGGCGCTTGAGCGCCGGGGACGGAGACGAACGATGACCGTGAGTGAACTGATGGCCCTGCTCGAAGACTGCGATCCCGAGGCAGAGGTCCGGATCATCGACCAGGAGGGCTGGCCCTTCGAATGCGCCATCCGGGGCGTCGTCACGCGCGACATGCTCGGGAGCGACGAGTGCGATTGCGACCGCCGCATCGGCGAGCCGCACGACGAGGAGTGCCTGGCCTACGGAGAGGACGAGGACGTCTACGAGGACGGGCTGCAGGCGAACGACGTGTTCATCGTCGAGGGACGGCAGGAGCGCTATGGCAACAAGACCGCGTGGCAGCTCGTGCAGCAGGCAATCGGCGGAGACACGCACCGAGGCGCCCGGGAGACCGGGCGCTCTTGCGTGGTGCGGTCGGCGGGGGCAGCACCCGCCCGGCGGATAGAATGCAACGCGATGATGACCAACGAGGACGAGCCGCAGGCAGCAGCCACCTCCCGCACCAGAGCGCTCGTGGAGCGGCTCCTTCTGCTACGTGCCCGAGTAAAGACTCGACACGAAGTCGGATTCGTGTGGACGATCCTTGTCGGTCGGTTCGGCACCCAGCGCTGCAGCTGTTGTTGGCAGGTCAGCGCACCGCGTCGATGAAGAGCTGCGACTCCGGAACGACGTGCTCGGCAACGCTGGACAAGTTGGCCAGGGAGGTCGTTGCACGCGCGGTCGGCCGGTGACCGTTGCCGGGGTTCAACAGTGTGACCGGCTGTTCGCCGGAGTAGAACCGTAGAAGGTGCGCCTGGAGAGGGACCAGCCGATCCGGTAGCGGCGACTGAACCGAGCCCGTCGTTTGACATCCCAGGCCGGCCAACTGAAGCACGAGCAGCGGCACGGCAGTATTCGGCGTCTGGTCGCGAGAGACCAGACGGCTTGCGTCGAATACTTGCAGGCCGAACGTGGCAACATCGATCCCGAGTTCGCTGATGGCTGCATCCAATGGGGAAACAGCGGGCAACGCTCGGGCGACAAAGCCCGTTCGCTGCGCCGCAATCAAGAGAGTGCGGGTGATGCTATTCATGAAGAGCGGATTCCCCTGAGTGAGCAATCCCACGGGCGGGTCCTCGGCGACGCTCTTGAGGATCACATCAATGACGTCCAGGTAGGCGTCCGCATGCGGGCGGTCCTGATCGAAGTGAACGGAGAGGTCAGTGTGGCGGATGTTCTGAGCCTGGAGGTATCTCCGGAGGTTCGGCGGTGCAGCGAGCGTATACACAGATTTGAAGCGAGGCAGCAACCGCTGTGACTCGACCGTGAGCTGAAGCGTATCGCTAACGCCGTAGCCCATCACCACCAAGGCGGGTTCACTAGCAACAGTCATCGATCTTCTCGTCTCTTTCCGCGAAGCACGGGCAGGAGTCGGCCTCGCATGGTTGGTCTCAATTCGGCTCAAACGTGGGCGTGGGCGTCGGCCACTTGGTGGGCGGTGATGGCTTGTAATCCGGCACCACTGCGGTGGGCGTAGGTGTCGGCCACTTGGGTGGTAGTGGAGGTTTGAAGACTGGCACGGTAGCTGTCGGCGGCGTGGTCTCCTGCGAGGGTGGTGGCGGGTCGAGTGCCGGTATCGTCACTGTCACGGCTGCTGGCGGCGGCTCGATAGGCGCTGGCGGATCAGTCAGCGGCCCTTCTATGGTCGGCGCTGTCGACGGCTCAGGCGCCACGACGAGGGGTGGTGGCTGAGTCGGCGGTTCCGGTGGCGGCGGTGGTGCCGCGGCGGGCACTCCGGTGGGGGGCGAATCTCCCGGGGAGCCTCCCTGCGAAGCAGGCTCTCCGCCTGCCACCTGAGTCGTCGAGGCCGTGGCCCCGGTGGGAGTCTGCTGAGCGGGCGTGGCCGTCTCGGCCGTTGCCACCTGGCCCGCCAGTACCGTGCCAGTTGGCACGCTCGTCCGACCCGAAACAGGAGTCCGTATGGGCGTGACCTGGACGCCGGAGGGCCGAGAGTCCGCGAGTTCGGGCGGGTTCTCCGGCCCCCCTCTTCGGAGGTTAGCGACGGCTGGCGCCATCCCGACACCTGTCGCAACTGCAGCTGCGAGAGTGAACATCGCGAACCGGATAGGGAAGTTGGCTGCCGTCGCCGGGGCTGGCACCTGACGAACTGACCGGCGGCTCCGGGCGAAGAGACTGAGAACGAACCGGACCAGCCTTCTCAACAGCCGCCGTCGCCTTCGTAATCTCTGTTCGCGGACCGACCTAATCCCCAACTTGACCAGCGCATACAGCCCGGCGAGGGAGAGGCCGAGGAACGCCAGTGTCAGTACGGTTTGTGGCGTGGCGAGCTCCGCGTGTCCCACAACGTCATCCAGGAGTTTGAACATGGAATAAGCAGCCAGGCCAGAGAGCCCCAGCACTCCCCCGAGGAGAAGGAACCAGACCGCTGCGGCACCGATGCGCCGGCTCCGCGAGACCGCAGCTGTCAGGATACCCGCGGCCGGGACGGCGCCAGCATGCATGTCCCCGCCTTCGAACTCCTGGTCAAGAAGGAGAAGGCGCGGCCGAGCGGACCCCGTATCCGTTTCTTGTTGTCTCGAAATTGGCCTTCTTGCGACCGAACCGGACCATGCGACGATCTGAGCTCCGCGCGGAAACATGCGCAGGATAGAAAGCGCCTGCGTGCAGACTGCCAACAGCGACAGGACCAGCAGCGAGGCGAGAGCGATTTGCGACACCGACGGCGGCTGGTCTGCCCTGAACACTGCCGTGGCTCCTGCAGCCAGTCCGACAACGGAAAGGAGCGTCAGTGGCAGCATCGCAACTAGAATCACGCGCTGAAAGACCGAGGGCCCCTGCCGCCTGCTCTTCCGCTTCGGGTCGCCTGGCGGCTCGGCCCGGAGATCCTGCACGGTGCCGTCCCGGTCAACTGCCAGGTGCATGAGCTCTGCAACACTGTGAAGGCCAAGCAGCAGACTGGGACATGGCTCTCCAGCAGTCTCAATCCGTCGCCGTCTGCCGGGCCACCGCATCACTGTTCCTCCTCACTATCGGCCAGCGACTGAATCAGGCGTTTGGGACTCGATCGGCTAGTCATCGTCGAGCCAGTCAAGCCCGCCTGCGCCGTTAGCCTCGGGCGGGCCGTCCAGGTCCAGTGCCATGTCGGCAACGGTCGCGAAACTGTCGTGATGAACCTCGAGGCCTGCTGTCTCGTGTGAGAGGTCGAAGAGCGTCGACGACTCGAAGCCCAGGGAGTCGTTGGAGCCAGCAAGGCCTACAAGACTTCCATGCCCGGGAGTTTCGAGGCTGGCCTGAGTCAAGGCACTACTATCCCCACGCGCCATCGAGCCCACGCCGTCTCCGGCCGCACGGGGGTCCGGGTCCTCCTCGTGTGAAGGGAGTTTGACGTCACCGGGCCCGTATTCGTGCCGTGGCGCGCCGCCCGGCCCGTAGTCTGTCAGGGGGTCAACGAACCCCGAGGCAGCCTCGCCCGTAGCTCCCGGTCGCGCATCGCCGTCTCCATACAATGCGATCGGGTCCCGGCTGGGGAGGCGAACGTCAGCGCCGTCACCGGCACCGTGCCGAGGCGCCCCATCCGGCCCGTAGTCGGTCAGGCGGTCGACATACCCCGACGGTGAGTCCTGCAGCGCGCCGATTCCCACGCGATCAGGCAAGGAGTCACTCTCCTCCGCCGCGCCGGTGCGCGCCGCTGCGCTGCCCTCCCCACTCTCCGTATCGGCATCGTCCTCTTCCTCGGGGTCTTCGTCAGCCTCGGCATCGTCGTCGTCCGTGGTCCCTTCGTTAGTGTTCGTGTCAGAGTCCGTGCTCGCCTCTGATCCATCGGGTGAGGGAGTCCCGTCCTTGGGTGTGCGTTCGTAGATCACGTTTCCCTCGGAGTCGCGATACTCGACGCTTCCGTCCGCGTACTCGCGGCGTTCGGTACCGTCGCTCCTCCATTCCGAGTGATAGGTCTCGGAGGAACCGCCGGCCTCGATCGTGGTGCCCCATCCGTCCGGGGATGACTCCGAACTGCTGCTCTCGCCGGTAGTCGTATTCCGCTGGGCGTTGGCTGGCTTCGCCGGCGCGTTGCCTGCTGGTACATGGGGGGGGGGGGTCAGGGCGTCGCCGGCGTTGGATGGATAGGGATTCCACTCGCCCGGGTCAGACCCCGGGCCAACGTCCGAATCGTGGACGTCGCCAAGCTTGGTGCCGCCTGAGGCCTCAGGTTCGGGACCAGTGCCCACGTCCGGGCCCAAACCCGTGCCACCGCCTGGCGCAGGCTGGAGCCAGTCGAATCCACCGCGATCTGCTTCCGCTGGGTCCTGGCCCCCTCCACTGCCGTCCGCACCAGCGAACGTCCCCCCTGGGTGGCCAGTCTGGACTTCCAGGCGGCGCGCGGCTTCGACGTCGCCTTGTCGGGCCTTCGTCATATCCTCCATCGCCCGGTCGAGTCGCTGCCCGAGTTTGCTTCCGGGATCGAAGTGACCCCACAGCTGCTGGCGGCGAGCCGCTTCTAACACCG
This sequence comes from Dehalococcoidia bacterium, assembly GCA_023382755.1. Taxonomy (GTDB): domain Bacteria; phylum Chloroflexota; class Dehalococcoidia; order Tepidiformales; family Tepidiformaceae; genus Amarobacter. The sequence continues at coordinate 12,214 of JAHDWR010000008.1, forward strand.
GGGGACCTCCCCGAAGATCGAAGCCCGCGAGGTCCTCTGCTGATGGCGCCACACCGTTGGCCTGGCTTGCCCGGATGAACGCGTCCCTATCCCCGTCGTCCATGGCTCGCAGGTCCTTTTGCCACTGTTCCCACCGCTGTCCGAGCGTGCTTTCGGGGGCGACATCGCCGACGAGTAACTGGTGCTGACGCATCGTTGCAATCAGCGGCGGGCCCCCCCGAAGATCGAACCCCGCGAGGTCCTCCGCTGATGGCTCAACACCGTTGGCCTGGTGGACCCGGATGAACGCAGCCCTGTCGCTGTTCGCCGCGTCTCGCAGGTCCTTTTGCCACTGCTCCCACCGCTGTCCAAGCGTGCTCTCGGGAGCGACGTCGCCGAGAAGAAACTCGTGCTGACGCATCGCGGCCACTAATGGAGCACCCCCACGACTGTCGAAGTCGTCCAGCTCCTGCTGTGTGACGTGCCGGCCTGATGCCTCTATGGCTTCGGCGCAAGCCGTCCTGTCCCCCTCAGCGATGGCGCGCAACCGATCCTTGATGTGAGCCATGAGGTCCTCGGAGGACTTGCCGGAATCGTCCGTGAGAGCGTCATCGCCCGCCGCAGCAGCGTCGGTGGCCGCACTGTTTCCACTCTCGCTGTCGTCACTGCTGTTGTCCATGGATCGCCTCTCCTGCATGTGCGTTCCTCGAACGCCATGCACCTACGCGCCGAAGAATTCCATCTCTGACGTGAACTGTGGGGCGGGCGAACGGTGAAAGCCTCCGTGGAATTGCCCATCTTCACGCGCCCGCAGAACGTTCGTCCTGCGCGGCGTGGCGGGAACTATGCAGCGCAGCACGAGTCGAGGCTGCAAACGACGCCTCGGCGTCATCTGCACAGTCACTGGAACACTTGAACTCGCGGGGGCGATCGGTGGTACGGAGCGAGGGTCTCGGGCGTGACGATTCCCGCCCCACACGAACGCGGCTTCGTGTCACGGCACCACTCGGTCCATGCAGCGTGCCCGCGGTTTATATGGACGTTCGCCTCGCCGGCGTCGATGTGGAATGCGCGGGCATCAGCTGTGCATCAGATTGGCAAGAGACCGGAGAGGTGAGGAGATCGGCGTAGCGCTTGAGCTTCGAGGTGGTCCAACGCTTGTGGCAAGGCTCCGCTGCGCTGACGTAGGCGTCGCGCTCAAGAACGTGGAGGGCGATCCCAGCGAACGCTGCCTCTGTCGCCTTGCGTTACTGCCATCGCGTGATAGCCCCGGGCCTCCGCTAGGGTCAACCCGCTCCGCACCGCGATCTCGGACGGAAGGCTTTCGGCGATCTCAGTCGCGGAGCGGTATCCCGCCTGGAGCAGCTTGATGCCGTCGGCGGCACCGGCGCCTGTGCTCTGGATTCGCTGGTAGGCCTTCAAGTTCTCGATAACCATTGAGCGCTCTTCCGCGGAAAGCCCGTCGAATTCGACCTCGGCCAGGCTGGGACTCTCGGGCGCATAGTCGACGGCGAGCAAGTCGAGATCGGAGTTAAGCGTCAGCACGCGCTCAACCCAGCCGACGCGCGTGCTGATCGTCGAAAGGGCGGATTCGGCATCGCTTGCTATTTCGATGACCTCGCCGAGCCGGAGCCCTGGATGGAGGTTGACGAACAGTCGCAGCGGGTCGGGTCCTTGGGACACGGCGTCCCTGCCCGGAGGTGCGCTATTCCCGACAACGTGGTCTCGAGGAGCACCGCACTTCAACCCGACGGCGCGAGCGAGCGAGGCGACGAAGTCGTCCGGCAGCGTTGTTACGCGGCGTAGCAGCGCCTCAGTGGGGAAGCGCGCGCCGATCCGTCCGGCAAGCTTGTCCGCGTAATCAGGCAGCGTCATTCCCGCCGGCGGGGGGACCTCCGCCTCGCCAAGCACCCACCCTAGCTCTCGCGCATCGAGCGACGCGAGATCGCAGGCACGGCGCAGCTTGTTCCCCGCGAGCCGGACCGGTCTGGCTCCGAGTATCGCCCCGATGGCAGCGGCGTCGCCGCCGGCAACATCGTGGGTCGCCAGTGCGAGATCGACGCGATGCGCATCATTCGAGATGGAGGCCTCATCCACCAGGTGACTTTCGAACTCAGACTGTTTCGAGCGGGAGGATGACTGTCGGTGGTCTTCGCTTGTCACTCGGTGGAGAGTGTAGCAGCGCCACACGAAGGCACATTCGTGTCGGCCAGAGGATTGACGGAGGTTCTACGATCCGACTCGTCGGACCCAAGCGATGCGCTACCAGGATATCGTCGTCGGTGAAGATTACGGACTGAGGATGCGGGTGAGCTCCAAAGAGCCGCTCCACCACGTGCAGGTCACGCAGAAGGTGGACCGCAACAAGAACGCGAAGGTTCGCCACGTCGATGGCCAGAGCGAAGGGATGGAAAAGTTCTTCCCGTTTCGGAACGTAGCGGTGCCCTGGAATCGCCGGAAACAATTCCTGCGCAACGAAGAGAGCCTTCGCGTCATTCGCGAGCTGTCGGCCGATGTCGACCCGGTGACGAAGGAAGCGGTGCAATCTGTCTTCGGAGCTGCCGGAGAGCACAGTGCTTTCGTGCATGGCGACGGTCACTTCTCAGCGGATGCGGAGGCGGTCAAGCGGCTAGCTTCCCGGGCTGGAATGCCCGAGGCGCTGCGAGAACTGGACTCGTTCGCCTTCGTGGATGACATCGGGAATGCCCAACTCACATTCCGCGCCGCGTACCGTCCGGCGACCGAATTGGCGAAACGAGAGCCGGATACCGTGAGGATGGAAGTCGAAGCCAGAGAAGAGGAACTTCGAGCCGGCGGCTATGGACCAGGCGAGCGGTGGCAGCACGATTGGCTTCGTGACCAGCGACGTGCGTTCGCGCTGATGCGGCAGTGGGCTGGCTTCTCTTCGGAGCTGGACCGCCTGCAAAAGGAGGTGGACCGCGTGCGCGGGCTGCTCTACTCGGCTGCGCTGGAGCTTGAACGCGCTGGGAGGGTTCGAGAGGCGCGCACGTTGCAGCGCGCGCTGGAGGGGAAGTGAATTTGGCTGGGAGTCTAATCCGGCACGTCGCAAAACGTGACAGCGTCTTCGCGGCCTGAGTCTATGCCCGCCCTGACCACGAACCGACGCTCCTATGTACAACCGTTAGGTCGTACTAGGAGCGGAGCCTGCCGGAAAGCAATTGATCCATGCCCCCCAAACGGCCCGCGCAGTCCGGTTACGAGGTTCGCCACGGTAGCCGCCGGGGCCCGCTTCACGTTCCTCGGTCATGTGGATGTCCCGAACGAGGCGTTCTCGGTTAGCGTCACGAGCGCCGCCGGCATCGACATCGTCGCAGAGATGGCGATGTACGACCCCGGACGAGAGATCGCCCACCGCACCGTCGGCGTCACCGGTGCATCGTCCGGGTGGGCGCTCGGGGAAGGCTTCACCGGCTTTGGCTGGGAGACGTTCATCTCCGTCGGCAACAGCGGCGCATCGGACGCAACCGTGACCGCGACATTCAACATCGACGGCGAGCCGCCAATTCAGAGGACCATCATCGTGCCCGCAGGCTCCCGCGGAACCTTCATCGCACACGACATCGTGACGGGCGTGGGCGCCGGAAAGGCCTTCGGCGTTCAGGTTACTTCGAGCCACCCCGTGGTCGTGCAGGAAGTGCTTATCGACCCCGCCACCGGCGCCAGCCGCGCGACTTCATCCATGGCCACCCCAGACACTCGGGCGCGCTGGTCCTTCGGCGCGGGATCGAGCGCTCCAGGAGTCGTCACGTTCCTCACCGTTGCCAATCTCACGATTGGTCTCACGGCGAACGTGACCGCGACCTACTACTTCGCCGATGGCACGTTGCCCGTCTCGCAATCGATCCAGATCCCGCCGGAGAGCCGCGGCACCTTCTCCAGCGCGAGCGGCGTTCCCGCCGGCAAGGACTTCGGAGTCGTCATCACTTCAGACCTCGCCGTCGTGGCGCAACAAGCTGTCTATGACGAACCACGAGTCCGCGCCTTCAGCTCAGGAGGGATGTCCGACCCATGACAACGAGGGGCAATTCCCGGAGGAGGGCCGCATGACACTCGCTTCCATCGCCAACGTGCGACGCCTTCGTGTCGATGCAGCGGCGTTCCCGCGTTGGCCAGCAATTCTCGCGTGGCTTGTGACCCCTCTCGCATTGGGCTGGTTCGGCTTTGCACTGCTCGACTCGGCGCGGAACTTCGCGCCCCAGGAGATTCGTCTTTCGGCCGAAGGAGAATGCGACCCCTACCTCGACGACTTCGTCGTGTTTTACGGGGCAGGAAGCCTGGTGAACGAGGACGGCGCCGGGGACCTCTACGAGCCTCCCGCCGTGCGGGCCGCCCAGGCCAGGGCGCTCGGCGTTCCGAGCGACTCCATCATCCAGCTGCCGTTCTACAACCCGCCCGCGTACGTCCTGCCGCTCGTCGTCCTCGCGGCCCTGCCGTTGGCTACAGCAGCTGTCGTGTTCTCCGGCATCCAGCTCATTGCGTTCACTGCAGCCGCGGCGGCCCTCTGGGCGAGGGAAGGCCGGCGGTCGCGCGCGCTGGGTGGTGTGCTGCTCCTGGCGGCTGTCTCGTCGATGCCATTTCACGAGACCGTCCTCCACGGTCAAGTCTCGTTCCTCTTTCTCGCGTCGTGGGTATGTCTTTGGTTCGGAGCGTTCGAACGACGGGACGACCGCCTTGTGGTGCTCGCGCTCGTCGTCCTGGCGATGAAGCCACAGCTGGCGATCGTGCCGATCGCCTACCTCCTGGTCACCCGGAGGTGGCGGGCCCTGCTGGCCGCGGCCGGGCTCGAAGCCGCCCTGGGCTTCGTGGCGTCAGCAGCCTTCGGACCGACCGTATTCCTCCGCTGGCTCGGCTTGCTTCTGGAGGCGATGTCGTGGGAAGACCAGAACGGGATCTGGGTGCATGCGATGTTCGGCTGGAACGCCTTCACCCGTGCCCTGGTCGGCGAAGGTCACCAGCTGGTGCGGGCATCGGTCACGGCGGCCCTCACCGCAGCGACTGCGCTCTATTGCCTCCGGGCGAGTCGCACCGTGCACATCCGCGAGCGCCAGGTCGAGCTGTTCGCGATGCTCGTCTTTGCGAGCGTGCTGATAAGCCCACACCTTTTCGCTCAGGACCTGATCCTGCCCGCTGCTCCCCTGGCCCTGCTGGTCCTCCGTCGCACGGGCCGCGAGCGGGCAGCGTGGCTGGCATTCGGCGCCCTAGGGTGGTCCCTCACCTTCCTGCACTTCGAACTCCTGCTTGGCACCCCGGACGAAGTGGGCGTGAACTTCGTCAGCCTCTGGCTGGGCGCTGGCGCGGTCCTCGCAGGCACCGCGCTGAAGCGGCCTCTTCACGGGCTTCATGCCGAGTTCCAGCGCCGCGAGGCCCAACGCTCCGGACCAGCTCTGGCGCTCCAGTTCGCGCTTGGGTCAATCCTGGCCCTCGTGCTCTTCGCGGCCGTACCCGGCCTTGTCGGGCAGAGGATGGCGAACGCTATCGAGTACAGCTACTCAAGCTTGAAGGGCGAGACCTACCGCATTGTGGTTGTGGGACTCTCGAGCGAGTAGCCGGTCGACCGCGACCCAGACTAACGATGGTTCGTGGTGAATTCCCCTCCGCTGGTCACTCCTCTTCGAATTCGAAGGCTTGAAACTTCAGCGTCTTCGCGTTCTCGCTCACGGTCCGCATTACGGAATCTGGGATTCCACCAGGAGCCTTTGCACGAATCTCGAGAACGACCTCGACATCTGCGTCGACCAAGCCCGCCAGGTGCCTCACCACTTCGTCGGCAACTTGGCCCGCGCCAGACGATACCTTCAGCTCGTTAAGCCGCACCGACCCGTAGAAGCGCCGCATAACCTTCGCGGTCGGTGCCTTTGGTCCTGTTCCGGGTCCTGACCGCGGCCCTGGCTCTGGTTCCGGGCCAGAATCTGGGCGAGGTGGGGCTCCTGGCGCCGTCGCCGGAACAGCCGCCGCCGCAACCTCCTTGCGCACGATCACCGCGGCGTCATCGAGCAGGACGGTCATCGGTCTGTGGCCGAAGCTCAGGCCCGAGTACTTCGCGCCATCGAAACCAAGAGCGTAGCCGAAGAAGTCCCGGCTCGCCGCGCCATCCTGCACAGCCTTGACGAACACCTCCCGGTCGCGCAGACGCGGGAAGTACACGTACCGGCTGAGGTTCTCCTCCCAGAGCTTCTTTGCCGAGATTTGGTCCACCCCCCCGGTCCAGAACCAGCGGTCGAGTTCCCGCTCGAGGAAGATCGGCGACCATGCTTCGAGCAGGAGCTCGTCCGACTGCAGCGCGAACGCCACACGGCGCGCCAGCGAACCTGTGGCTCCCAGGCCGCGCGAAGTGTCGAGCGCACGCCAGGTCTCCTCACCGACTTTCCACTTGCCACCCTCTTCGAATGCCGTCCGTTGTGGCACCAGCGCCCAGCGGTAGCCATCAGCGAGCGCGGCATCGACCGCCTGAAGCGCCTTCTCCCAGCCCGCCTTGGCCTGCTCGACCTGGTTCTCATCCAGGTTCAGGGACCTGCGATCATCCGAGATGGACTTCCAGGCAAGGTACGACTTGGCGCTCTCGAGGAGCCCCTGAAGCGACTCTTCTTCGAATGCCGCGACGACGAGCATGTTCCGATTGAGTCGGGGTGCGTTCCCGCGGCTGTTGAGCAAGTCGGTCGCCCACCGCAGGGCTGGCGCGTTTTCGTCTCCGGCGTGATACGGGAACTTCGGTGGCACCACCACGAGTCGGACCGCCGGCTCGTCGGGGACGTCCGCGTTGCTAGGGGGGGCGACGTGCTTCCCGGTGAAGATGGCACGGTCGTTGTCGTCCTTAAGGCGCGCAATGATGAAGGCGTAGGCGTCGTCCTCGGAGATGCGGCTGACCCGGTCGGCGACCGTCTTGTTCAGGTTGGGCCGAACTTCGAACCAGTACCGCGACCCCGAACCGTGCAGGAACTGCAGCCGGTCGCGTAGGCGGCCCAGGACATCGTTGTAGGTCGCGATCGGCTCGCCCGGCCGGGCGGCGCCGAGGCGGATGCGAACATCTTCGATACCCGGCGTCGCCTTCCCGGGCACGCTCCCCAGGAGGATGGTCCGGGCGGTTGCTCGGGCCGCACCGACTTTGCCAAATCGCGGATTCGAGGCGTCGATCTGCACGGCCTCAGACGTGACGCCCTCGACATCGCTGTCGAGAACAGCCTGGAAAGCCGGCGGGAGGTAGCGCATGAGTTCTTCGCGCACCGCGGGCAGGTCGAAGCGGACGGTGGCCGGCATGATGAGCGCGGACTGGTCATTGTCCCGCCACATCGCCTGGACTGCTCCCGCAAGGAGGCGAAGGACGCCCCGGGTCGATTGGAAGTGCGGGACCGCCCCGTTCCAGTCCTGGTAGAGGCGGTCGAAGAGTTCCGGGTGGAACGGGTAGGCGGACTTCATCCGCTCTTCGTATGCCCGCTCCTGGACCTCCGACGGGAAGTCGGATGAGTTGCTTCGGTAGTAGCGGATGAACGCCGCAACAGCCTGGTCCCGGCCATCTGCGGGTACGCTTTCGAAGAGCCGGCGGCGGACGACCTCAAAGGATTCCGTCGGCTGGACAGGCTGCCAGGCCGTCTCCATGCGGCCGAATGTCTGCTGGATGCGGTTCAACACCTGCTGCCCCTGGACGCCGCCAATCTCCATGTCCGACTCCGGGATGGAGGCTGCGACGATCACGCCGGGTGTGGCTTTGGCCAGCTCGGTAAGCGTCTGGATGAAGGACAGGTTCGATTCGAGCGTTCCGCCGGGGATACCCGACTTGAGCTTGCGCCCGTAGGCGACGAGTTCGTCGATGAGGATGATGCAGGGCGCGGCCATCTGCAGGACCTTGCGCAACTCCTCGCCGGGCGCGACCCCGGAGTCATCCGCCGTCTGGACTACTTGGTATGCCTTCCAACCCCCGAGCTGCCAGGCCATGTGGCCCCACAACGTCTTTAAGCTGATGCCCAGCGAACGGATGTCCTCGTCCTCGTCGTAAGGTGCGGTGGGCGAAAGCTTCGTGCCCACGAGAACCGCCGCGTTCGATTTCGGGATGGCAACGCCCAGTTCCTCGCTCAACTCTTTGAGCACGGGAACGTCGTCCATCACGTCCGAGCCGGAGCGCGCCATGTGATAGAGCGCGAGCATCGTGTGGGTCTTGCCGCCGCCGAACCCGGTTTTGAGCTGCACCACCGGGTCGCCGCCGTTGTTGGTCAGCCGGCGGAGCGCGGTGCGCAGGAAATCCCGGACGCCGCTTGTGACGTAGGTGCGCTCGAAGAATTCACGAGGGTCGGTGTACTCCGCGCCCACATCCGGCGTATGGCGATAGACCTCGTGGAGGTCGGCCGCGAACTGGCTCTGGGTCAGGGTGCCGCTACGGACGTCAGCACGAGGCGTGACAACTTCGCGCCATGGCCGAAGGCCCGCATCCGGGAAGGTGGCTGCGACATGCGTGGCGGCGGGCGCCGGCGCGGCTGGCCTCGCGCTGGCTCGCGGAGCTTGCGCTTGCAGTGAAAGGTCTGCCTCGATCAGTGGAGCGGTCGTCGCGCGAGTCGGTGCGGGCGCTGGTGAGGCGGGAGCCACCGATTGTTTGAGCAGTCGCATAGCGGCCGCAGCGGCGGGTTCCACACCGTCCAGTAGCAGCGCAGCCGTGTCGATAGCTCGATCAACGACGGAGGCGGAGAGGTCTCCCGAGCCTTTGTGCGCCCAGTCGTTGCGGCTGTTGCGGAGTTCTTCGGCCCAGGAACGCGCTGAGTCAGGGAGCTTGCCGCGAAAGGCCGCGGCCCAGTTCCGCGAGATGAGCTGGAGAAGGTCAGCGATGTCGAGCGTGTTGAGCTGCCCGTTCACGCCCTTCTTCGGCAGCGGCGGGAGCTTTTGCCGCGTCAGCGGAGACACGCTGGGCAGCACGTACTCGGTCCACCAGTTGCCGCCGGCGCGCTTCAGCTCCCGTTCGACGTAGGGCCGCAGCGTATCGCCCAACAAGCTGATGGCCTGGCTCAGGCGCGTGAAGTTTGGTTGGTCTGTCATGGTTCCCGCCGCCGGAGGTTGTGGCCCGGAGTATCGGCGATCAACCGGCGCTCGTCAGCCGGATCCGGGAGCGCGAGGTGCCGCAGCCCGGTTCCGGCTCCTAGCCTGCGCAATCATACGTGGCGAACAGGATGTCCGGGTCGATGGCCCCGGATAGCACCGAGTTCTTCGTCAGGTAGCCCACCTGGACTCCCCCGAGGATGATGGCCGGCGGGGAGCTCGTGTACTTGTCGTAGGCGCTGGAACTCGAGTACTCGCTCCCGTAGGTCCCGTACTTGTTGCGCACGCTCGTCGATGCGTACTTCGAGCCATACTCGCCATATTTGTAACAGACCGAGTCGCTGTCGTATTTGTTGCTCGAAATTAGCCCCAGGTACGTGCCGTCGTCGGCCAGCAGCGTCGCCCGTCCATCCAGGCTCCGCGGGCTTGGGGCGCCACCTCCGATTGCCACCGGTGTGCTCGTAGGTTGCGGAGCCGGCGGCGGCTGGGTTGGCGTTGCGGTTGGCGCGACAACCGGAGGAGGCTGTGTGGCCGTCGCGGTCGGTACAAGGGGCTGGGGTGGCTGAGTTGCCGTGGCCGTGGGAGGTGACTCGACAGCCGCAGGCGCGGTCGCTGTGGGCTGCGGTTCCTCGACCGGCGACGGGGACGGTGCCGCATTGTTCGCCGGAGTCGCGGCTTCGGGCTGTGGAGCCTGCGAGTTCTCGCGTGCAGGGATGGTCGCGGCCGCTCGGGCCGGTTCGCCCGTGTCCCTGTCGTCCGATTGTCCGGTTGCGTCGCAGCCCGGGGCCAGAAACACCACGACCAGGCCCACCACCAGCAGGGCGGCCCGCCATCGGGCGGACCGGCGTTCATTCGTCATGGATGGCACATCCCCGTGAGTGGTCCCATTCCCGTCAGGAAGGTTCGATGGCAGGGTCCGCAGATCACGCGACACCTGCTGTCGCGGTTGGCTCCCGGTTATCCCACAGTCACGAAGTCAATTCGCCGGGGTTCGTTCACGCGCTTCGAGGCATCCAGGATCTCGAAGCCCACCAGGTCGCCGTTCGCATCGAAGTCAATGATGACCCCCGCCTTCTCTTCGTCGCTCTCGGCAATCGGCGTCTCCTTCAGAAGCACGCGCAGGGTGTCGGTTTCGGCGTCATAGGTCACCTTCACGGTCTCTCCTGTACCTCGAATCCTACTAGTTCGGTAGGGGCTGACGGTCCTGCTCGCAGGGGATGGAATCTACGGAAACTCCTGTTCAACCGCTGCCAAGACGTCTTGAACTCCACGCACGATGTCGGCCAGGGTCCTGACGACGGGCTCGCCGTCGTCGAACGCGAGGAAGATCTCAATCCGCACTCCAACGCGGAAGAGAGTCTCTCCCCCGTCTTCACCGCGCATGGCCTCGATCTCCGCCTCCAGGCCGGTGTTGTGGACAGCAGACACAAGCCTTCGATGCTTGTCCGGATTCGATAGGTCTCGGAGTCTGGGACTCCACGTCACACCCTTGTAGGGCTGGAATGACTCGATGATGCCAACGTGGTCGTCGCTCACCCCTCGAAGGTACGTCTTTCGCCGTCGATCCCAGAAGACTTCGGATGAATCTTCGATTGGAAACTGGGTGAGCTTTTGCTCTTCGCCTGAATCGAGCCACGCCAGCTCGTGAACCACGTAGTCAAGAACGGAGCGAAGGTGGCCAACCGTCTCGCTCGACAATTTCTTGATCTCTTCCGGAATCGGGCTGTCCGGGCGTCCGAATACGAATGGAACGTTGGGCTCAGGGTTCAGGCGCATCTCTGCCGCCTGAATCTCCGACTGCGCGAAGTCGTGGGCCAGTTTGGCGAGATCCCGGAGTCCCGCCCGCGCCCACTCCAGCCGTGTCTTCGCATCGGCTAACGACGGAGGCATTCATCTGCTCCAGCATTCCTGTTCACGCGAACCGCCCCTGCTGACCGCCGCGGTCCATCGAGGCGAGCAACCGCTGGATCTCCGGCCACGAGGCATCGAGGGCGTTGAACGCGAGCGCGTCCTGGGACCGTTTGCGGGCATCGGCGATGGTGTAGAGCCAGACCGCGAGTTCGCGGGCGCGGGCGCAGACGCCCTCGCCGAGTTCGCGCGCCAGGGCAGCCGTGGCCGCTTCGCCCTCCTCCCGGAGGGTGGCGGCGAGGCGCAGGCAGGCCTCCCAGGCGCTGCCGGCAAAGGCACGCTCGAGGCCGGCCACGCCGACGGGGTAGCTCTTCAACGCAACAAGCCACGCCTTGCCGGCCTCCGCGACCAGCAGGTGCTCGTCCTCCAGAGTGTTTACGCCGACGTTCTTGGCACGCGCAAGGTTTTGGGCGTCGCCGAAGGGCGCCTGCCCAAAGCCGAACTGCTCATAGAAGTCGATGCAGAACCGGGTCTTCTCATCGAAGGAGCTTGTGCGCTCGGCACGGTAGGCCGCGACAGCGTTGTTGATGTCTTGAAGCGCCTCCCGGACCGTGACGGGCTTACCATCCTGGCGAAGCACCTGGGAGAATTTCGAGTAAACCGCCATGCCCGGTCCGATAGATGCCTGCGCGAGGTCAACGGGGGCGATCTCGCCGCCGGTCATGACGGGCAGCGTCTCGCGCATCGCCGCTGACAGCTCCTGCAGGAACTCGGAGCGAGTGGCTCTCGGGGCGTCAGGTCGCCGGGGACGGCAAACGAGGACGATGCTGGAGGCGAGAGCGTTCGATTGGGATGCTCGAAGGCGACCACCGCCCTCGGTACGCATAGGCAAGGTCCCGGTGATTGTGAATCCGGAGCGGATTACCGCTTGGAGGAATGTCTCCCAGCCGGTACTTGCGAATTCAGTCCCACCCTCGCCTTCGGCCTGCTTGAACGCGTAGTAAATGGTTACGGGAAAGGTCGGATGCGCCTGCTGCGCGACACGATTCATCGATCGCGACATACCTTCGAGAAAGAACGCCTCGGCTTTGTCTTTGCCACCGTGCCGACCGGGCGTCGCGACCAGCTCTTCAGCCTTCGGGACCGACAACGTGCTGAATAGGTCAGGGAAGATGCTCTTGAGGGACCGTCTCATCCAGACGTAAAAGAAGTCCGACAGGTCGGCATAGCCCACGTTGTCGTAATAGGGTGGGTCAGTGCTGAACAAATAGACGCCGCTTGCGTCGGCAAGCGATTGTGCATCGCCCTGGCTCGCAGCTGCGGGCGCGAAAGGTGTCGCCACCTCGATGTAGTTGCAGACAGCGTTAAGGCAAGTAGCAGCATCGCCGCTGGACTTGCCGAACGGATTGCCTTCCGCGAAATCCCACGTCATCGCTAGTGCCTGGCGCGGCATTGCATCGCGGAGGGCGTTGTCTTTCGGCAACCACGTAGTCAGAGTGGAGCCGTAGTACGCCATTCGGTCGACGGCACACGCCAGGTACACCGAGACAGCCTCCGCGTAAGCGACGGCTCCCACTCCCCCCGACTCGAAGCCACGCGGATCGTCGGGGAGTCCTGCAAGCGTCGCGTCGCGATGCACTTCATGTCGTACGTCCGCCACCAGGTCTGCGAATGTGGTGAGTGCGACGAGCTGGCGAGATGTGAAGAGGTCACCCCAGTTGTTCATGCCGTAGTTGCCTACCCGGAAGCCAAGGGCCTGCTGGAAGAACTCGACCTCTGGCCTCCACTCGGGCCGAGCTTGACGAGCGGCCGCTTCTTGCTCGGCGGTCGGGGCGAGATAGAAGCGGCCCCGAGGCCCGTCCGCCACAATGGCCATCAAACGCGCGCCAAGGCGCCCAGCGGCGCTTTCATCCCGAATGTACTCGTAGGTGATCGGCACGCCAGACATGACGCACTGGAAAGCGTTGCGCTTGCCTGATGCGGTGCCCTTCGCGCCTTCCGGGTCGTCCGGCTTTCCCGGCTTAACAACGAACCGGTATCCCTTCGCATCGAGGACTGGTTCCACGTGCGCCTCCCGTCCTGGCGTCGTCGAGAGTACGAATGTGGTAGCGAGGGGCACGTCAATATCGGCGAAAGCAGGGTTAGGACTCTTCACGGTCCGGGCCCACAGTAATGCAACTACCGTCAACTCCGTCCCTATACATGGTCCTAGGTCTGGCCGCGCCTGAGCCATCTCCGCGGTGACGGTCACGTCCGGGTAGAGGTACCCGATGCGCCTCCGGGCCTCGTCGCGCATCCATTGGCCGTAGTGCCGTACGTCTTCGGAAAGCCCCGCCGCATCTCTCCAACCCGCACTCGTTGAGCCGCTGCCCGTCCGGCTCACCGGGTTTACCGGCGGTTGGCCTCGAAACCTTGCGGGAATCTCGATGAGCGCCTTATTAATCACCACTGCCACTGGGTTGAAGTCAGACGCTCGGCTTTCAAGCCCGAGCCACTGGGCCGTTAACGGCAGGCTGCCACTACCGGCGAATGGATCCCAAAACGTGGGCAGCCTTTCAGGGCGGAACCACTCCCCTGCGTTCGGATGCTGGCCATTGTCACTACAAGCTCGCCGCCAGCTCTCGGCGATGGCCTCACGGGCTTGCCGCATCACTGCGTCGTTTCTCGTGTTGTCCCATTGAACCAATTCCTCGATGAGCCGGAACAAGCGCTGTCGCTCAAGGTGCTGCTCAGTTTCTGACGGGAATTCCTCGGATACCGCGGACGGATCGTCCACGAGCGATGCGAATATCACGGCCCGTGCCGCAGCGAGTGGTCTTTGTGCCCACCACTTGTGAAAGGACGTTGGCCACCCTTTTGGCGCCTTCTGCTTCCGACGCAGCGATTCCTTGTTGATCGCCTCCAGCGGCAGTGCCACCTCGATCAGCTTTTTGCGGGTTCGGACGGTGGTCATTTGGGTGGGTCCTGGTCTAGTAGTCGATGCGCCAGACTCGTGCGGCACGGCTCGCCAACTGTCGCTGACGCTCTGCGACCAGGGCCGGCGTCCATTCGGTTGGCGCGAGGTTGGGGAGTGCCTTCGTTAGCTCATAGGTGCTTGTCTGGTAGACCGGTAGCTTATCTGCGTAGGGTTTGTTGGCGATGGCCCGGTTGGGGCCCGCCTCCATGAGCGTAAGGTTTCCGAGGCGGTAGAGGTTCGCGTCTTTCTCGTCGTCACTGAAGGTTGCGTCCCAATCGGCATTAGGGTTCTCTGGGAGCACATGTTCGATGGTGGCGGGGTCGGTCTCGAAGTCAACGGCACGGTTGGAAGCGTCGCTTTCGAGCCTGGAGAGGATGTACTTGACGAGCCGCTTCTTCTGGCCGGTCGTTTCGATGGTCAGGAGTGAGAAGTCCTGCCTGAACTTCTCGTCCTCGACGTAGACCGGCCGCAGCAGCGCAGCGGCCTGGGCGGGAGTGGGAGCTTCGCCAGCCAGAATCGCCTTCGCCGCGTTGTGAAAGACAGGTTCCAGGGCATTGGTGTTGAGGTCACTCACGACGGTGTAGCGGAAGAGAAGGACGGTGACGGCGCGCAGGACACTTGGGAATTGCTGCGGGCTGAGTTGCTCGAACGCGGCGAACAGGAGGGGCGTCATCTGGCGCGTCCTGAACAGCACCAACTCGCGGATGAAAGGCTTGGCTTCGGGCCGCTCAACCCAGTATCCGTGGTTAGGGTCGCTGAGGGCTGAGAAGAGCTCGGCCCGGCCCTCGAGTGCGGTCACAAGCGCGAAGACCTCTCCGGCGGAGCGCGTCTTGTCTCGAACCATCTTGAACAGGCGCTGACTGCGAACTCGTGGTTCAACCGTCTGCAGGTGGTATCGGAGGAACTCCGGGAATCGCTCGGCACCGACGGTCGAGATAAGCGTGCGCCACCGGCGGCGGAGCGCATCGAGATCGGCTGGCACTTTGACGCGGGAGAAGAGGTAGTTCTTCAGCAAGTCCGTGGTCGTTAGCTCAATGCCCCGGGCATTCAGGGTCTCGAACACCGTGTATGCATTGATCTCGTTCTCCACCGTGATGACGATGAACAGGAGCTGGCGGGAAATCTTATCGTTCAACAGGCGAGCCAGCGCCTCGCCGTCATCGCGAATCGCCAGGCCATCGATCTTTCCCGAGAAGTACTGGAAGCACTCCCAGAGCAGCTTGTTCGACTTCGGCAGGCGGCGCGGATTCGTCGGCGTTCGCAGCTGCACGAGGTAGTCCTGATAGAACGCGTCATCAGTCTCGTTGAGAAAGAGCTTACTGCTCTCCAGTAGCGATGCTGGATCCTTCTCCCCGATGAAGGCTCGGCGGAGTTCCTGGGCTCGTTCAGCGTTGGCAGCGGCGTCGATTCCACGCTCCGCCAGATCGCCGAGCCGCCTAATGATGGCGAGGGCGACGATGCTCAGGGTCGCGGCACGCTGCTGACCGTCGATGACGGCGAAGTCGCGATCGCCGGTTTCTTCGACAACCATCGCCCCCATGTAGTGACTGTCATCCGGCTGGAGTTCCTGGATGTCGATCCAGAGATCCTCCCACTGCTCCTCAGCCCAGGAGTAGTCTCGCTGGTAAGGCGGTACGCGGTACGTCTTGCCATTTCCCAATAGCTCACCGAAGTCCATCGTGCGGGTCGCCAGGATGTTCGCTCGCGCCATTTGGGTAGCTTACCTCCAGTCGTAGCGCAGGCGGATGGTAGTCGGTCGCTTTCGGTCGACTTCAACCATGCGGGCCTGTCCGAGCACGAGAGGCCGGTAGTTCGCCGCGTTGAGGGTCGCAATCCGCAGGGCAACCTCGATGCGCTGCTTGCGGGTGCTGAGGGTGGTCATGGGCTGGTCCTCGGGTGTGCTCAGTCCCGAAGCTTAACGGCTGCCGGCCTCTTGCGGTCGATCTCGACGATGCCCGCGCGTTCCAGCACCGCGGGCACGTAGCTGCCGACTGAACGTGGCACGAACTGCTGCAGGTAACCGTCCAACAGTTCTCCATCCACGTCCTTCGAATGTCGCGCACCGATCCCAACCCATCCGCGTCCGTTCAGGAACGCGGAAACGCCTTCCAACGCTTCCCAGGGGATCGGCGTCAGCGTTGCTTGCTCCCCGAGGGCGAGCACAAGCGCGTCGCTGCGTAGCTGCGAAACAACGAACGGGGCTTTCCGCGGCACGCTCCCAAGCACGTCGCCCTCGCGCACGGCCTTACGAATGGCGGTCTCAACGGGTCCGGGCATTGATCACTCCTTCGGATTCTGCCGGCGCAGTCAGGCAGTGACGGGCTCGAATTCCTCGTCATCCAGCAGATCGGTCGCTTCCTTAATGCCCGACACTTCTTGCACTTCACGCCAGAGTTCTGCCTCCCGCCAGGCAAGGAACTCGTCGAAGTCGTTCGTCCAGAGCGCTGAATCCGGCCCACCGGGCAAATGGTGGGAGCGCAGCAGGTCGCCAAACGGGCCAGGTCCGAGCCTGGCGCGTATCTCAGCCATGTAGGCCGATGGCGCGTCGGCGCTGATACCTATATCTGTCAGCTTTCGAATGAGCGTCCGATTCAGGATGCAGTCGCGGAGTCGATCAGTGACGTCCGGCCGCGTCTTCTTGAGGAACGATTGCGGGAAGATGTGGTGGTCGTCGATCGCATCGTGCAGCACACTTTCCCAGGTGAGCGGCGCCGCGGTGAAGAAGTCACGCGGCTGCTTCCGAAGCGACAGTGCCATCAGCCCCTTGTACAACGCTCGTTGTCGCACCGTGGTGTCCCGCATCACTTTCGGGTCGAATCGGAAGTCCCGGACGGTCTGGGGCACGGCTGCATCGTTGGTGAACCAGGCTAGACACTCCGGGACATCCCGGGCTGCCATCGTGTTGCCCGAGTTCTCGTAGGCTTGTCCCAGCACTGCACACCAGAACCATCGAATCAATTTGTTTCGGGCCTGACCGGCGTCTTTTCCGGCCTCGATGTCGAACTGGGCAAGGACGGCGGCCATCGGGATCAACATGGTCTCGTAGGGCACCCACTTGGCGGCAAGCACCCCACAGTCATCCCGAAGCAGCTTCAGTGATCGCGCCATCCCCTTCGCAGCCGCGTCCCAACTCGCCTCGACGCGATCAACCGGTAGGCTCAGGACATCGCTGCGCTTGCAGCCGGTAGCCTGCGGCCCAATAAGTGCAATTGCCTGAAGCATGTAATAGGGGTCGACGCCGTAATTTTCGATGATCGAGTATTGCTCCCGTGCCGCCTCCCAGAGGGCTCGTAGGCTGAAGGGCTTCCCCGCCGCGTCCTTTTGCGGCCAGAATCGCGCGGTCAGGAGCTCGAACGGAGAAAGCCGTACGCCGGTTCGATTCAGGGTTTCGAAGATCGTGCAGACCGCGTCGGCAGGGGTCTCGTCCGAGAGAGTGACCACCGGGAAGCGGTAGTCGTCAATCGTCTGGATCCACCGGCTGCCGATCTCCGCCGTCAGTTCATTCATAAAGGCGAGCCCGTCCGCATCGACGCTTCGCTTGTTCGCAACGGCGAAGCTCCACGTCAGGAAGCCCCCGGAGCCATTCCGCAATACCTCGAGCGGCATTATCAAGTCTTTGGCCTGCGTTTCGATCGACGCCAGAGCGTGGGCCCGTTTGTGGTTGGCTCGCAGGTGGAAAATCGACTCCTCGAAATCCTTCCCGGCAAGGAGTTCTCCGACGCGTAGGAAGTAGCGGTGCTCTCCCACACCGTAGAAAGCCTGATAGAGCGAGGTCAGGCGTTGCTGGCCATCAAGGACCAGGTAGGTTGGCCGGGCGGTCTCGAGAGGTGGCGCCCCTTGAAACTCACGGCTGGCGAACAGGTCGTGGGTGTTGCGGATGCGAAGGAGGCTGCCAGCTGGATAGTTGTTGGCAACCGAGATGATCAGCTCCTGCGTCGCACTCGGGTCCCAAACGAAGTCCCGCTGGAAGTCGGGCAGAGCCGCTTGGCGGTTGTGAATCTGGCCTAGCAATACTTTCAACTCGTGCGCATTGGTGTCCTCAAACATGCTCACTTCGTGCTCACTCCCTCCCTTTGACTTGCACGGGCGCGACGCTGGCGTTCAGTCACCAACGAGAATGTCCTCACTGAATAGCTCGACGATCCTCGCGGGCCGAAGTACGCCGCCGACATCCTGGACATTGTCCTGTGCGTCGAGCAGCGAGCCGGACACAAAGGTCAGGGCCATTCTGCCGCCTACGATTCGATTCCGCCGCACCACAGCATGGGCGCCACGGTTGACGAGGACGACCGCTATGTCGCCCGCTTTGACCGTCCTGGTCGCCCCTGGTCCGTCTTCGGGCGTGCTGTCGGGCACGGGGCTGGTGAACCTGTTGTCGTCAGCCTGCGCCGAACTCCCCGCGCCGCGGACGTGGAGGCAATGACCATTCGACTGGACGTCGTTTTCGACAAGCTCCGCCTCCGCCTGATCGACGACCAGGATTCCCACGGCGGCGTCGAAGATACGGTTGTGCTTCATTACAACGCGCGTGGATGGTTCGCCCGCGATGACCCCAGCGTTGGGCGTGGTCTCGATGACGTTGCCGCTCAGCTCTGCCGAAGCTCCGTTGATGACCTGAATGCCGTGGCCCCTGGCTCCCGCGATCGTGTTCCCGGTCGCTTCGGCCGTCGCTGTGTCGCCGTAGATGGAGACCCCGGACAGTGCCGAGTCCGACACCCGGTTCCCCTCGATGATGGCGTTCCGACAGCCGCCCACTTCGATTCCGTGAGACTGGGAGCGGGCGACGTGATTCCGTTCTATTCGAACCCTGGTTTCAGTGTCACTGCACACGATGCCGCTCCCGCGGGTGTCGGACAGGTTGTTGGACTCGACAGTCGCCGAGGCCCTGACCCTTACCTGGATACCGAAGCTTCCGGTCGAGGCGATCTGGTTCTCACGAATGACGACGCTGCTCCCTTCGCCGGCGACCAGTATGCCGAGGCCTTCCACATTGGTGATTGCGTTGCGCTCAAATACGCCTCCAGCCCCGTTGGCGTAGACAACCGAGTTCTCGCGGATGTCGTGGAAGCAGCTGTCCACAATGCGCATCGTCACGCCAGCTCCGACGGCGACGGCGCCCGCGCAAGTTGAGCGGACCTGGCATTCCTCAATTTGAAGCTCGCCACGCTCGGCGTAAATGGCGGCATCGGACGACGAGCCGGCGAAGACCACTTCAAGTCGCCTGAGAGTCACGTTCGAGGCAGTGAGGATCGTCGGGCCGTCCTGCGTGCCGACGATTCGGACGCCAGGCCCCGAGGCCTGAATGGTCACACCGATCCGTATGCGAAGGTGCTCGACATAGTCGCCGGGAAGAATAGTGATGGTGTCGCCGTCCGCCGCGCCGTGCAGGGCCGCGCCGATCGTCTTCCACGACCTCTTGCCCTCCACCCGAACGGGACCGTCTCTGACCGGGAAGATGTTCATCGAGGTCGCCTGAGCCTGAGAACGACAGGCGGATAGTTCGCCGCGTCAAGGATCCCCAGCGGCGGCGCGATCTCGATGGGCTTCCGGGGAGTCTTGACGGGGGTCATGGGCGGGTCAACCTGTATGAGGCGGGATGCAGCACGAGTGAGCCACGCCGAACCATCTCGGTCAGTTCCCCACCGGTGAGCGTCACAGGTGCTCCGTTCCCGTCCAGCAGGACGATTGCCGTGGATTCGGGGTGGAGCTCGACTAGTCTCCAGACCTCGTGACTAATCTCCAACCCCTGCTCAAGGCTGCCCTCTCGCGCCCAGATTCGACGCACGGTCGCACCGGTTTGAGTAATGGCCCACGGAAAGACCTCACCGTGCCGCCTCACGAGCATCTTCCCGTCGGGACCGCGGAACGAACCTTCGCCGTCCGGGTTCATCCCCTGGCCGACCGCCCATCTTTCGATGAGCGACGGACCTGCTGTCGCTTTTCTCGGCTGCTGGGGACCAGTTGGGAGCATCTGGGCCAATTCCCGACTCTCCGGCTGTTCGGTCCACGGAGCCTCGGTGCCGCCGGAGCCAGAGTCCGCAGGAGCGCTTGAGTCCGGCATCTCTGCGGCTGAGCGGTCGGCCCAGTCGGCTGAGCTCGGGCCTAGTTGGGGGGACTCATCAGGTGCGGGAGGTGTCCCTTCAGTGCCTTCACCATGCTGACGAATACCAGGAGGTCGAACTTGACCGGAGTCCGGCTCGGAGTCCGCAGGTGCGGCATCGAGCGTGAAGTTGTCACGGAAGTAGGCTGCGACCTGTTCGTCCGGGCGGTCAACGCTGTAGTCCAGAGCCGCCTTGATCTCCGGCCGGGCAAATGCCTCGCCCAACTCCTCGGGCAGCCGGCGAGCCAGCTTCCCGCCGGAGAGGCCTTCAACAAAGACCTCGGTGTCCACCCAGAGCACGTCGGTATGCCGGGACGCACCAACCGGGACGCCATCGAGCGTCGGTGTCGTGACCAACTGGTCGGCGTTGACCAGCGTGGTAGCTGCGAGGCGTTGGGCCCGTGTCCGAACGCGGACGGTCTCCTCGTCGGACTCCAATCGGATCCTGCTCAGCTGATGGGCCACGGAAGCGATCCACGGCGGTCGCCACCGTGCTGAATCCGAACGGAGAGTGGCACTCGGACTGTTGCGGATGTGATCGGCAAGCAGTGGGAGGTCCGACAGGGGTGAGTTCTCGATCGCCTCACGCGTGAGCGATTGGCAGTCAGCCGTCACCCGCTTCACATGCGAATGGAGATGACTCCAGGGCAGCAAACCGTACATGGTGATGACGTAACGTAAGCCGGTCGCCGGGGCCCATTCACCAGCAAGGTTCAGCCAGTGTTCACACTCCTGCCAGATTCGGACGGGATACCTTGCCTGCACGGCCCTCACTCGCGCGGCGTCGCCAGTGGTGAGCATGCTTCCGCTCGGCAACTGACTAAGCCACTCGATCACCGAGTCTGCGGTCGGCCTGGCTGCAACGCCGACCCGGCGCCAGAGTGCCAGTTCCGCCAGCGAGGGGCGGATGAGGGCAGCGACGGGAGCGGCTGTGTCGTCAGCGGCCAAGTACACGCCGCCCGACTTCTGCCAGGTCCCGTCGCTCGCGTAGATCAGCGGATGGGCAGAGAAAGCCTCGCGGACCTGTTGGAGCTGCTCGGTGGAGCAGTCATCCAGCAGTCGATCGAGGTGCTGATACAACTTGTCGAGGTCACGTCCGGGAGGGTCAGCCACTCCGGAGAGAGCCTCAATCCGTTCCAAAATTCGATCCGGTCCATCGGGCGTGCTCCGAACGCCCAGGGCCGTTAAGAACTTGGCGTTCGCTTCCGTGTCCAGGGTGCGCTCGACGAAGGGCTCAACGTCCAGAAGCGGTTCGGTGCTCTCGGTCCTGCGGAACAACTCACGAGGGATTCTCGGACGCCCAAATGTGTCACGCAGGCACGGGAGTTCGCTCAGACGCACCAGCCACGCTGGTTTCAGATCTCTAGCGGCCTGCTGGCTGTAGCCATTGCTGGCCACCTCCATGATGATGAGACCAGACTCGCGAAGATACGCCAATCCGCGCGTCCGGAGCAGCTCCCGGACAAGGTGGTCCCACGTGAACTCCCCGGCCGCAACAGCCTCAGTCCAGCAGACCCAGTAGTCCTCAGGAAAGTCCCAATCGTATGCCTGAAATGTCGGCGACGAATATGACGAAAAAAGTGCGTCCAGGTGGCCGCGATCCCTAGCGAGTTGTTCCGCCTGTGCTCTCGAGGAGATCGACCGCCTGGTTTGGTGTAGTTCTGGAAAGCGGCGGAGGCCGGACTTGCCTGCGGTAAC
>JAHDWR010000009.1:0-19095 GCA_023382755.1 Dehalococcoidia bacterium
AGCTGGGCCTTCCGGAGGCCGGCTTCGCGCCGGTACATCTCGTTCCTGGCGTATTCGTGGTAGGTGAAGTTCATCATCTCCGTGGACCCTTTCTGCGGGCGGCCGTTAGCTCGCCTCGCGTGGTATCGCCGGCGAGCCGGCGGTGGTTTCGGTGGAGCGGAAGGCTCCAAAGCGGGCGAGCCCGCGACGCCTGGGCCGGGCTGGCCCGGTGGTGAGGCCAAGCAGCTGGGCGCGGCGGAAGGCAAGGACCGTTTCGTTTTGCCGGGCCCGCGCCCACTCCTCCAGGTTGTACAGTTCCATGTCCTTGCTCCTCGTGGCCGCGGTGGCCAGGTGGTGATTCAAGGATGACCGCGTCGCCGGCGTGCTACGTTAAGCGCGTTCACACTGGCGGCACGCCATTCGAGATGCGCATCACACAGTGGCTCGAATCGGGGTGCAGTGGTACAAGATCCGCCCAGGGGGGTTCACGTGGCCACGACCGATACCGCTCCAAACGATGTCTACATCCGCGACCTGCCGCTCCTTGCGCGCCTGCCCGATGAAGACCTGAAGGCTCTCGCCGCCCGCGGACGCGTGCGCCGCTTTGCCGCCGGTACCACCATTTACCACGAAGGCGACCCCGGCGACGCGCTCTATGTCGTCGTCGAAGGCCGCGTCCGGATCAGCCGCATTTCCGGCGCCGGGGGCGAGGCGACCCTCGCCCTGATGGGCCCGGGCGACTGCCACGGCGAACTCGCCCTCTTCGATGGGCGGCCCCGATCGGCCACCGCGACGGCCACGACGGCCACCCGGACGTTCGTGGTATCCCGGGATGACTTCGTCAGCTGGGTGAGCGAGCGGCCGGCCGCCTCGCTTGCGCTGCTCGAGACGCTCTCGCTCCGCCTTCGCCGCACCGACGAGACGGTGACCGACCTGGTGTTCCTGGACCTGCCCCACCGCCTGGCGAAACACCTGCTCACGCTCGCTGCCTCGCTGCCGGAAGGCGACCCGCGGAAGAAGCAGCGCATCCAGGTGACCCAGGGCGAACTGGCCTCGATGCTCGGCGTGAGCCGCGAAAGCGTGAACAAGCAGCTGAACCAGTTCGCGCGCGACGGCTGGATCACACTCACCCGCGGCGCCGTTACGATCGAAGACCCGCAGGCGCTGCGGACGTTCGTCTAGGCGCTCCGGAGCCGGCCGGTCCCTCCCCCCGCTACAATGCCCCGCACACAGAACACGGGGTGACCCATGCGATTCGGCTTCTGGCCCGGCCCGAACAATTCCTGGAACGACACGCTCGCCCTCGCGCGACACGCCGAGGCGGGCGGCTGGCACGGCGTCTGGTACGCGGACCACTTCATGCCCAACGCCGAAGACACCAGCGGCCCCACCTCGGAATGCTGGACCACGCTGGCCGCGCTCGCCGCGAGTGTGCCCCGCATTCGCCTCGGCGCGCTGGTGACCGGGAACACCTACCGCCACCCGGCCGTGCTCGCGAAGATGGCCGCGAATGTCGACAACATCAGCGGCGGCCGCTGCGTGCTGGGCCTGGGCGCCGGCTGGCAGGAGAACGAGCACCGCGCCTACGGCATCAACTTCTCCACGCTCGGCGGGCGCATGAGCCGGTTCGAGGAAGCCTGCCAGGTGGTCACCGGCCTGCTTTCGAACGAAAAGACGACGTTCGCCGGGAAGCACTACCAGCTGACCGATGCTCCGCTCGCGCCGAAGCCAATCCAGAAGCCGTTGCCGCTGCTCATCGGGGGCGGCGGCGAACAGCGGACCCTCCGCATCGCCGCGAAGTACGCCAACGAGTGGAACGTCTGGGGCACTCCGGAGGTGCTGAAGCACAAGGGCGGCATCCTGGACCAGTACTGCCGGGAGATCGGCCGCGACCCGAAGACGATCGCTCACTCGGCCCAGGGGATGCTCGTACTGACCGACGACGCCGCAGTGGTCGAGCGCATGAAGGCCGCGGGGCGCCCCGTCATCGGCGGGAACGGTCCCCAGGTGCGCGCCCTCGTCGAACAGTACGCCGAGGCCGGTGTGGACGAACTCATCATCCCCGACTTCAACCTCGGCAGGACGGTCGCGGACAAGGCCGCAGTGATGGACCGCTTCGCCAACGAGGTCATGGCCCACTTCCGCTAGTACTTCGAGAAGGCACTTGCGAGGACTCCGGCCGCCCTGTCCTCAACCCCGCCATCGATCGCTTGAGTCTCGTGACTGCGTACCAGGGCGCCCGAAGGAGGCCGCCCCCGGGGCCGGGAGAGAGCAGTCCGGCCCCCCGGGACGGTGATACCCGCATCGCCCCGCCGGGAGGGCTGGAGGAGAGGTAACCCTCCCGGCCGGGGGCGATGCAGGCGGTTAGCGACGGCGGGCGATTGCCGCGAGGATGGCCGCCGCGGACCCGCTCAACGCCGCCAGCCCGATGAAGAGGATGCCGATGCCACGGTCGCCGGCGGGGACCACGCTGTCGCCCGTGCGTGGCGGCAGGGGGACGATCGTCGCGCCAGCCGTGGAACCACCCGGTTTCGTGGGAGAAGCGGCGGGCGTGGCCGGGGCCGGTGTCGTGGGTGCCGCGACCGTCGCCGTGGCGGTTGGCGGCGGCGGGGTGGCCGTGGTGACCGGCGTCGGCGTGCTCACGGGGGTCTCGATGGGGCCCGGCACCTGCGGGATGTCGGGGATGTCGGGGACGGCCGGCGCCGCCACCCGCCGGTTCATGAACCAGGCCGATCGCTCGCGGTTGCTCGCATCGACCGTCAGTTCGACCGAGCCCCCCGGCACCATGTCGAGCGTCACGGGGTCGCGGTGCTGCGGATAGCCGGGAGCATTCTCGAAACCGGGAGCATCGAGTTCGGTGACCGCGAGCGTCACGGGTAGCGCAAGCGGCACATCCTCCATGTAGATGTCAGCGCACGCCTCCTCGTCGTCCTCGAAGGGGGCCACCGAGACAGTCTGGAATGGGGCCTGTCCCTTGACCGCGACGGTGAACTGGAAGGTCCCGCTATCGGCGAAGGCGTCTCCATTGGCCTCGATGCCCTTGCACACCACCAGCCGGGGCGCGACCTCGGACCAATCGTAGAAGTACACGGTCGTCCACTGTGCGGCGATGGTGAACGGCGGGACGGTATCGCCCGGGACCAACGGCGGGTTGCCGTGGAGGTACTGTGGGTAGTCCGGCTTGCTGTGCCATGAAGGCGGCTTCGAGGCGAGCTTGACTACGAAGGTCGCGGAATCGGACACGCCGAAGTCGGACGGGTAGAGGTTTTCGCAGAAGATGCCCGGGTCCTCCAGGCGGTTCATGGTGAGGGTGGCGAAGGGGACGGGGCTGCCATCGGCGTAGAAGTTGAAGGTGAAGTCGCCGCCCTGTTCGCGGTCGTCGCCGTTGGGCATGGCAGCCATGCAGAGACGGATGTATTTCCCGCTGGATGCGAGCGAAACTCCGCTCGAAAAAAACGTCACGAGGGCGGCTGCCAGCAGTACAATCGCGGCAACTGCCCACCGGAGGGCGCGCTTGGAGCGGCCAGGACTCATCGAAACCATCGTGATTAGACCTCGTGTGCCCGGGTACTTCGTGGAATGCGCCACGGGGGTGGGCCGGCGAACCGGCCCGGGGGGCCGCCGGGCAACCCGTGTCCTTCATGCCCCCCGGACGCACTTCTATCGTCGAAAATCCAGCCGCCGCGGACTTCCGGCATATCCCCCAGCCGCCGGGGCGCTGTGTGAAGCGCCTCACACACTGCGATGGGGAGAAACCCCCATGCGCCCCCAGGTGCCCGCCTGATGGCGCCCCGCGTGCAGTTCGCCACCGCCGGCGACGGCGTGCGCATCGCCTATACCGTGAGCGGCACCGGACCGCCGCTGTTCTGGCTCCCGCACTTCCTCGCCAGCCACGTCCAGCTCGAGTGGGAGTTCCCGCAGAAGTTCGTCTATACCCGGTTGGCACAGCAGTTCACCGTCGTCCGCTTCGATTGCCGCGGGCTCGGGCTTTCGGACCGGGAGGTGGACGATATCTCCCTGGAGGCGCGCATGGGCGACCTCGACGCGGTGGCCAGCCGCATCGGCGCCGAGCGCTTTGCGCTGGTGGGGATCGAAGGCGGCGGCAACCTCGCCGTCTCGTATGCGCTCGCCCACCCCGAGCGCGTCTCCCACCTGGTACTCATCAACTGGACGCCGCGCTTCCGCGACGAGGCTTCCGGAGCCCGGTTGCGGGCCCTTGGCCTGCTCCTGAAGCAGGACTGGGAAATGCTCGCCCAGAACGTCGGGGGAGTCGCGTTCGGGTATGACACACCGATCGCGACCGGTTATGCGCGGCTCGTGCGCGCGAGCGTGAACCAGCCCACGGCGATCCGGTACGGCCAACTCCTGGAGGAAGAGGACTTCTTGCCAGTGCTCCCGCAGGTGGCCGCCGAGGCGCTCGTGCTCCACTCGGAGGAGAATTCGTACGCCTCCGAGGCCTCGGCCCGGACCGTGGCGGCGAGCATCCCCAATGCCTGCTTCCGCACGTTCGAGGGCGGGCTCCCGCGGCACATCTTCCAGCTGCTGGACGCGATTGCCGACTTCGTGCCCGGGGCCCCCGCGCCGGATGTTCGCCCGGCCGCGCCCGCGCCTGCCCCGGCCCCCCTCCCCGGCGCAGCATCGCTCACCGACCGCGAACTGGAGATCCTCGTGCTGGTGGCGCGCGGCCTGAGCAACCGGGAGATGGCTGACCAGCTGGTGTTGAGCCCCCGCACCATCGAGCGCCACCTGGAGAACCTCTACCGCAAGACGGGCTCCCGCAACCGGGCCGAGGCCACCGCCTATGCCTTCACCCGGGGCCTGGTGGACCAACCGGGCTAACCTGCCCGCGCCCCACACGACGAAGCGGCGGGCAAGCCCGCCGCTTCGTGGCCGGTGGTTCCCAGCCTAGATCAGGGGATGCGCGGGACCGCTTTGTTCGCCATGGCCACCAGGGTCCCGGTCTCGACTCCCTGCTTGCCAAGGCTGACGGATACCGTCATGCCATCGTAAAGGACATTCAGGACGTTTCCCACGCGGTAGGCCGACTCGCCGATGCCGGCGACGTCCTGGACACCGGTGTGCAGGGCCTTTTCGTCCTCGAAGAGCTTCTTCGCGGTGTACTTCTGGGACTTCAGCTGGGCGGCGAAGTCTTTTTCGCGGACCACGGACACCTGGGCGATCGTGAGGGACGTGTCGCTGGTGGCTCCCCAGGTGCAGAGCGTGATGCCCATGGGGCCCTGCGCGACAGCCGGGTCGCCGCCGTCCATCTTCTCGCCGGCGAACTCTTCGAGTTCCGCGGCGGTGAGCAGCTGGCATGGGTCGAACTTCGCGCCGCCGTCGCCCGAAGGGGTGTCCTTCGCATCGCCGGCCGTGGTGGCGGTAGCGCCCCCGCCGTCGCCGTCATCGGGCGAAGCATCGTCGTCCCCGCCGCCACAGGCGACGGAGAGGAGGAGGGAGGTGCTGAGAGCGCCGAGGATGATGTGGTGGATGAAGGTTCGGTACGACACGGTGTGCACTCCACGCTAAGGGTTCTGGGGATTGGACAGCCGGTGGCGCGAATTCTTACGCCGCGGGCTTCCTGGTGCCAGCGATCCGATGGTGGGGCACGACGGCGCCAGTGTAGCTCCGCGGGAGTACCCATGTCTGGGGGCCAGTGTGAGGCGCCTCGCACAGCGGCGTGGGGAAGATCCCCCAATACGCGGCATCCGCGCCCGGCCGTGCGTCCCGTTACAATCACGGGGGGCGGAGCCAGGAGAATCGCATGGGACCAGCACGACCCCGGGCGGTGACGCGGTGATCCGGCGCGGCCGCGCGCCGATCTGGCTCGAAGTACTGCAGTTCGGTCTGGGCATCGCGCTGCTGGGCATCAGCCTCCAGGAGGGCCGCTGGCTCTTCGTGGCGCTCGCCGCGTTCTACCTGGTGCTCATCAGCTTCCGCGCGGTGAACAGCCGGCGGAAGCCGCCACGGGGCTAGAAACCCAGCCTAACGGCCCCGGAAATCCTGTCGCTCGGCCGTTCAGCGGATGACCGCCCTCCTTCACGCTCGAATACGTTACGGAGGAGGGCGCATGGCGGCGACCGGGGGAACGTGTCCGAACTGCGGCACCAACGTCGCGGAGGGCGCGCGGTTTTGCGGACATTGCGGAGCGGCGATCCCGGAGCAACTGACCTGCGCCCGCTGCGGCACCCCCATGCGGCCCGACGCCCGGTTCTGCGGCGCCTGCGGCGCTGCCGCCACCGGGGCAGAAGGCCCGCCCCAAACCTCCCGGCGCCCCGCGAAGGCCGGCATGGCGAAACCGTGGATCGCAGTGGCCGGAGGCGGTGTGGCCGTCGCACTCGCCGTTTTCGGGGCGTGGTTCCTCTTCCTCCGGGGAGGCGGCGACGAAGACGGCTCGGCCGGAGACGCGACGGGTCTCGAAAGCACGGCAACGATCACTGAGCCCGTGGCTGAGGATGCCGTCGACCTCGCAACGGGGCTGCCGCTGCGGCCCGGCGTACAACTTGCCCACCCCCAGGGCGCTGCCGCCAGCATCCCGTCCGGGCCAGCGCTCTACGGCGACATGATGGACCTACGCACGGTGGCCCTCGATGAGGACCCCTGGTGGGACCACGGCGGGCAGGGCTGGGAGTTCGTCTCGTGGGCCGGCGTTCCGGTGACCGGGACGGCCACGGTCGACATCCCGGCGCCAAACGGAGGCGCGCTCATCGCCTGGACCGCCGCCGGCCGCTGGGTGGAGCTGCCTGCGCTGGAGGTGACGCTGGCGAACGGCAGCCGGGGCCTGCGCGCGAGCGTGAGCGAGATACCCGCCCCCTGGACGTTCGCGGTCGCCACGGCCCGCGCAGAGGCGCCGCCGCTAAGCACTGAGGACCAGGAGGATCTGCGCGTCGAACTCCTCTACTGGACAGACCGCGAGGCGTGGGAAGCCGAGACGCTGGCCTGGCTGGCGACCGACCCGGCAAGCACACCGCTCGGACTCGATGAGCTGGCTGCGGCCGTGCCCGAAAGGGGAGCGCCGTTCGCATCGTCCGCCACGTTCAGCCAGGACCCCGCCGAGCAGGTGATGCAGCATTACAACCGCCTCTACCGCCAGCTGAACCTCACGCGCCGGCTCCTCGGCGGCGCCAGGCTCGGTCTGACCGTCGACCCCGGTGCGGCGGCCGGCATCCCCCTGCCCGGAGTCGCCATGAGCGCACAGGGGCTCTACGCAGCGGGGATCCAGCGGCTGGTGAAAGTGCGGGAGGCATGGCTCGAGCTGCGGCCGGATATGGAACTCGCCAGGGGGCGGTATGACTACAAGTCGATCATGGATAAGGCGATTGAGGCCACCATGGCGGACTACACGCCGTGGGGACTGGAGCTGGTCGCCTCGCTCATCGAGGACACCGCCTTCAGCGGCCTCAACCTGCGCGTGCTCGTCCCCTACGGCGAACTCGCCTGGGCCGATGTCGTCCTCTCCCCCGAGATGGTACCGGCCGTGGAAGCCCACGTCGCGGCCACCGTCGCGGGCGTCGCCGAATACCGCTATGCAACGCCCCAGACGCAACTGTCGTTGCGGTTCTACTCCACCCGCGCGATCGAGCGCCTCGCGATCATCGACACACTCAAAGGGCCGGTCGGCAGCGTGGTCCGCTGGCTCCCGGTCGCCCTGGCTGCCGTGGGTATCGTCCCCGGCTCCGTCGGGCTTTCGGCCGCCTTCGCGACGTTCGACCAGCTGATCGACTACGCCCAGACCCAGTACGACACGCAGTACGGCGGCGGACCGTATGCGTACATGGCCTTCGAAGGCTTTTCGGCCGGGGGCATCGGCGGCACCAGCTTCATCATGGACATGCTGGAAGAACAAGCGCTGATGTCGCTCGAAGGACGGCCGATGCTCCCGAGCCACGGTCTCACCATTGCCCAGTTCGCCTACTCCGTGGGCGTCTACGCGGCGGTGCGCAACACCGACTGGTACTTCTGGAGGTCGATCCGCGAAGTGAGCGAGGGTACGCGTGGCTACTGTGGCCTCCGCGGATGCTCCGACCTGCTCTCCAGTGTCATCCCACCGGTGATGGTCCATGCGCGGGTTGCCGGTCCACTCGTGCAGCTCGAAGACTCCTATCCCGCCTCCGTCGTCCGCCTGATGGGCTACCGGCTGGACCACCGGGGAGACCTCCACACCGGCTGGCTGGAAGAACTCAACAACGATGTCCCCGTCGGGCCGCTCGAGGCGATGACCTTCCTCCCCTACCGCGAGGACACCTGGCCGGGAGCGGTCGTCCGCACCCAGCCCGACCACCAGGCGATCACGCTCCAGATCCCGAAGTCGTCCATCCCGGATGAGGTGCGCCAGGGCCGCCCGATCGAGACCCCGCTGGCCGAATTCGAGCCAGTGCTCTACCTGGAGGGGGCGAACGGGGAACTCGTGACCGTCCCGATCACGGACGAGACAGAGCTCGAAGGCGGAGCCGCTCCCGACACCTTTTACACGACCGTCGTGCTGCGGGGCCCGAAGCAGACTGCGCTGGACTCGGAGAAGCTGGCGCTCTTCCCTCCGCTCTTCAGGCCCTCCCCGGATCAGCAGGCCGTGTTCGAGATCCCGGGAACCACCAACAGCGGGCTCCGCACGAAGCTGAAGGGCTCGCTGCTCTTCAAAGCCGCCGCGGACAAGCGGCTCCTGTTCGAGGTCGATTTCACGCAGATCCCCGTCCGCAAGATCCCCGGACAGGAGGTCCGCGTCAACTACGCGCTCGCGACGACTTCCGGCGGCCGCGTCCTGTACAAGGGGACGACATCCCAGGGGCTGGCGATCGAGATCGCGATCGACGAGGACGCCAACCGCTGGGAGATCGTGCGCTGGGATGTCCTGGATGCGAAACGGCCGCCGCGCACCGGCACGGGAAGCTGCGGGGATGATGAAGTCGGCTCCGTGGGCCTGCCAGCCTCGAAGGCGCAGCAGGAGGCGGGACTGATGGAGGAGGACGAATACGAGCTCGCAAAGTGGCTGTTCAGCGGGCCGCTCCAGGACGACCGGCTGGCCCGGGGCCCACTACCGCCAGGGTTCAATCCGGCCGAGGTGACACTGGAACAGCAGAAGCTGCTTGGGCCGTTCGGCACGCGCAGTGTCAACCGGGCGCAAATCGCCGGCGACGTGGTGGTCCCGTTCTCCGACTTCTGGGGCTGCCCCGCGATCCACCTGACCTACACCGCGACACGGCAGTAAGGCGTGAGTTGCGGCCCCTGTATATTCAAGGTTGGGCAACAACCTTGAATATGAAACAATCGTATTCAAGGTGATCGATGCGTTCGCCGGCCTGGAGCGCGGCCTCGCCGCCCGGTGAACGCCGACTGCCCGATAGTCCGGCGCTGGCTATACTCCGATCGACCAATTCCTCGCACCGGTGAGACATGCCAAATTCGAAGGCGACCCCCCGCATCGCCGTCCGCCTTACGCTGTTCGCCGATCTCCGGCGACTCCTCCCCAACGGCCACGATGGCCCGCTCACGGTCTCCCTCTCGCGGGGGGCCACCGTTGCCGACCTCATGGCCGCGGCCAGCGTGCCCGCCGATGAGGACGTTACGATTGGCATCAATGGCGACCAGGGCGCGCGCGATTCGGTGCTCGCCGATGGCGATGATGTCGTGTTCTTCAGTCCCATGGAGGGCGGGTAGCGCCGTCGCCCTCCACCGCTCGTGAAAGGCCACCCATGGAACGCTTCGGCTACTGGAACAAGATCCTCCACGTCGACCTCACCGCCGGGACGACCAGCGTCGAAGAGCCGGGCGACGCGTTCTACCGGAAGTACGGCGGCGGGCGCGGGTTCATCGGCCACTACCTGTTGAAGCACGTGCCGCAGGGCGCCGACCCACTGGGGCCGAACAACGTGCTCGTGTTCGCGCCGGGGGTGCTCACGGGCGCTCCGGTGCCGGGCGCCGGCCGCCACAGCGTGGGCGCGAAGTCGCCCCTCTCGGGCGGGTTCGGCGAGGCCGAGGCCGGGGGTTTCTGGGGCAGCGAATTGAAGCGCGCGGGCTGGGACGCCATCGTCGTCCACGGGGCCGCCGCCAGCCCGGTCTACCTCTGGATCAACGAGGACGGGGTCGAGATCCGCGACGCGGGCCACCTCTGGGGCAAGGTCACCGGCGATGTCGAAGAGGCCCTCCACGCCGAGCTCGGCGACCCCCGCATCCGCGTCGCGCAGATCGGCCCCGCCGGCGAGAACCTGGTCCGCTTCGCCAACGTCGCGAACGACCTGAACGAGTTCGCGGGCCGGAGCGGCATGGGCGCGGTGATGGGCTCGAAGAAGCTCAAGGCCATCGCCGTGCGCGGCAAGACGCCGGTCCGGATCGCCGACCAGCCGGCCCTGCTCGCCATCTCGAAGTGGGTCAGCGGCACGGTCGACCAGGTGCATCGCGGCTTCCACGAATACGGCACCGGCGGCGCCATGCAGGGCAAGAGCCTCGACGGCGGCATCCCCACCCTCAACTACCGTTTGGGCACGTTCGAAGGGACCGACAGGGTCGACGCCATCGCCATCAAGGACGAGGTCCGCATCGACATGGGCGCCTGCTTCGCCTGCTCCGTCCGCTGCAAAAAGGTCGTCCAGATCGAGATGCGCGAAGAGGACGCCGGCGTCACGCGCAAAGGCGTCAAGGTCGCGGTCGACCCGAAGCACCGCTACCGCGTGGACCCGAAGTACGGCGGCCCGGAGTACGAATCGCTCGCCTCGCTGGGGACGAACCTCGGAGTCGACGACATCGTGGCGGTCTGCAAGTCCAACGAGATCTGCAACATGATGGGGATGGACACGATCTCGGCCGGGTCGACCGTCGCCTGGGCCATGGAGGCGTACGAAAAGGGCGTCCTCACCGCCGAGGACACCGACGGGGTCAAGCTCGAATTCCGCGATGGCGACGCGGTGGTCCAGATGCTCCAGATGATCGCCAGGCGCGAGGGCATCGGCGACCTCCTCGCCGAAGGCTCGCAACGCGCCGCGGCGAAGATTGGCCAGGGCTCGGAAGCCTACCTGACGACCGTGAAGGGCATGGAGATGGCCATGCACGACCCGCGCCACATGGCGGGGATGCGCGCCAGCTACCTGCTCGCACCCACCGGCGGCGACCACATGCGCCAGACCGGCGACAAAAACGGCCTCCGCAACCAGGTGGGCATGTGCCACTTCCTCGCCTACGACGATGACCAGACGGCCCGGATCCTGAACGCGGTCACGGGCTGGGGCGGGGACGCGCCGGAGATGGTGGCCACCGCCCACCGGGGGCTCACCCTCGCGCGGCTCTTCAACATGCGCGAAGGCATGACCCGTGCCGATGACCGCCTCCCGATGCGCTTTTCGGAAGACCTTCCGAAGCACAAGGGCCTCACCGGCGCGGAGCTCGAGAAGATCGTGACGGACTACTACATCGAGCAGGGCTGGGACCCGGAGACGGGCAAGCCCACCCGCGAGACGGTCCGCGCCCTCGGCCTCGAAGCCGACGCGGTGGGGCTGGTGTAGCGCTAACGATCACCGCGAGGGCAAGCTTTCCCTTCGCCTCTACCCCGTGTATCCCCGGTTCCAGCGGAAGAACACGCGCGCGAGGACGAAGCTCGCCGTGAGCCAGAGGCCCAGCACCAGCAGCACCCGCTCCACCTGCCACTCCCCACCATAGTCATCCACGGCCACCCAGTCCGGGAGGAAGACGTACCGCAGCCCCTGGACCATCCACTTCAACGGGAACGTCGCCGCGATGACTTTCAAGAACGGCGGGACCTCCGAGTACTGCAGGAACACGCCCGAAATGAACTGCAGCACCAGGTAGGGCGGCTGCACGATCGCCGCCGCCGACGACGAGCTCCTGATCAGCCGCGTATAGGCGATGCCCAGCAACGAACAGCTCGCCACGCCGAGCAGGAAGACCGCCGCCAGGACTGCCCACTTCTTCGGGTCGGTTGGCAACGACACGTCGTAGAGCACGACGCCGATGGCGAGGATGAGGACCACGATCACAAACGCCGTGAACAGCGCGAGCCCCACCTTGCCGGCGAAGTAGGCACTGCGCGGCAGCGGCGTCCCCGAAAGCCGACGCAGCAACCCGTCGTGCTGTTCGACCGCGATGGTCATCGCCAGGCTCGCGAAGGTAGCGCTGACGATGCCCGAAGCGATCATGCCCGGCACGAAGTACTGCGAGAACTCGACCTTCTCCACCCCCGGGGGGCCCTCGATCTCCCCGCTGAAGATCGTCGAGAAGATGACCACAAACAGCACCGGCAGGAGGAAGGTGAAGAACACCTGGTCCGGCGCCCGGAAGAAGGTCTTGATTTCGATGCGCGTGCGTTCGAGTGAGAGGCGGATGAGGCGGCCCGGCGCATTCGGGCGGAACTCCACGGGACTGGCGGGGATTGCGGTCATGCGTCGTCTCCTTCGTCTCCGGCGCCGCCATCGGCGGCTTCGACCATCGCAAGGTAGATGTCCTCGAGGCTCGGGCGGCTCACCGCCAGGGCGGGCAGTTCGGGCTCGCCGTTCGCCTCGGCCCAGCGGGCCAACGCGGTCACGACAGCGGTTGGCGTGGCCGTCGTGATCGTCACGCGCCCGTCTCGCGTGACGGTGTCGGCACCGGTCTCGGGGAGCGGCCGGCCCGCAAGGTTCGCATTGAGCGCGAAGGTCACGCGGGCGAAGGCGCGTTCGCGGCCACCGATCTCGCGGGGCGTCCCCACCTCCACAAGCCGCCCCTTGATGATGACGCCGACACGGTCGGCGAGTTGTTCGGCCTCGTCCAGGTAGTGCGTGGTGAGCAGCACGGTCTTCCCCAGCCGCGTGAACTCGCGGACCACTTCCCACATCTGGCGTCGGCCCTGCGGGTCAAGCCCGGTCGTCGGCTCGTCCAGGAAGATCAGCTCCGGGTCGCCCACGATCCCCATGGCGAGGTCGACCCGGCGTTTCTGGCCACCCGAAAGATCCTTGCAGCGGCTCGAACGCTTGCCGGCCAGGCCCACCATGTCGACCACCCGCCCCGCCGGGAGCGGGTCCGGATAGAAGGTGGCGAAGTGGGCGACGATCTCGTCCGGCGTGAGGTGCTCGAAGAAGCCGGCAGATTGGAGCACGATGCCCAGCCGGGCCCGCCACGCCAGGTCGCCATCCTGCGGGTCGACTCCGAGGACCGAGGCTTCCCCACCCGAGCGGGCGCGAAACCCTTCGAGGATCTCCACGAACGTCGTCTTGCCGGCACCGTTCGGGCCGAGCAGGGCGAACACCTCGCCGGGCTCGATCTCCAGGTCGACGCCGCACAGGGCTTCCAGTTCGCCATAGCGCTTGCGCACGCCCCGGGCAGAGATGGCAGCGTTCACGGCTGCAGGATAGCCGGTTTCGGGCCGAGCCCGAGGCGGGCCCGTTCGACCGCGGCCTGGCGTTCGAGCCGCTCCAGCGCCGAGATCTGTTCCCATTCCTCGCGATAGCGGGCGGCCAGGTTGGGCCGGCTCGCCTCGCGGCGGCGGTAGTCGGCGTAGTCGCGGGCTGTGGTGTCGAACATCAGTTGTGTCCTCCATGGATATTAGACAGTGACACTATCCGATAGTGCGACTATCCTTGTCAAGACCTTGTTCCCCGGGGGCACCATGAAGATTTCGGAACTGAGCGAACGTACGGGCATCACCATCCCAACGCTGAAGTTCTACCTGCGGGAGGGGCTGCTCCGCCCGGGCGCGCTGACGGCCCCGAACCAGGCTGACTACGGGGAGGCACACGTGCGGCGGGCGCGGCTCGTCCGGACGCTGCGCGAGGTAGCGCACCTGGGCATCGCCCAGATTTCCGCGATCACCGGCGCGCTCGACCGCGGCGAAGACCTCTACGACGTGATGGGGGTGACGGTCGATTCCCTCGGCGAACGTCCGGCGGGCGCCTTCACGCCGGAGCAGCAGGCCGCCGCCGCCGCAGTCGACAGGCTGCTGGCAACCCTCGGACTGCCGGTGCGGGAAGGGTCGCTCGCCCGGGAGCAGCTGATCGTTTCGTTCGCGGCCGTGCGGGAGATGCTGTTTCCGGGGTTACCGGTGGAGGCCATGGTCCCGTATGCGCGCGCCGCGGAGGATGTGGTCCGCGCGGAAGTGGCAGCCACGCCTGGCATCTTCTCGGTCGACCCCGAACAGGTGCTCGAGCGGGCTGTGCTCGGGCTCACGCTGTTCGAGCCGATCCTGCTGGCCTTCCGGCGGCTCGCCCACGAGAAGCTCGTGGGGGACCGCCTCGACCCGCCCGCGGCGCCGGAAGCCGGCCCGGATTAGTCGACGAGGGCCTCGATCACCGCGTCGACGATCGCGTCGGCCTTCGCCCGCATCTCGTCGTCGGTCGCGTCCTGGATGGGGTGCGGGACGAAGATGCGCCGGACCCCGGGCAGGCCGAGCGCGTTCGCCTGCACCTCTGCCGCGTCGCGGAACTCGGTCGAGGCGATGAAAACGGCGGGCTTGCCGTTGATTTCGAACCAGGTCGTGTCGTGCACACTGCACGTTGTGCAGGATCCTCAGTCGGCGAGCGCTTCGATGACGAAGGCGCACTCCTCGGCGATCTTGCGGCGGAGGTCTTCGGGCGCGGGCTTGGTGAAGGTCGGCTTGCTGTAGTGGCGGAACTCCACCCGGGGCAGGCGTTCGCGCAGGCGCTCTTCGAGCCGGGCGATGAGCACCTCGCCGCGGGGCTTCGAGATGTTGAGGAGGCCGACCGTCCCGGTGATTTCTTCCGGCCGGGCGGTAAGTTGCCGGCGGACGGGCACGCGCTCATCGGTGGGGTCGAGGATGGTGGTAGACAAGGGGCACCTCCGTGGGTGGGGGCATTATGGGGGATCGGCGGTGGCGTGTTGGGCGCTCAGCCGGTCCGAAGGCGAGGGTCGAGCAGGTCTCTGAGCGCATCGCCGAGCATGTTGAACCCGAAGATGGCCATGCTCAGCGCCAGGCCGGGGAAGATCGCGATCCAGGCGTTCTGGCTCATGAAGGTCCGCGCCTCGCGGTTCAGCATGCCGCCCCAGGTGGCCGTATCCGGCGAAACACCCAGCCCCAGGAAGCTAAGAGCGGACTCCGAAAGGATGGCCGTGCCGAGGCCGAGCGTCGCCAGCGTGATCGTCGGCGCCATCACGTTCGGCAGCACATGGAACAAGATGATCCGCGTGTGGGTGGCACCCGTCGCGCGCGTCGCCTCGACGTAGGCGGTGCTTTTCACGCTCAGCGCCGCGCCCCGGATGATCCGCGAGGATCCAACCCCGAGGAGCACACCGATCGTTATCGCCAGGATCACGTTCTGGGTCTGGAACACACCGCTCTTCGGCAGTCCGGAAATCTGCGTATCGGTGAAGATAGCCCCCACCGCGATGATGAAGACCAGGCCGGGGAAGGCAATGAACGCGTCAATCAGCCGCTGAGCCAGGATATCGAAAAGGCCCCCGAAGTAGCCGCTCAGCGCGCCAATCACGAGCGAGATGAAGGTCGCGATCATGACGGCGACGAAGCCGATGGTCATCGACACCCGGGCGCCATAGACGACGCGGCTGAAGATGTCCCGCCCGAGGTTGTCGGTGCCCATGTAGTTGTCGAGCGTGGGACCTCCCAGGCGCGGCCCGGCGCCCAGTTCGTTCGGCCCAAACGGCGCGATCACGGGCGCGCCGATCGCCGCAATGAAGTACATGACCACGAGCACACCGCCGATGAGGCCCAGCGGCTTTTCGCGCACCAGCCGGCGCAACACGTCCACGTAGAACGGGAGCCGGCTTTCCGGCCGATCGATCGGCACGCCGATCGGGGTCGTGACTTGAGTTCCGGCCATTCCTCACCCCCTCGTCATGAGTAGTGGATGCGTGGGTCGAGCCACGCATAGGTGATGTCGACGAGCAGATTCACGACCACGACCGAGACGCCGAGGATGAGCACGACGCCCTGGATGGAGGGGTAGTCCCGCTGGAAGATTGCCCCGACCAGGTAGCGGCCGATGCCGGGCATGTTGAAGATGCTCTCGAGGATGATGGTGCCGCTCAGGGCCACGCCGACCTGCAACCCGATGATGGTGATCACGGGGATAAACGCGTTCTTCAGCGCGTGCCGCGAAATCACTGAGCGTTCCCGGAGTCCCTTCGACCAGGCCGTCCGGATGTAGTCCTGGCGGAGGACTTCCAGCATCATCGTCCGGGTCATGCGCATCACGGCCCCGGCGAGGCCGACCCCGAGGAGGAGCGCCGGGAAGAAGAAGTAGTAGAGGTGTTCGATCGGCCCGTCAGACCATCCCTTGTAGGTAAGGGGCGGCGCCCAACCCCACTTCGGCGGAAACACAATGAGCAGCGTCGCCGTGAAGAAGTACGGTACCGAAAGCGCGAGGATCGCGAAGCTGCGCGAGAAGTAGTCGCTCATCGTGTCCTGGCGGACCGCCGAGAGGATCCCGATGGGCATGGCGATAACGAGCCCGAGCAGGATCGAATACAGCCCCAGCTCGGCCGTCACCGGCATGCGGCTCTTGATCTCGTCGGTTACCGGCCGCGAGGTCCAGTACGAGTTCCCCAGATCGCCCCGCGCCACGTCACCCAGGTAGCGCACGAACTGGACGGGCATCGGTTCGTCCAGCCCGAGGTCCTCCTCGATCTGCGCCCGCTGCTCTTCGCTCGCGTAGGGCCGCTCGGCCAGGATCAACTCCACGATGTCGCCCGGCACCAGCCGGACGATCATGAACGTCGCGAAGATGACAAGGACGACGGTGGGGACCGCGAGCAGGACTCTGCGGATGATGTACTCCGTCACCTGGACGCTCCTCTCACCACCGGGGGCAGTGCGCTGCACTGCCCCCGGGGTCGGCATTACGGTTTGGCTGGCCTCAGGCGTCCAGCCACGCTTCCGCCTTTCGGCCGTCGTAGAGGTCGGTCGGCCAGAACCAGCCCTTGATCTTCTCGTCGGTGAAGTGGTGCAGGTTCGTAGTGAACATGAACGCCATCGGGAAGTCCTTTACGATCATCTCCTGTGCCTCAGTCACCAGCTGCTTGCGCTTCTCGAGGTCCAGTTCTTCCGACTGCTTCTTGATGACCTCGAAGATCGCCGGGTTATAGTGCTTGAAGAATGCGGACTTCTCTCCGAAGTACGATGCAAGGTTCTCATCCGGGTCCGGGTTGTTGAGCGGTTGATGGTGCGAGAACGTGTACTTGTAGGAGTAGGTCTGGTTGTAGTAGGCGGCCAGTTCCATCGGCTTCAGGTCGAGGTTGACGTTGATTTTGGCCAGTTGCTGCTTCAGCACCTCGCCGATCTGGTCGGCCTCCGCGCCCTGTGCCCAGATCGTCTCACCGCTGAACTGGCTCACTCCCGCCGCCGACATGAGCTCCTGGGCCTTCTTCAGGTCGAACTCGGCCAGCTCTTCCTTCAGCGCCCACTGGTCGTAGATCGGCAGGATCGGCCCGTGCGTGATGATGCCGTCGCCGTTGTACACCAGGTCCAGCACCTGCTTCTTGTCGATGGAACGGACGACTGCCTCGCGGAAGCGCGGGTCGTCGAACGGCTTCGGATACGGCTGGGTGGCGGTCGTCGGCGGCATGCGGAACTGCCGCCAGAACTGGGTCGGCACGGCCTTGTAGTTCACGTCCTTGCGGGCATCGCGCACGCGCTGGTTCTGGTTCGAACCGATGACAGCCCCATCCACCTGCTTGTCGATCAACATCGTCGCCTGCGTGTCGCCATCATTGGAAATCAGGTACACCAGCTTGTCGACGTAGGGGAGCCCGTTCTGCCAGTATTC
The DNA here is from genome assembly GCA_023382755.1 of Dehalococcoidia bacterium. Classification (GTDB taxonomy): domain Bacteria; phylum Chloroflexota; class Dehalococcoidia; order Tepidiformales; family Tepidiformaceae; genus Amarobacter. The sequence continues at coordinate 17,694 of JAHDWR010000009.1, forward strand.
GGGGTTCTTGTCGAGTTCGAACTTAACGTCTTTCTGCCAGTTCTTGAGGATGAATGGGCCCGTACCGACCGCGTGTTCGGTCAGGTCGCCCCACTTCTCAACGGCCTCGCGCGCGATCATGACCGTCCAGGGGCTCGCCAGGTAGCTCAGCATCGGCGCGTACGGCTTCTTCATGGCGATACTGACCGTCAGGTCATCAGGCGTGTCGATTTTGTCGATGGCGCCGAGGAAGAAGTACGCGTGCTGGAACTTGCCGGCCTGGTCCGTCATCTGCCGTTCGAGGCTGTACTTCACATCGGCCGACGTGAATGCCCGCCCGTTCACCGGGTCGACGTTCTGGAACTTGATGCCCGGCTTGAGCTTGATGGTGAAGGTCAGCGGGTCCGGGCTTTCCGGCAGCGACGCCGCCATCTCCGGCTCGATGGTCTTGAGGTCCGGCGTGAACCGCAGGAGCCGCTCGTTCGTGTTGTTCGTGACCGCCGTGTTGTAGGGGAAGGTATCGAAGTGCGGGTCGAGGCTCCGGGGAGATCCACCCATCAACAGGGTGAGCGTCCCGCCCAGTTTCGGCGTCTCGGCCTGGCCCCCGGGAGTGGGTGCCGCCGATGGCGAGCCGCTCGGGGTGCCGGTACCGCCGCCGGGTTCGTCGTCGTCATCATCGTCTCCGCAGCCGATTGCGGCCGCGGTTGCCAGCCCAATGCTGCCGGCGCCCGCGCTCCGGATGAGCGCGCGCCGTGAGACCCCTCGGTTCGCGAGCCTTTGCCAGTAGTTGTATTCGCCTCGTGACATTCTTTCCCTCCTTGGAAAGTGGCTCAGGCCCCGATTTGGGGGGCAAATCGGAGCGACTGAACCCTAATAGGCGCCGTGAATAGTTGTCAACGGCGCCACCTATCCTGAGATACGAATGAAATGCCTCTCCGGCTTTATCCAGCCACGTGAAGTTCGGGACGCGACAGGACACGGAGCCCCCATGCGGTCCCGGGTCCTGTTGGCTCCGGCCGTCCCTCCGGATCGATCTCCAACTGGGTCAGTGGCCTACTCGGCGTTTGTCCGCAGCCGCAGCTGCTGGAGCGGAGCCCAGCCGTCTTCCTTCGGGACCCTGGTCCAGCCGCCGCCTTCGCAATCCTCTTCGTCCTCGTGGGCGGCAGCGTCCACGTGGCCGTCGTCGCCATCGTGGTGCTGCTCCATCGCCCGGTAGCGAACGCGGAAGAACATGCCCTCCTCGTTGCTCCGGACATCGGTGCGCACGAGTACCTGCTGGCCGTTTTGCCAGCCGATGCCGACCGCGTGCCCCGTCATGGCGCCTTCGGCGTCGGGGTCGTGCCCGTCGTCGTCGCCTTCGCACTGGCCGCCGCCCTGGGGCGTGTCGCCGGGCCGGTGCATCCAGAGCCGGCACCAGTCGTTC
>JAHDWR010000009.1:19105-23848 GCA_023382755.1 Dehalococcoidia bacterium
GGCAATAGGCCACGATGTCCGCGCGCTCGGCGAGGCGGTCTTTGCCCTGGCCGAGGACGAGCGTACCAAAGGGCTTGCCCGTCGAATCGGTGTAGAGGTTGAGGATGTACTTGGGGACCTCGGTGGGCTTCCCGTTGCCGTGGGCGATCAGGACGACGTTGGCGTCGCTCCGGCCTTCGCACATGCCGGGGAGCCCGGGCTCCTCCGCCGCAGCGGAGGAGCCGACCGACGCCAGGCCCAGGGTCGCAACACCTGCGATCAGACCGATGGCTGCAGCCAGTGCTGCGATGGTGGTCTTCATGGCGATGCCCTTTCTGGACGATGCATGGCCCTGCATGGGGTAGCGGCGCCGGACCTGAATGCATCGCCCGGCGCCGCCCCGTGGTTAGCTACTTCGTGGGCTTGTTCTGGCCCGGGGCACCACCGCTGTTGCCTGGAGCGGGGACGGCGACCGTTGCGCCTTCCTCCTCTTCCTCGCAGACATCCCCCTTGCCATCGCCGTCAAAGTCGAACTGGTCAGGGTTGTAGACTGCCGGGCAGTTGTCGTCCTTGTTCTTGATCCCGTCACCGTCGATGTCGGCGCCGCCGCCGCCACCGGAGGCCCCACCGCCGCCACCCTTCGCGGCAACGACGACCGTGATGATGGCCTCGCCGTCGACCACTGAGCCGTTGTCGCCGTCAGCGATGCCGGTGATAGCGACGTTGGGAGCAGACACGGTGATGGTGTAGGTGCCCGCGAGCGGCTTCTGCCAGTTGTAGCCGTAAACGACCCGGCCGGTGGAGTTGATTTCGGCCACGAACGCGCCGTCGTAGACCACGAACTCGTCGTCGCGGACGATCTTCAACCGGGCACCGGCGTCCCACGCGCGCACCTCGGCGAAGGCATCGTTCCGGTCGGCTGCCCCGCGGGTCCCGTACGTCGCGAGCCGGTCGAGCTCGTCGGTCAGCTTCCAGACGGTGTACCCGGTCATCCCGAGCGCCGCACCGTCGTTGACGAGCAGCCCTATCTCGGTCCGGATGGGTGTCCCGGCTTTCAGCGGCGCGGAGGTCAGGTTGTCGCCCCAGTCGGCGGTCACCGCGACCGTTCCGGCATCAGCGGTGGCGCACTCGGCCTGCCACTTGTCCTCCTTCTGGACGTAGTAGTCGCCGGCTGGCGCGGGGGCCAACGGCGCCGAGAACGTCGAAGCGACGTTGGTTACCACATCTTCTGGTGCGGTCGCCTCGCCACATGTGCCAAAGGCCAGAGGCGGCGCACCGGCCAGGCCGGGCACAAAGAGGGCGGGCACCGAGAGGCTGTTCCCGACTTCGCCACCGGTCGGCGGGCCGCCACCGCCGCCGTTTCCGCCACCGGGCCCGCCACCCGGTCCCTTGGCCATCGCGGTCGAGCCGAACATGGCGGCAACCATCGCCGCTGAAGCGATCGCTGCCAGGAAGGTCCTGCGTTTCATCGTACTGACTCCTCGTTCTTTCGGTGATCGCCCGGTTGCCCGGAGCGCCGGGTGGGCGGGGCAGCCGCAACCGGCCCCATGGCATGCGCCATGGGCTCTCCGGCAGTCGGCGTCCCCGCGAGATCGCTCTTGCAAGCGTGGTGAGACGATTCGGCAACCTCACCGTAACCCGCTGGCAACGATGCGATCAGGGCCGGTGGTCGCGCCTTTCCGGTCCCCAAAGGTGTAGAGCGATGTGACCCCCGGGGCCCCGGCGTTATGAGAATCCGGGGGCCTTCATCCCAGGACTACGCCCCTACTCCCCGATCGCCACTGTCGTCATCTGGCTCCCCATCGGCCCGCTCACCCACCCGCCAAGGTACGCGCCGAACTTGCCCGCCTCGCCGCCCGCGACCACGAACGTGATCATCTCCTTCGAGCGGAACTTCGGGACCATCGTGTCGAGCCCGATGCGCTCAGCCTGCGCTTTCGTCAGTCCCTCGGCGCAGAACTCGTCGCGCAGGAGCTCCCGGGCCGGCCTCGCCGTCACCTCCTGGATGCGCTCGCGGACCTGGTCCTTGCTCCAGGCGTCCTTCGCGAAGGTATCGACGTGTTCCGGCGGCACGATCACCACGATTTCGCCGTGGTTGTACTGCTTCGGGTGCCCGGCGGTCGCCAGCGCGAGGCCATAGCTCGTCGCGAGCGACTTCGCCCCGCGCGAAAGCTGGTCGATGATGCCGTTCGGGGCGCCGCCCGCATAGACCGTGACCGTGCTCTCGTCCCGGCGGAAGCCGCGCTCGACGTGCAGCGGTTCCCAGTTGCTCCGCTCCTCGAACTCGGCGAAGCAGAACGTGTACTTGCCGGGCTGGCCCAGGGCGGCGCGGTCGACTTCTCCCGGCCGCCCACCCCCGACGTTCCGCACCACCAGCTGGACCGCCCGCCCAATGGTCGCGTTCGCGCGGTTGCCCTGGCCGAGCACGTTCATCCGGTAGTTCATCCCGATCCTGTCGCGGATCGGGCCGTTCACGATGATCACGGGAGTGGGGAAGTGGGTCGTCGCCAGCACGCCGTGCATGTTGAACTGCTCGGTCGTGACCGCCTCGACCGCCGCGATGACCACCGGCATGTACTCCGGCTTGCAGCCCGCCATGACCGCGTTGATCGCGACCTTCTCGACCGTGACCGGCGCCAGGTTCGGCGGGACGATGCCGATGACCTCCTGCGGGTCGCGTTTCGTACCGCCGAGCATCCGCAGCACGCGCTCGGGCGTCGGGGGGATGACCGGGAGGCCGTCGGTCAGGCCCTGGTCGAACATGAACTCGAAGACGTCGTCCGATTCCCCGACGTCGATCCGGCGGGCGCGCAGCGGGCTGCCCTCCATCTCGGCCGCCAGGCGCTCGGCGATGCCGGGTTCCACCGATTTCGAACCGCACCCGGGCCGCGACTCCGGGTACTGCTTCCAGTCGACCACCGGCGGGGGCGCGAGCGTCACCGTAATCAGCCGGTGGAACAGCTTCTGCCAGTCCTCCCGACTGAACCCCACGAACCGCTCCAACTCTTCGCCATCCGGCCCCGCGAGGATGACCGTGGGCACGGTGTCGAGGTCGTAGCGGTACGAGACGTGCAGGGCGGAGTCATCGAGCATGGGCGCCGACACTCCGAAGCGCTCAACCAGGGCCGCGTTCCCCTCGGCGTCCTGGCCGATGCACCACACGTCCATCGCCTCGCCAAACGCGTGCGACGCGGCCTGGATCAGCGGCATCGAAAGCACGCAGGTGGGGCAGTCCTCCTTCACAAAACAAAGGAGCGCGTGGCGGCCGGTGGGGAAGGCGAACTCGATCCCTGTGGCATCGTTCAGGGTGAAGGCAGGCAAGGTCGGCATGCGCGAAGTCTACTCATGCCCCATGCCCCATGCTTCATGCCCCTCCCCCTCGCCAAACGCGTCGCGCGGGTATCTACTACGCGCATGGAAGATTTTCTCTGGGGCGTCTGGAACGGGCTGACGGCGTGGCCGCTACTGATCATCCACATCTTCGACTGGTGGGAGCGATACCCGGTCTACAACGTCGGCCGCGATGGTGGCTGGTACCAGTTCGGGTTCCTCCTGGGCGCGGGCTCGCCCTTCCTGGGCATGGCCGGGGGCAACCGCAGCCGCGACCGCGACTGACCCGAGGAGGCACGAAGTGCGAAGGACGAAGTGCGCAGCGCGCCGTGGCAGCGGCCCGCCTACTCCTTCCGCGCCCGGACGGCGAACATCTGGGGCATGTTGGGCACACCGTCCGGCACGTAGAAGCGGCCGCCTTCGCGCTGGACCGAACCATCGAACCGCGGGCAGCCGTTCGAGTACTCGTACTCGCGCAACACCTCCAGCCGGAGGCCGGCGTCCAGCAGCGCCGTGACCACATCGCCAACGCCCCAGGCAAACTCGCCCGAACCGTGGGGGTTGGTGAACTCGGTCACGCCCTCCTCGTAACCCCAGGGCACGAGCCCGTCCTTCGCGTAAGCCACGTAGTCGCCGACACCAGCATCGAGGATGGGTTCGGCGGAGAAGTACGGCCAGTCGCGTTCGAGCCGCTCGTTGAACATGAGCCCGAACGGGTGAAACTCGATGAGGACGAACACTCCGCCCGATTTGAGCACCGAGGCGATGCCCCGGCCCCATGCATTGATGTCCGAAAGCCACATGATCGTGCCGTAGGAGCTGAACACGCGGTCGTACTGCTCGCCCCGCGCGGCGGCCTCCGCGAACCAATCGAAGATGTCGCTGCGGACAAACGTCGCCGGGATGCCCGAATCGGCCGAGAGCTTCGAGGCGAATGCGATCGCTTCGTCGCTGATGTCGATGCCGGTGACCGTCGCGCCGAGCTTCGCGAGCGAGAGCGAGTCCTGGCCGGAGTTGCACTGGAGGTGCGCCAGCGTCTTGCCGGCGAGCTCGCCGAGCAGTTCCACCTCTTCCGGGAAGAGCGTGCTGCCACCCTCGCGGAGGAACCGGGCCTGGTCGCCCTTGTGGCTGTTGTGGGCCTGTGTGGCCGCGTTCCAGGAGAGGCGGTTCGCTTCGTGGATGTCCTTGCGCATCCATCTATCGAACACGGTTGGCCGCCAAGGCGCCAAGTGCGTCTTGGCGTGACATCAGAGGCGCGTCAGTCATGACGCGCTGCGGCGTTGGCACCACCACGATCGCCCGCCCTCGCCTGCGGTTGACGCCGGCGCGGTATATCGCCGGCGTTCGGACGACCGGCATCCCAGCGCGCCATGACCGGCGCGCCTCGGATACGAGAGAGCAGCACGGACCGGCGGCCTACCGGGCGACGAAGCC
>JAHDWR010000009.1:23858-32725 GCA_023382755.1 Dehalococcoidia bacterium
ACCGGCGCGCCCTGGATACGAAAAAGCAGCACGGCCCGGCCGCGCTACCGGGCGACGAAGCCCCCATCGACGGGGAGCGCCGCGCCCGTGACAAACGACGACTCATCGCTGGCCAGGAAGAGCGCGAGGGCGGCGACCTCTTCGGAGGTGCCGAAGCGGTTCACCGGCTGGGAAGCGGCGAACTGCGTGCGCGCCGCTTCGGAAGTGCCCGTGAAGCGCTCGACCATCGGCGTCCAGATCACACCCGGGCAGATCGCGTTCACACGGATGCCCTCGGTCGCGTACTCCAGCGCCGTGGTCTTCGACATCTGGACGACGGCACCCTTGGAGGCGCAGTAGGCGACGATGTTCGGGAAGCCCACCAGCCCGGCCACCGACGACGTGTTGATGATCGACCCGCCGCCGTTCTTCAGCATCGCCGGGATGGCGTACTTCATCCCAAGGAAGACACTCTTCAGGTTAATGCCGATGACCCGATCGAAGTCGGCCTCGTCGTAGTCGGCGGTTGCCGCCTGCGGACCTTCGATCCCGGCGTTGTTGAACAGCACGTCGAGCCGGCCGTACATCGTCACAGCGCGTTCGACCATCGCCTGGATGTCGGTGGCCTTCGAGACGTCCGTGTTGATGCCGATGGCGGACTTGCCGATATCCTGGGCCGTCACCTGTTCGGCGCCGGAGATATCGGCACAGACGACCTTCGCACCTTCAGCGGCGAACATCAGCGCCGCCGCCCGGCCGATGCCGGAACCGGCGCCGGTGACGATCGCGACCTTACCTTCGAGCCTTCCCATGACGGTATCCTCCACGCGGGAACCTCCTCCGAGGATACCCCGCGAAGGTGAACACCCGTCACGGGCGAACGGCCGGTCGCAGGCCGCCAATAGTCCTGAGTGGAGTCAGTCCAGCGCTTCGCCATCAGAGAGGCCGACCCGGCCGAAGTTATCGATCAGCAGCTCCGGCACCGGCGCACGGGCCGAGCCCCTGGAGTTGATCGCGCGCGACATCGGGACCGTCACCAGGCGGTAGGCCAGGCCCGAATACAGGCCCCGGATGGCCTGGTGGTCGGAGTTCGAGAGCATCGCGGCGACGCCCCGGCGCGTAAGATCCTCGAAGGTGTCGCGCAGGCGGAGCTGGTCGGCCGGACCGAAGTCGGCCCGGGTGTAGCCAGTGAAGTTGGCGGTAGCGCTGAGCGGCTGGTAGGGCGGGTCGAGGTAGACGAAGTCACCCGGGCGGGCCTCGGCGCACACTGGCGCGAAGTCCCCGGAGCGCAGTTCGGCCCGCTGGAGCGCGGCCGAACTGGCGGCCAGCAGCTCCCCATCGTGGATGCGGGGGTTCTTGTACCGCCCATGGGGAACGTTGAAGCCACCCGAGGCGTTGACCCGGAAGAGGCCGTTGTAGCAGGTGCGGTTGAGGAAGACGAACCGCGCGGCCCGGTCTGCTGGCGACGGTGGTGCACTCGCGCGCACCCGGTAGTACATGGCCCGGCGGCCCTCCGCGTCCGCCGCGCCGTATTCGGCGGCCAGCCCGGCCAGCGCGGCATCCAGCGCCGCCGCTTGGTCGCGCAGCACGGTGTACGTCTCGATCAACTCGGCGTTGGCATCGGAGAGCAGGGCGGGCGTCCCGGGGCGCGCCTCCTCGAACGCGAAAAACACGGCCCCCGCCCCGGCAAACGGCTCGATGTAGCGGGCGATAGCAGGGGGGGCGGCCGCGAGGATCGTGGGGGCGAGCTTGCCCTTGCCCCCGGCCCACTTCAGAAACGGCCTCGCCATGGCCTGATTCTGCGGGCTGAAGGGAGAAGGGAGAAGGGAGAGGTCCAGAAGGACGAAGTGCGAAGTGCGAAGCGCCGCCTACTCCGCGAAGATGGCCGCCACCGGCAGGCTGAAGCCCTCCGCGCTGAACCCCGCATCGTGACTGGTCAGCTCATCGGCTTCATGGCGGGTCGTCGCCTCGCCGCCGGCCAGGAAGACGGTCACGCTGCGTGTCGCGGGGCGCACGATCCAGACGCGCGCGGCGCCCGCATCGAGGTACTCGCCCGCCTTTGCCAGCAAATCCTTTTCCCGGTCGTCGGGTGACATGACCTCGACGGCGAGGTCGGGCGCGCCTTCGACGAAACGCCGGCGGCCGGCCCCCTTCGGACGACGGTCCGCCGTCACGAACGATACGTCGGGGGCCCGGACGATGTCCGGGTCTTCGGCAAGCTTGAAGCCAGTTTCGGCGCTCACCCGTCCAAGTCGTTGCGCATCCGCAAAGGCTTTGAGCGCAAAGGCGATGTCGATCGCGATTTCACCATGTTCCAAACCTACCGGGCTCATGCAGACCACGCTCCCCCGGTCGAGTTCCATCTTGCCGCCTTCGATGGGCTCGGGGAGGTGCAGGAACTCCTCCGCCGTCAGTAACCGGGGTACCGCGGGGCTCGCCATGCGCACATCCTACCGCAGCGCGGCAACGGCGCGCGTCAGGGCCGCTGGACCTGCACGCTGGCCAGGCCCGCCGCGTCGAACAGCGGCTGCGCTGCCCGCTCGGTCAGCTCGAACACCGGGCCGGGGTACACGCCGATGAACAGGACGCCCACCATGAGCACCGCTGCCAGGCACCAGAGCACCGGGCTCACCTTCCACCGGGCCACATCGCCGACCGGGTCGAAGAGGTACATCTGGCGGATGACCATCAGGTAGTAGTAGAGGCTGATGAAGCTGTTCAGCACTGCCAGTCCGACCACCCAGAGCAACTCGTCGGTGGTCGCGCCCTGGAACATGAAGAGCTTGGTCGCGAAGCCCGCGAACGGCGGCAGCCCGGCGAAGGAGAACAGCGCGATCGTGATGACCAGCGCCAGGAACGGCTGTGTCTCCGCCAGCCCGCGCAGCCCCGGGATATCCTCCCGGCCGGTGCGGTTGTAGGCGGCGGTCAGCGCGGCGAACAGCGCCAGGGTCGCGATCACGTAACCGGCGATATGGAGCAGCAAGGCGGCGGACGCATCCTGGCCGACCTTCGCGTCGCCGTACCCGATCGCCGCGATCGTAATGAGCATGTAGCCCACCTGCCCGATCGATGAATACGCGACCAACCGCTTCAAGTTCGATTGCTGGATGGCCACCAGGTTGCCGAGGGTCATCGTGACCGCCGCCAGCGCCGCCACTGCCCAGCGCCACTCGGCGGCGTCGACGATCAGCGCGCCGGTGAACAGGCGGAGGATGAGCGCGAACCCCGCAGCCTTCGAGGCCGTCGACAGGAACGCGGTGATGGGCAGGGGCGCGCCCTGGTAGGCGTCGGGCGCCCACATGTGGAACGGCGCCGCCGAGACCTTGAAGCCAACCCCCGCGAGGATCAGCATCATGCCGACGATGACCGCCGGGTTGGTGCCCGCACCGCGGTCCGCGAGCCCCTCGGCGATGCCATCGTAGTAGGTGGTCCCGGTCACGCCGTAGATGAGGCTCATGCCATAGAGGAACATCGCGCTCGAGAAGGCGCCGAGGAGGATGTACTTCAGGCTCGCTTCGCTACTCAGGTTGTCCCGCTTCAGGTAGCCGACGAGGATGTAGAGCGAGAAACTCAGCAACTCGAGGGAGATGTAGGCCGTCAGCAGCTCGGTGGCGGCGGCCATGTAGACCATCCCGCAGCCGGCCACCAACAACAGGCCGTAGTACTCGGCCACGGTCTTGGTCCGCGTCCGCATGTGAGTGGCCGACATCAGGGCGATGACGATCACGATGCCCGCGGCGAGCAGCCGGAAGTAGGTGGTGAAGTCGTCCGAGCGGATGAGGCCCTGGAAGCTGTTTGGGTCCTTGCCAATGAAGAACAGGCCGGAGATGAGCCAGCCGAGCGCCGCCACGGCGGTGATGTAGGCCAGCCAGTCCTTGCGGAACTTCGGCCAGAAGAGCTCGATGCCGATGATGCCCACGGCCGAGCCCGCGGCGATGTATTCGGGGATGAAGATCGTGTAGTCGCGCATCAGCCCGTGACTCCCGGCAGCAGGGTAACGGTCTGTCCGACCCGGTCAGTGAACGGCGCCCACCAGACGCCCATGATGACGATCGAAGCAATAAGCATGCCTCCCGAGAGCCGTTCGAGCGGTGTCAGGTCCTTCAGGTCGGACCACCTCACGTTGAATGGTCCGAAGAACACGATGGCGAACATGCGGAGCATGTAGGCGGCCGCGAGGGCAGCGGCGAAGATCGCCAGCGCGCCGAACACCGGGTACGAACGGAACGTGCCCACGAAGATGTGGAATTCCGCCGTGAACCCCGAGAAGCCCGGCAAGCCGACGTTCGCGAGGCCGGCGATGCCATAGAAGATCACCCAGAGCGGCATCACCTTCGCGATCCCGCCGAAGTCCTTCAGGTCGCGCGTGTGCGCCTGGTCGTAGAGCGCCCCAATCATGAGGAAGACGAGGGCCGTCATCACTCCGTGGCTGTACATCTGGAGCACTGCTCCAGTGACGCCAATCTGGTTCATCGTGGCCAGCCCCATGAGCACGTAACCCATGTGGCTGACCGAGCTGTAGCCGGAGATGAGCTTGAAGTCGCGCTGCGTGAGGGCGGCGGTGGCGCCGTACACCGCGCCGATGACGCCGAGCACCATCAGGGTCGGCATCCAGAACTCGGCCCCATCCGGCATCATCTGGATACCCAGGCGGATGATGCCGAACGCGCCGAGCTTCATCAGCACGCCCGCGTGCACCATCGAGACCGCCGTCGGTGCGGCCATGTGGCCGTCAGGCGACCACGTGTGGAACGGCCACAGCGCGGCCAGCACCCCGCAGCCAACCACCATGAACGGGAAGAACACCTTCTGGAACGTGGGGCTCAGCGTGCCATCGCGGCCGGCGGCCCAGAGCTGCTCCATGTCGAACGTGCCCAGGTTCGCCTCGTGGAAGACCGCGAAGATGCCAATCCAGATGAGCACCGACCCGCCGACCAGCATGAGCGTCAGCTTCGCCGCGCCGTATTCCTTCCGGGTCGAACCCCAGACGCCGATGAGCAGGTAGAGCGGCATGACCGCCAGTTCGTAGAAGAAGAAGAAGAAGAACAGGTCGTAGGAGAAGAACGTGCCATAGACGCCCGCGAGCAGCGTCCAGTAGAGGATGTAGAAGTCCTTGTTGCGGAAGTCGAGCTTCCAGCTGGCCAGCGCCCCCGCGAAGGCGACCACGCCCGTCAGCAGCGCCATCAGCGCCGAGATGCCATCGACCGCCAGGTTGAGGGTGATGCCGTCCTTGCCCAGGAAGGCAGTGTTTTCGACCCACACCCAGCGCAGGCGCATCTGCGCATCCGCACCATCGAGCTGGTAGGCGGCGAAGATGTAGATGGACAGCCCGGCGACGATCGCGCCCGTGACCGCGGAGATGTAGCGGACCAGCATCTTCTGGTGGCCCGGCGTGAATACCAGGAGAAGCGCCGCCAGCAGCGGCACCGCGATGGTGGCGAGGACGACATAGCCCTGGCCCTCGTCGAAGGTCATGCGATTAGCCCCTCACCACCAGGCCGACAACCGCGAGCGCGAGCACGCCGAGGGCAACGGCCATGGCGTAGTTCGGCAGGCGGCCGGTCTGGAGATATTTCAGTACACCACCGGAGAACCCGGTAACCTGCGCCGAACCATCGACGCCGGTGTCGTTCACCACGTACCGGTCGAACCACGAGACCACGTAGCTGAAGCCCAGCATGCCCCGGTCGATGCCGGCCTGGTACAGCTCGTCGAAGTAGAACTTGTTCCGGATGAGGTCGTAGAGGCCCGGCTGCGATTCGGCGAGCTCGGTCGAGCGCTTGATGCTGTTGCCCCAGTACATCCACCCCGCCAGCAACAGCCCGGTCGCGCCCATGGCGACCGACGCCGCGGCCCAGGCAAGGTCGAAGTGGTACTTATGCGGGCCGTGGTGCGGCAGGAAGATGAACTCGGTGATGCCTCCCGGGAAGCCGAGCGCCTTCCCTACCCCGTGGAAGACCACAAACCCGGAGACAGCCGCGAGCACCGCCAGGAACATCAGCGGCCCGGTCATCACCAGCGCCGACTCGTGCGTGTGCTCGTGCACGTGCTTGTCCCGGGGTTCGCCCATGAACGTCCGGATGAACAGCCGCGTGGTGTAGAAGGCGGTCATCACGGCCGCGAAAGCGAGGATGGCAATGGCCCAGGCGCCCCACTTGTCGTTCAGCACCACGAAGATCTCGTCCTTGCTCCAGAAGCCCGCGAGCGGCGGGAGGCCGGCCAGCGCGAGCGAACCGATGAAGAACGTCGTGCCCGTGATCGGCATCTTCTTCCAGAGGCCGCCGAGCTTGTCCATCTCCTGGTTGTGGTGCGTCGCGTGGATGACCGAGCCGCTGCCAAGGAAGAGGAGCGCCTTGAAGAAGGCGTGCGTCATCAGGTGGAACATCGCCACCGCCGGGTGGCCCGCGCCGAGCGCCACGAACATGAACCCGAGCTGCCCGACCGTCGAATAGGCCAGCACCTTCTTGATGTCCGTCTGGGCGAGCGCGATGAACCCGGTGAGCAGCGCCGTCGTCAGGCCAACGATGGTCACCATCAGGAGCGCGCCGTCGGCCACTTCGAACAGCGGCAGCAGCCGGGCCGTGAGGTAGACGCCCGCGACGACCATCGTCGCCGCGTGGATGAGGGCGGAAACGGGGGTCGGGCCCTCCATCGCGTCCGGGAGCCAGACGTGGAACGGCACCTGCGCGCTCTTGCCCATGCACCCGAGGAAGACGAAGGCAACCGCGGCGAAGAGGTAGTTCTGGCCGACGCCGCCCTCCTCCACGTGGTGGATGATCTCCTGGATGTTGAAGGTCCCTGTGGCCTTCCACAGCATGATGATGCCGATGAGCAGCCCGACATCGCCGATGCGGGTGGTGATGAACGCCTTCTTTGCGGCTTCGGTCGCGCTCCGTTTCTCCCAGTAGAACCCGATGAGCAGGAACGAGCAGACGCCCACCAGCTCCCACGAGATGTAGACGAGCAGCAGGTTATCGGCCATCACCAGCAGCAGCATCGAGGCGACGAAGAGCTGGAGGACCGCGAAGAACCAGTAGTAGCGCGGCTCGCCCTTCATGTAGCCGATGGAGAAGATGTTCACCATCAGGGCGACGGTGGTGACGACCGCGAACATCACGATGGTGATGGGGTCGACGTAGATGCCCATCCGCAGGTCGAAGCTCTCGCCGATGCTGGACCACTCGATGTCGTTGACGACGGGCCCGAGCTTGCCGGGCGTATCGAGGAAGTCCACGAGGACGACGAAGAAGAGCAGGAACGACGAGAGGATCGCGGCGACGCCGAGGTAGTCGCCGCCGCGCGGGAGGGCACGGCCGAACAGCGCGAGCACGAGGAACACACCCGCGGGGATAGCAGCGAGCAGCCAGGCCTCTTCAGCACCCATGAGTCTTTTCGGCCCCTTCTACCACTTCATGATTGCCGCTTCGTCCACGTTGCTCGTGGCACGGTTGCGGAACAGGCGAATGACAATTGCCAGCGCCAATCCCACTTCCGCTGCGGCTACGGTGATGATGAACACGGCGAAAATTGCGCCGAGAATCTTATCGGGGTCGAGATACGCCGCGAACGCCACGAAATTCAGGCTCACGGCATTCAACATCAATTCGACGCTCATCAGGATGAGCACCGCGTTGCGGCGGGCCAACACTCCATACACGCCAAGCGAGAACATGATCGCGCTGAGGACGAGGTAGTTTTCGAGCGGAACCATCGCTACTCGCCCTCCTCTTGCCGAGCGAGGATGATCGCCCCGATAAGAGCTACCAGCAAGAGCGCCGAAGACAGCACAAACGGCACTCCGAAACCGGAGAACATCCGCTCGCTCACGGTTTCGATGGCGATATTCGTCGGCGTGTCGCTGTCGTTGCCCGGCCAGGCCGTGTCGAGGGCGACCGCCACCAGCGTGGTCACCAGCGAGATGCCCATGAGCAGGGCGAGCGGCAGCTGGGGGCCGTTCACCGGCTCGGGGCGCCCCGTCGGGTCGCTCCGCGTCAGCATCAGCGCCAGCAGGATTAGCACGGTGACCGCCCCGCCGTAGATGAGGAACTGCACCAGCGCCAGGAACTCAACCGTCAGGAACACGTACATGGCCCCAACGCCCGCCATGCTGCCGATCAGGAAGATGGCGGAGTGGAGTACCGAGCGCGAGAACACGACGCCCGCCGAGGCGCCGACGATCGCGGCCGCAAAGATCCACCAGAGGACTTCAGTTGCCATCTAGCCTGCTCCCTCCGGCACGGTGCCGCCCAGTTCCTTGATCGTGGCGAGCACATCCTCCGGGATGGCTTCGCCCTTCTCGATCGCTTCCTTCGCCTTGCGCTCGGCGCGCATCCGGCGGGCGCGTACCTTCTCGTAGGAGTTCGGGTCGCCCTTCGGGCCAATGCCCAGGCCGGGCGGGGGCACCCAGCCATCCGCGTCCGGGGCGATGCCGCCTGCCGCGGGCGCCGCTGCCCCACCACCGCTGCCGCCGCCCAGGGTGGCCCAGATGCTGCCTCCGGGCGCCAGGTCGCTGCCCAGATCATAGAGCGTCTTCGCGATGTCCTCGGGGATGGCTTCGCCAGCGGCGGTCAGCTCGTTGAACTTGCGCTCGGCACGCATCCGGCGGGCGCGCACCTTCTCGGCCGAGTTCGGGTCGCCCTTCGGGCCGTCGCCCACCCCCGGCGGGAAGCGCATGCTCCCATCGGGGTTCGTCCCGGTCAGCGGAGCCGCGGGTGCGCCACCGCTGCCCGATCCCGCGAGCTTCGCCCAGATCGTGCCGCCCGGCGCGAGGTCGCTCCCGAGGTCGTAAAGCGTCTGCGCGACGTCCTCGGGGATGGGCTCTCCGGCGGCCGTGAGCTCGTTGAACTTGCGCTCGGCGCGCATCCGGCGGGCGCGCACCTTCTCGGCCG
>JAHDWR010000010.1 GCA_023382755.1 Dehalococcoidia bacterium
GTCTTTTCGGCCAGCTGCTTGAGCGCACCGGTGAAGCGGCCCACGTTGGCTTCATCCAGGGCGGCATCTACCTCATCGAGCACGCAGAACGGCGCGGGGTTGGCCGAGAGAAGCGCGAAGAGGAGCGCGACCGCGGTCAGCGAGCGCTCGCCGCCGGAAAGCAGGCTGAGGCTCTTGATGCGCTTCCCTGGCGGCTGCGCTTCGATTTCGATGCCGGCGTTGGCGAGGTCTTCGGGCTGGGTGAGGATGAGGCTCGCGCTGCCGCCGCCGAAGAACGCCTGGAAGTACTCGCCGAAGCCCGTGTTCACGCGTTCGAAGGTGGTGGTGAAACGCGTCCGGATCTCTTCGTTCAACTCCGCGATGGCGGTGCGAAGCTGGTCTTCGGCATCGGAGAGGTCCACGAGCTGGGTCGTCAGGAACTCGTGGCGCTCGTGGAACTCGCGGAAGTCCTCGGGCGCTTCGGCGTTGATCGCCCCGAGGCGCCGGATCTGGCGCCGCAACTCGTCGATCCGGTTCCGCATGGCCTCGACATCGACCTCGGCGCCCCCCTGGACGCGGGGCGCCTGGAGCGTGTCCGCGTCGAACATCGAGTCGGCGACCATGGCTTCATCGAACGACACAATGCGGCCGCTGCGGTCGGGAGCGAGGCCTTCGCGTTCCATTTCGAGCCGGAGGTGCTCGATGTGTTCGCTCGTGCGGGCCATTTCGGCCTCCAGGTCCAGGCGCTTGCGGTCGATGGCGAGCAGCTGCTCCTGAGATTCGTTGTACTCATCCTGGATGGTGCGCTCGTGGTTCTCCAGGCGGTGGAGTTCGTCGCGGTCCGGGGCGGCATCTTCGGCGTAACGTGCTTGCTCGGCGCGGATCGTCTCGAGTTCGCGGGCAAGCTTGCCGAGGCGCTCGTCGATGACGCTGGCTTCGAGTTCGAGGTTCCGGCCCTGGAGCCGTTTTGCGGCGATCTGGCTATCGAGCCGCTCGATGGACTTCTCGTGTTGCTCGCGCATCGCCACGAGCGTGCGCCGTTCGCCTTCGACCGAGGCGAGGCGGGCGCTCGCTTCGGAGACAGCCCTGAGCGCTGCCTCGCGCCGTTCGGTGGCCTGCGCCAGTTGCCCCTCGAGCGACTCCATCTCGGTCCGGCGCTCGTCCCGGCGCGCCTGCAACTGGGTGGCCGCCAGCGTCGCCTGGGCGATCTGGGCCAGCCGGCCATCGCGTTCGCGATCGATGTCCACGCGCTTGGAGCGGACAGCATCCATGTCCCGTCGCAGGCGATGGAGCCGCTCGCGCTCGCGCTCCAGGTCGAACCGGGCCCCTTCGAGTGCCCGGCGAGTCATCTCGTAGTCGGCTTCAGCTTCGTGCGAGCGTTTGGCAACCTGGTCAATCGCGGCGCGCGCGTTGGCGATGCGCTCGGCGCTGACTTCGGTCCGCTTGCGGAGTTCCGCGATGCGTTCGGGGAGTTCCTCGAGCTCGCGTTGGCGGATGAACTCGCCCTCATCGGCGCCGGTTGAACCGCCGGCCATCACGCCGGTCTGCTCGATGAACACGCCATCGAGCGTGACGACCGAACCGAGAGCCCGCCGGATCATGCGAAGGCCGGTCTGCACGTCCTCGACGACGATGACGCGGCCGAGGAGCGTGTCCACAAGGGGCTTCATCCGCTGGTCGCAACGGACGAGTTTCGCGGCGACGCCCACCACGCCGCGCTCCTTTTGCAGGTTCAGCGGGTAGACGTGGCGGACGGCGTCGAGGGGGAGGAACTGGGCGCGGCCCTGCTTGCGCCGCTGGAGGGTGGCGATCGCTTCGAGGGCGACCGCTTCGTTCTCGACGATGACGGCGTGGAGGCGTTGTTCGAGGGCGGCGTTGACCGCGACCTCGAGACCCGCGGGCACCTTGAGCTGCCGCGAAAGCAGGCCAACGACACCAGGGATCTCCGGCGGTTCGCCGAGGCTGCCGGGCTCGAACTCCTCCATGAGCGCCTGGCCCATGATGAGCACGTTCCGCGTGCCGGCGGCGACACCATCGTGCTCGGCCTGGACGCGGCTGAGCGCATCGAGGCGGCCTTCCAGGTGGTCGAGCTCGCGCAGGTCGTGGTTGCCCGCTGATTCGAACTCGCGGACCTCCTCCTGGACGCGCACGAGCTGTTCCCGGGCCGCATCGGCGGCGGCCCTGGCATCTTCGACGCGGACTTCACCCTCCATCACGGCTGCCCGCGCCTCGGCGAAACGGCGGCCGTAGCCGATCAGCTCGACGATGACCTGCTTGCGCCGGGCAACCACCTGCTCCATCTCTCGTTCGAGGTCCGCGATGCGGCGTTCAGCGGTCTCGATGTCCGACTGCATCGTATTCGCGCGGCGGTCGTCTCCGTCGGCCCCGTCGCGCAACTCGCCAACGCGGCTGCGCAGGGCGGAATACTCGCGCTCGGCGGCATCGAGCTCCTGGCGGCAGCGCTGCATCGCATCGCGGGCGGTCTCGGCCTCGCCAACCACTTCAATCCCGCGGCGGCCGTCATCGACATCCGTGGAGGCCAGCGACATCCGCTCGCCTTCGAGCGCCTCGAGTTCGCCCCGAACTTCCTCGCGGCGGGCAGAGACCATGGCATGGCGCTCGCGGTCGAGAGCCACGGCCTGCTCCGCGGCGGCGAGGCGTTGCTCGATTTCGGTGTTCCTGGTGTCGCGGCGGGCGATTGCGTCGCGCCGCTTCCGGATCTCTTCGGAGAGGGCCCGCAGCTGCTCCCGTAGCTGGGTGACTCGTTGGGCGGCTGCGGCGTTCTCGGCGGTGCCCTGGTCGAGGGCCGCGCGGGCGCGGACGAGGGTGTTCTGGGCATCGTTCCAGAGGTAGCCGTAGTACGTTTTGAGCAACTCGGTGAGCTCGGCGCTCAGGCGCTTATGCTCGGATGCCCGTTCGGCCTGGCGGCTCAATTGCGCGAGGCGGGGTTCGATTTCCTGGATGATGAGCGAGACGCGGTCGATGTTGTCCCGGGTTGCGGCCAGGCGATCCTGCGCCTCGCGGATCTTCATGCGGAAGCGCTTCACGTCCGCCGCTTCGTCAAGGAACGAGCGGCGCTCGTCGGGCGTCATGCTCAGGACCTCGTCGACGAGCCCCTGGCCCATGATCGAGTAGCTGTTCTGGCCGACATCGCCCTTCATGAGCAGGTCGATCACGTCGCGCAGGCGCACACGGGAGCCGTTCAGGAGGTACTCCGAGTCACCGTTGCGGTAGACGCGGCGGGCGATCTCGACCTCGGCGAAATCGACCGGGAGCCAGCGTTCCTCGTTGTCGAGGGTGAGGACGACTTCGGCCATGCCTACAGCGGCGCGTTCCTTCGTACCCGCGAAGATGACGTCTTCCTGCTTCTTGGCGCGGAGGAGGCGGCTGCTCTGTTCGCCGAGGACCCAGCGGATGGCGTCGGAGACGTTGCTCTTGCCGGACCCATTCGGCCCGACGACGGCCGTCACACCGCGACCGTACTCGAAGGTGGTCCGGTTGGCGAAGCTCTTGAAGCCCTGGATGGAGAGCCTCTTGAGGTACATGGGGCTAGCCCTCCCCCCGCGATTGGGCGGTGAGCCAGGCGACGGCTTCCTGGGCAGCCTGTTGTTGTGCCTCGCGCTTGCTCCGGCCCTCGCCCCTTCCGAGCGCCTCGCCAGCGATCCGCACTTCAACCACGAACCGGCGGGCGGGTGAGCCGGCCGCATCCTCAACCGTCACATATTCGGGAGGTTCGTGCCAGCGGGCCTGGACCATATGCTGCAGCGAGCTCTTGGGGTCGACGCGGGCCCCGTGCCTGCGGGTGAGCTCGAGTTCGGGTTTCAGGAGCCTCCGGGTGAAGGCTTTTGCGGCGCGGTAGCCCTGGGCGCGGTAGACGGCGCCAATCA
Source organism: Dehalococcoidia bacterium (assembly GCA_023382755.1). Taxonomy (GTDB): domain Bacteria; phylum Chloroflexota; class Dehalococcoidia; order Tepidiformales; family Tepidiformaceae; genus Amarobacter. The sequence continues at coordinate 3,867 of JAHDWR010000010.1, forward strand.
GGGCTTCGAGCGCGCCAGCCAGGTTGCGGTCGCGGGAACGTCCACCGGCGGCTTCTTCACCGCGGCCCAGGATGAGGTAGTCCCCGAGGTTGTGCCGTGCCGCCACGTGGGCAAGGCTGGTGCCCCTCACGATATCGGCGCGCATGCGCGTGAGCTCGCCTTCACCCGCATTGGGGAAGGCCTCGAACAACACCGACGCGATGACCATGCCGAGGACGGAATCGCCCAGGAACTCGAGACGCTCGTTGGAGACCGCCGAGGCATCGGCCTCGTTGAGGTAGGAGGCGTGGGTGAGGGCCTGGCCGAGGAGGTCATCGGGCAGCGGGCGAACACCCAGGCGCGCCGCGAGTTCTGCGTTGTCCGTCGAAGTGGCCAGCGCCACGTACCCTCCCGCCCGGCCAGGCCGGGCGCACGGCCACCGTCGTGGCCGAAAGGAATTGCTAAAGCGCTATGATCATAGGGATCTCGTTCCGCCCGAGTCAAGGTTGCAGTATGCTCGCGGCAGGTTCAGGAATGACACAGACAGCGGAAACGAAGGCATGCAACGTCTGCGGGTTGACGGTCGCCATCCACATGGAGGCCTGGTGCAACACGTGCGGACTGCTCTATCACCTCAACCAGCGGGCGGACCTCCCCGGGGATGACTGCGGCCAGGTGTGGATCAACGAAGAGCACCTCGGCCTCGAATTCGCCTGCGACACGTGCTTGAACCCCGTGCCGGCCGGCCTCGACGACGTGCTCGACACCGGTGAGGCGGCGCAGGTGGCCGGCATCGCCGAGAGCGCCCTCATCGAGCTGGCAGCGATCGGCCGGGTGAAACACCGGCGGACGGGCAGCGGCACCTTGCTGTTCCGGCGGGGGGACATCCTCGACTTTTCCCAGGGGCGGCGATGAACGATGGCCGCTGTTGCGAGTGCAAACAGCAGATCGGCTCCCGCAGCGCGCTCATCTGCGCCGGCTGCGGCGGCCTGTTTCATTACCCCGACTCCCGCATCAACGAAGCGGGCCGGGCCTGCGGAGTACACGTGATCGGCTTTCGAAACTTGCTGGGGCGCGACGTAGTCCCCTTCTGCCTGCGCTGCGATATGGCATTTCGCCTGCAGTACGGGATCCCATCATGAGTACGCGCAAGCGGCGCACCCGGCCCGCCAACGCTGCTCCCTCGACGCCGCATGGCGCCACCGAGCCACCGCAGGCAACAGCCATGCCCGCGTGGAAGTGGCGCACGTTCCCGGTGTTCTTCGCCTTCGCGGCCGGTGGTTTTGCCGGCCTTTACATGGGGATCTTCTCGGCCGAAAGCTCGGGCTTCTTCGTCTTCGCCTCGGCGTTCTGGGCGGTGCTCCTGGGGTTGGGGTTCTCCCGCTTCACCACGCGCTGGATCATGAGCCGCCAGTGGGCACGGCGGAGAGCTGCCACCAGGAGGCGCGGCCGGTAGCCGGTAGCCGATCGGCCCCGGGGCCCGGACCCCGGCGCCACCTATCGAAGCTGTGAAAATCCGGTAGGCCGAGTTCGTGTAGGGTTGACACGAAGTCCATGGCATGGCACGTTGGTAGCGCGACTTAGTGTAGGCATGACACTAAGTTCGGAGGGCTGCAGATGACCACTGTCGTGAACCGGACCGTCTCCGAGTACGCCGAGCTGCTCGCCAGGTACACGGACCCCGATACCTGCCCGACAGACGCACTCCAGCCTTTGCCGCTGATCGAGGAACCGGCGTTCGTGAGCTGGCAGCAGGACATCCCGCGCGCCTACCTGGAGATGAGCCCGGACGAACTGGACCACCGGATCGCGGCGGCGCGCGCCAAACTCGGCACGAAACTCGTGGTCCTTGGCCACCACTACCAGCGCGACGAGGTCATCAAGTACGCCGACTTCACCGGTGATAGCTTCAAGCTCGCGCGGCTCGCGGCCGACCAGGAGGGTGTCGAGTACGTCCTCTTTTGCGGCGTCCACTTCATGGCCGAATCGGCCGACATCCTCACCGATGAGTCTGTGAAGGTGATCCTGCCGAACATGGCGGCGGGGTGCTCGATGGCCGATATGGCCGACCCGGACGACGTCTACGCGGCGTGGGACGAGATCCACGAGATGCTCGGCGATGGTGCGAGCGTGGTCCCGGTTACGTACATGAACAGCGCCGCCAGCCTGAAGGCGTTCGTGGGCGAACGGGGCGGCCTGGTTTGTACCTCGAGCAACGCCGACAAGGCCCTCAAGTGGGCGTTTGAACGAGGCGAGAAGATCCTGTTCTTCCCGGATCAGCACCTTGGCCGGAACACCGGCTACGCGATGGACATCCCGCTCGACGAGATGGTGCTCTGGAACTGGCGGCTGCCGAACGGGGGCACCACGCCCGAGCAGCTCCGGAAGGCCAGGATCATCCTCTGGCAGGGCCACTGCAGCACGCACCAGCGCTTCAGCGTCGAACAGATCGAAAAGGCGCGCCGCGACTACCCCGGCATCAATGTCATCGTCCACCCCGAGTGCAAGTGGGAAGTGGTGCAGGCGGCCGACCAGAGCGGCTCAACGGAGAAGATCCTGAAGGCGGTCAACGAAGCGCCCGCGGGGACTGCGTGGGCTGTCGGTACGGAGATCAACATGGTCAACCGCCTGGCGCACCAGAACCCGGACAAGACCGTGTTCTGCCTCGACCCGGTGGTGTGCCCGTGCAGCACGATGTACCGGATCCACCCGGCCTACCTGGCATGGGTGCTCGAAGGGCTCGTCGCGGGCCATGTGGTAAACGAAATCAAGGTCGACCAGGAGACCAGGACGTGGTCGCTGGTCGCGCTGGAGCGGATGCTGGCGCTGCCGTAAGTCAGTTCCCGGCGCCGAGCGACCCGAACTTCTTGCGGCGGTACTCTATGACCTCCTCGCGCGTCCGCGTCAGGAGGTCATCGATCATCTCGGCGAGGTGGGCGACGCGGTCGGCAGCAGGCTCGATCTCCAGAAGACGCTGCTTCGCCTCTTCCTCGACCTGGAGCCATGGCCCCAGGAAATCGACCAGGGCGTGCGCCCCATCCGGGAGGCTGAGCCCCTGTGCCCACTGGTCGGTGAGCGAAAGCGCCATGCGGAAGTAGAGCGGGAACGTCGTCCTGACCGTCTCAACCGCGAGCCGGAGGTTCGGCGTCATCGGTTCGGCCGCATCCTGGAGATACTCGACCTCGCCGTAGGGGTATGGGCGGGCCGGGAGCATGCGCAGGAGCCGGAACCGATGGGCCCCGCGGGCCGTCAACACGAAGCGCCCGCCTTCGATCTCGCGGCACTCTTCGATCCTCGCCGTGGTCCCGTAGCTGTGGGGTTTCGCTCCGCCGCCGACCTCCTCGCCTTCGCGGATGAGCAGGACACCGAACTCGCTGCCCGAATCCAGCAGCTCGCGGACCATCACCCGGTAACGCTCCTCGAAGATGCGTAGCGGGAGCTCCATGCCGGGAAAGAGGACTGTCCGGAGCGGAAAGAGCGGTAGTTCCACGGGGTCTCCGCGCGGCATTACTTCCTCGATTGCAGCCACTTCTCCAGGTCGGGCTGGTGCTCCTCGAAATGGTGTATGCCGGCGGCCTGGAGCAGCCGGTTGCCGATCAGCGGGCGGCCCTTCCCGGCGTCCTCGCCATAGAGTTGGTCGGGCAGCGCGGCCGCAGCGGCACGGTACGCGCGATAGGCTTCGTCCCAGGCGTCGAGAGCCCCGCGCCCGGCCTTCGCCTGGAGGGCGAACTTCTCGTTCCACGCATCGGCATCCGAGTAGTCGACACCCTCCGGCGTCGGGCGTTCGCCGCGGCCGACGCGCTCGATAGCGGCTGTCATCTCGCGGTACCAGCCCTCCATGTGGGCCAGGCACTGCGAGAGATTCCAGGTACCGAGCCAGGGCTCGGCGTAGGCGGCTGCATCGAGGGAAGAGATCTGTTCGCGAAACTTCCGGTAGCCGTCATCGAGCGCAGCCAGCGCTTCAGCCTTCGTTGCCACAGTGATCCTCCTCGGTCAGGCGAGTCCCGCCAGCTTCTTCGCGTACTCCAGTGTGCGCCTCCCGTCGTAAGCGCGGGAGATCATCAGCTTCTCCGCCTCAAGCGAGCCTTCGGCGTGGATTGCGAGGACGGCGTGGTAGCCGCCGAAGTCGCCGGTCGTCAGGTCGCTGACCATGTTCATGGCGCGGGTGCGCATTTCGCCATCGATTCCCGCGCGGCCGCCCAGGTACTTGCGCAGCAGGTCGCCCGTCTCGGGGCTGGCGAAGTCCTCGACGCCGGGGCCGGTGACGAGCATGCCGCCGGCGATGTCCTGCACGTGCTGGAGCGCCTCGTGGTAGTGGTGGGCGAAGTGGTACTTGGCCATGTTCGTGGTGAGGGCATCGGGCGCGAAGATGCCGTGCTCGTCGGCGGCGCCGCGGATCGCGGCCATCTCGGTGAGCGCGCGCAGCGTCTCGGCATAGCTGATGAGCCAGATGAGCTTGTCGCGGACATGGGCCGCCTTCGAGATGCCGTTCATGTCGGCCATGAGGAGGGCCGAACCGATGAGGGCGTCGACCAGCGGGAGCTTGTAGCTCACCGCGGTAAAGCGGTGGTATTCGACGAAGCCGAGCGCGAGTGCGCCGGCGAAGTCGTGTTCCCCGGCGAGGAAGACGCGCTCCCAGGGCACAAAGACATCGTCAAAGATGGTGATCGTCTCCATCATCTTGCGCTCGGCGCTGAGGGGGGCATCGAACTCGCTCTTCGGGCTGCCGCCGTAGGGGCTGGCGACAAGCTTCAGGCCGGGTGTGTCGACGGGGATGGCGAACGCGAGGGCATAGTCCTTGTCGGCCTCGGACATGGCGCGTGTCGGGAGGACGATGACTTCGTTGACGTTGGTGGTGCAGCTCGTGTGGATCTTTGCCCCACGGACGACGATGCCGTCCGGGCGGCGTTCGACGATGCGGGTGTACATGTCGGGGTCGGGCTGGTTGAGCGGGCCGGCGGAGCGGTCGCCCTTCACGTCGGTCTGGGCGACGGAGATGGCGAGGTCGTTATCGCGGCAGTGGCGGTAGAACGCGTCGACGCGCTGGTAGTAGTCCGTTTCGTACTTCTGGTCGACCTGGCGGGAGACCCTGTGGAGGGCGAAGAGCGCGTCGGTGCCGATTTCCTTGACCAGGACGACGAGGGTCTTGCCGAGCGCGGTCGCGGCTTCGATGAGCTGGCTGCGCTTGAGGAGGTCATCGTTATTCGCGGGGATCTTGAAGTAGCGGCTGTAGGTATCGCCACCCTCGGTCACGACGGAGAGGTCGCGGTAGGCGGGGTCCTCGGCCATTTCGAAATCGAGGGAGGCGTGGTGGACGGCCTTCTTGATGACCGGGTGGGTGGTGACGTCGGGCACCTGTTCGCCGCGGTAGTAGACCGTGCGGTTGTCCTTGAGCGAATCGATGTACTGCTGGGGGGTGCGGAGTCCCATGGCGGGATCGTCCTCCGGGTGGATTGCCGCGGGCCAATACCGTTGGCCCACCCATTCTAGCCGGGCACCCGGCGGCCCGCTGGGAATGGAACAGGCCTCGCGTGTGCGAGGCCTGTCGATTGTGCTTGCTCCGTCCTTCAGTCCCGGTTCCGCTCCATGGCCGATTCTCCCGAGGAGAGCGCCGCGGGCGCCTTGTTCAGGTGGTGGCCGCTAAGCGTGTGTGCCTACTGGTGCAGCCGGGACTGGGACGCTGTGCCTGGCTCGCTGCGCGAGCCATGTATCGGACCGAACCACACTCGGTAGAAGGCGTGAACCCTGAGCTTCATGGTTTTGACCTCCGGTGGGATGGGACCTGGACATCGAGCTTGCCGTCTAACTCTGCACGATCCAGACCTGGAAGAGGGCGTGGATCCGGCGACCGTTCATCGTTTGCATTTCCCGTTTCCTCCTTTCCCGTGACCTCCGCCCGGTGGTCTCTTCATCTGCACCCATGGTAGAGCCGGGGGCGTCGCCCGGGGTGGGCCGGATGGGGCAAACCGGGGGGCCCCAAGGGTCGTCAACGCGGCGTTGCGTGGGCGGCAACCCTGCGTCATTGCCTCTGGGGCGGCCGGATGGCCTCTACATGCTCCGGAGCAGGCGGATGCGCTCGTCGATCGGCGGGTGGGTGCTGAACAGGTTGTTGAGGAAGGACTGGTGTTCGCGCAGGGGATTGGAGATGTAGAGGTGGGCGGTCGCCTTGTTCGCGGCTTCCAACGGTTCGTGGTCGTTGGAGATCTTTTCGAGCGCCCGGGCGAGGGCCTCGGGGTGGCGGCAGAGGAGCGCCCCGCTCGCGTCGGCAAGGTATTCGCGCCGGCGGCTGATCGCCATACGGAGCGCCTGGGCGACGATGGGCGCGAGGATGGCGCCGATGATGGCAACGACAATGAGGATCGCGCCGCCTCCGCCGCCCTTGTCGCGGCTGCCGCGGCGGTGGCCCGCGCCGAACATGGTGTAGCGCAGGAACAGGTCGCTCACGAGCGCGACCAGGCCGACCAGCACGGTCGCGACGGTCATCACGCGGATGTCGTAGTTGCCGATGTGGGAGAGTTCGTGGGCGAGGACACCTTCGAGTTCGATCGGCTCGAGCTTGTCGAGCAGGCCGCGGGTGACGACGACGTGGGCGTGGTTGGGGTCGCGGCCGGTGGCGAAAGCGTTGGGTGCGGAGTCTTCGAGCACCCACGTTTTCGGCATGGGGAGTCCGGCGCCGATGGACAGGTTCTCGACGCGGCGGACAAACTCCCACTCTTCCTCTTTGGTCACTTCGTGGGCGCCCGAGATGGAGAGGACCACATTGGTCGAGATCCAGTAGCTGACCAGCGCGTAGACGATGAGCCCGATGCCGACCACGCCAACAATGCCGATATCGCCGCCCATGGCCATGACGATCACGCCGACGAGCGCGGTCAGGAGGACCACGAAGAAGGTCATCATTAGCCAGGTCGTGCGCTTGTTGGCGGCGATGCGGTCGTAGATGAGGACGGAACCGGGGAGGGGGGAGGTCATCGGGTGGGGCCATCCCGGCGATCGGATTGACGATTGACGATTGACGACTCCCCTGAAGTGCGAACGCCGAAGTTCGAAGTGCGGCTCGCCGAGGTTTGCAGTCTGGCGCGAAGCCTCTTCTTGGAAGCGACCGTGATCGCAACGAGTTCTGAGGCTTCCCTCAGTAGCGGCGCCGCGGCCTCAGCATGAACAATGCCAGCTTGAACGAGGAGTTCGAGCCAGTAGATGCACTCGTCCGCCTCTTCCTCGACGATCGCCAGCTTGGAAATCATGTGGGCGGTGCTTTGGGCTCGCCCGGCGGCGCGGTAGTTGGCGCCCACCGACGCCCCAGAGCGGAGCAGCTGCCGCCCGAACACATCGGCCTCCCGCGACCGGGGGAGGCTCCCGGTGAGTCGGGCAATCGACACCGCAAATGCCATGGTTCTGCCCTTCAGGTCGTTAGCCCTCATGGTCTCGTTCAGCCCTGGCGAAATTCGAACTTCGTCATTCGAACTTACTGGCCGAAGCTGACCTTCACGTCCTCCCGGGCGCCCTCCTCGGCTTCGAAGAACTCGGCGGGTTCGAAGTTGAACATGCCGGCGATGATCGAGCTGGGGACGACGGCAATGCGCTCGTTGTAGTTGCGGACGTTGGCGTTGTAGAACTGGCGGGAGTAGGCGATCTTGTCCTCGGTATCGGTCAGCTCGCGCTGGAGTTCGAGGAAGTTCTGGTTCGCCTTGAGGTCGGGATAGGCTTCGGCGACGGCGAAGAGCGAGCGGAGCGCGCCCGTGAGCATGTTATCGGCCTGTGCCGCCTGGCCCGGCGTCGCCGCCCGATCCAGCATCGCCCGGGCCCGGGTCACGTTTTCCAGCACTTCTTTTTCGTGGGCGGCGTAGCCCTTGACGGTCTCAACGAGGTTGGGGATGAGGCTGGAGCGGCGCTTCAGCTGGACATCGATGCCGGACCACGCTTCCTTCACGCGGATGCGCGCGCGGGCGAGCCCGTTGTAGATGCCGATGACCCAGAAGATGAGGACCAGGACGACAACGGCGATGACGACGAGGGTGATCAACAAGGCCACGAGGAATTCGCTCCTGCCGGGGTTGGCGGCATGCTAACACACGCCACGCTGCCGGCGAGCCGTCCGGCAGCAGGTGGCAGCCACGGTCAGCCGGCCGGCGGCAAGCGATACACGCGCGCGGCGGTACCGTGGAACATCGCGGACTTGTCCTCCTCGGAGTAGGCCGCCGCAATCCGCTTGAAGGCGTTCCACAGCACCGCGTAGGAGCAGCTCACGCGGTCGACCGGGAAGTTGCTTTCGAACATGCAGCGGGCCGGGCCGAAGCGGTCGATGGTGCGGTCGTAGTAGTGGCGCGTGGCCGCCGCCAGTTCTTCCGAGGTTGGGGGGAGGGGGCGCTTGTCCCAGCCAAACCCGTTGATGGGCATGTTGATGCCGCCAAGCTTGGCGACCACGTTCGGGCAGGCCGCCAGGGCGTCGATATCCTGTTTCCACGCCTCGTACACCTCGTCCCGCCGGCCAGCATAGGGCCCGATGCCGAGCGGCCCTCCGAAGTGGTCGAGCGCGACCGTTACGTCCGGGTGGGCGCGGGCAAGGTCCACGAGCTCGCCGAGCTGCGGGTGGTAGAGCCAGGCTTCGAACGTCAGGCCGAAGCGTGGCAAGTGCCGGTAACCGCGCCTGAACTGTGCATCGCCCAGCAGGCCCCGGGGCGGGTTGGTGTGGGAGTTCCTGATGGCGGGGCTTTCGTGCCAGCCGGCCGCATGGCGGATTCCCCGGAAGCGTGCCGGCGCGGCGGCGATGTGCGCTTCGAGGACGGGCACCACGTCGTCGCCCAGGGAGAGGTCCGCGAAGCCGACGATGCCCGCGGCAACCCGGGCGGGCCCGTAGCGGCCGCTGGCCGACATGGCGGCAATGCCGTTGACGAACTCGGTCTCCCCGACGGGGCGCATCGCCTCGGGCCCGCCGGCGCGGTACATCGACATGCATTCAACGAACACGGTGCTCACGACGTTATGACCACTGCCGATGTCGGCCAGCAACTCGTCGAGGAGGTAGCGGTTGCCCGGGTGGTCCCAGAGATGGTGGTGCGGGTCGCAAATCGGGCGGTCCGGGTCGAGGATTTCCTCCTGCACCTGGGCGTGCCACGCGTCGATATCGGGCATGGGGTCTCGCCTCGCGCTTGGTGGCCGCAGCCTACGCGCCTTGCGGCGGCGTTCTCAACCGGGGTAGCCTCCGCCGGGCCCGGGAGTCACGAACGCTGATCCCCAGGAGGAGTTGCCATGGCCCGCGTCCCCTATCTCCAGCAGTCCGACCTGGCCGAAGCCGACCGGGACCTGCTCGCCCGCGACATCAACCTGAACCGCGCCCTGGTGAACAGCCCGGACGGCGCGCGGGCGTTTTCGCGCCTGGGCGGGTTCATTAGGAACCGGAGCCGCCTTGACCCGCGACTTCGCGAGATGGCGATCCTCCAGGTCGGCTACCTCACACGGTCGCGGTACGAGTACTCGCACCACATCAAGATCGGCCGGGAGTTTGGCGTCAGCGACGGGGACATCCGGGCGATCGCAGCCGAGACCGCTGGCGAACGGTCGGATCTGGGCGAACTGGAGCGCGCAGTGCTCGCCGCCGCGCGCGAGATGGTCACCGGGCTGGCGGTCGCGGAAGGCACGTTCGCAACCGTGAAGGCGTCGCTCAACAACGAGTGCCTGGTCGACCTCGTGCTCACGATTTCGTTCTATTGCGGTGTGGTGCGCCTGCTGGAGACGCTCGAGATCGAGGTAGAGCCGGAGTACCTGGGCTACCTGGATGAGTTTCCACTGCCCGTGTAGGGATGGGCGGCACCGTGGCGGGAGGCCGATCGGCCGTTGCGGGGCCGCCGCGGATCGCGCACGGTACGATCGATGAGCACGCAAGCCCCTCCCCCGCGGCGCGGCCAGATCTCGCTGACAACCGCGCTCGTGGCCGGCCTGGCGGCCACCGTGGCCATCGTCGTCGCGCTCTCGCTCCTCCCCGAATCGGATTCCGGCGAGCAGACCATCGGACTTGGGCAGCTGGTGGCCGATGCCGCCGCGGATAAGGTCGAAGCGATCGTCGTTCGTGGGGATAGGGCGGAGGTCGCGTACCTGGCCCCCGAAGGGCTTGCGCCCGCGGAAAAGGTGGCGGTCATCCCGGATACCGTGGACCTCCCGGCGCTGCTTCGCGACGAGGGGATCGGGCTCAGCCGCCCCGGCTCGCCGGAGGGCAGTCCCGCCGTCAACCTCGTGTTCGAACGGGACGAAGAAGGCGCGTGGACCGGCGTGTTCACGGTCATTCTCTCGTTCCTGCCGCTCCTGCTGCTCGTGGCGTTCTTCGTCTTCATCATGCGGCGCACGCAATCGGTGGGCGGACAGGCCATGGACTTTGGCAAGAGCCACGCGCGCCTCTTCAGCGGAAGCAAGGTGGCGGTGACATTCGCGGACGTCGCCGGCGTGGACGAGGCGAAGGAGGAGCTGGCCGAAGTGGTGGAATTCCTCCGGAATCCAGGCAAGTTCGCCGCGCTGGGCGCCAGGATCCCCAAGGGGGTGCTGTTGCTCGGCCCGCCCGGGACGGGCAAGACACTGTTGGCGCGCGCTGTGGCCGGCGAGGCCGGCGTGCCGTTCCTCAGCATCTCGGGTTCCGAGTTCGTCGAGATGTTCGTCGGTGTGGGCGCCAGCCGCGTGCGCGACCTGTTCGAGCAGGCGAAAAAGAGCGCGCCCTGCATCGTGTTCCTGGATGAAATCGACGCCGTCGGCCGCCAGCGCGGCGCCGGGCTCGGCGGCAGCCACGACGAACGCGAGCAAACGCTCAACCAGATCCTCGTCGAGATGGACGGGTTCGAACCGGGGACGAACGTGATCGTGCTCGCCGCGACCAACCGGCCCGACATCCTGGACCCGGCGCTCATCCGGCCCGGCCGCTTCGACCGGAAGGTGATCCTCGACGCCCCGGACGTGAAGGGGCGAATGGCCATCCTTCGCGTACACCTGCGGGGCAAACCGCTCGCGGCCGACATCTCGGTCGACAAGCTCGCGCGGACGACACCGGGGTTCACCGGCGCCGACATCGCGAACCTGGTGAACGAAGCGGCGATCCTCGCCGCGCGCCGGAACAAGACGCTGGTCGATATGAGCGACTTCGTGGAGGCAGTCGACCGCGTCCTTGCCGGGCCGGAGCGGAAGAGCCGCCTGATGACCCCCCGGGAGCGCAGGATCGTCGCCTACCACGAGGGCGCCCACACGGTGGTCGGACACCTCATCAAGACCCACGACCGGCCGCAGAAGGTCACGATTGTCTCTCGCGGGGTGGCCGCCGGGTACACCCGCTTCCTGCCGCAGGAGGAGGAGCACTTCAAGACTCCCGAGATGTTCCGGGACCAGATCTGCGCGGCGCTGGCGGGCCACGCCGCCGAAGAGCTGGTCTTCGGCTCCGCCTCCACCGGACCGTCGAACGACCTGGAGCAGGTAAGCCGGCTGGCCCGGGCGATGGTCACGCGCTGGGGAATGAGCCAAAAGCTCGGTCCGCTGACCTACGGGCGAGCCGAGGAATTGGTCTTCCTGGGCCGGGAAATCTCGGAGACGCGCAACTACAGCGAGGCCACGGCGGAGGAGATCGACCTCGAGGTGCGGCGGATCGTCATGGAGGCGCGGGAGCGGGCGAGCCAGATGCTCGTCGAAAACCGCGCCTTGCTGGATAAGGTGGCCGGTGCGCTCCTGGAGGTCGAGACACTGCAGGACCCGGAACTGACTGCCCTGCTGGAGAGCGATCCGGGCGAGCCGTGGCAGGCGCCTTTGCTGACCGAACCAGAGCTCTCGCCACCACCCGCCATGGACGTAGCTGGAGAGGATCGGGCGACGGCGCCGGTTTGGCCGGAGGCAGCACCGGGCGGCACGACGTAGCACGGCGATTAGCGTCGAACGGCCATGGCAAGAGGTCCGTCCTGGCTTGCGAAGCCGTTTGGCCGGATCAGCCTGTAGACCAGGGCATGGACAAAACGCCACCGCGATCGCGGCCGGTGCGCCGCCCGACCTTGGAGGCCGGCTACGGCACCAGGGCAAGGCCTCTGCCCTCTGCTCCTGTCCCTCCTGCAGCCCCGCGATAACGGGGCGCTTGCTTCCGGCGGCACCGGGCGCCAACGGTCGAGAGACCGGCGAAAGGCGGGCGTCCGGGCCTCCTTCCGCGCGCCCGCTTTGCCCATACTCGCGGGGTGAGCACCGCTACAAGCGACGGGCCCGGTGAAACCCACAGCGTGTCGTGGCCCGGCCGGGGACGCGTCTTCTTTTCGGCCCGTACCCTGCTCTACGACCGGTTGCGCCTCGCGATCAGTGTTGGGGGCATGACCTTCGCGGTCGTCCTCGTCCTGCTCTTGCGCGGGATCATGGACGGCACCGTCGAGAAGTCGACGACGTATGTAGACAACGTGGGGGCGGATGTCTTCGTCGCGCGGACAGGCGTGAAGAACATGGCGCTCTCGGTCTCGGTACTCCCGGAGGAGCTCGTGTCTGAACTGGCGGCGCTGCCAGGCGTCACCGATGCGAGCGGGATCGTCCGGGTACATGTCACCCTCTCTGAGGGAGACCGCCGTCAGCCGGGTGAGCTCGTGGGATACGAGCCGGGGTCGAGGCTGGGCGGCCCGTGGAGAGTCACTGCGGGGCGACCGCCGGCGACCACCGGCGAGGCAGCGCTCGACAGCGTGCTGGCATCCAGACTCCGCGTGGGTATTGGCGACCAGGTGGCAATCGGAGGTCAGGACTTCGTGATCACCGGACTGACCGGCGAGACGGTTTCGATTGCCGGGAAGCTCGTGTTCGTCACTCTCGCCGATGCCCGGGTGCTCCTGCAGTCCCCTGAATCAGTCAGTTTTGTGTTGCTGAAGATCGCCGACCCCGCATCCGCTCCCTCGGTCGCCGAGTCAATCACCGCGCAGTTCGATGGCACCCAGGCACTGACGCGCGCGGAGCTCTCGGGAAACGACCGGGACATGCTCGGGGATCTCTTCGTAGCCCCGATTAACGTCATGTCGACGGTCGGCTTCCTGGTGGGGCTGGCCGTGATAGGCCTGACGATGTACACCATGACCTCGGAGCGGCTCCGGGATTTCGGCGTACTCAAGGCGATCGGCGCACCGCACGGGTTTCTGCTCCGGACGGTGATCGGCCAGGCGACCGTGCTCGGTGTCACGGGGTTCGCAATCGGCCTGGCGGTCACCATCTTGGTCGGGCCGGTGGTCGTGCAATTCGTACCGGACATCGGCGTGAAGGTGAACTGGGAACCAAGTGTTCGCACGCTGGCGGCGGTGGTTGGTATGAGCCTCCTTGGCGCGGTGGTGCCCGTACTGCGAATTGTGCGGGTCGACCCGCTGCTGGTTTTCCGGAGGTGAGATGATCAGCCCGCTCGTCGTGCACGACATCTCGAAGTCTTTCGGCTCGGGCGACTCGAAGGTCCTTGCGGTGGACCGTGTCAGTTTCCAGGTGGAGGAAGGGGAGGTCGTGGTGATCATCGGGCCATCGGGGTGCGGAAAGACCACCCTGCTCTCGCTGCTTGGCTGCCTGCTGCGCCCAACTTCCGGGGAGATTTCCATCCTCGGCGAGGAGGTGACGAGGCTGAGCGAGCGCAGGCGTGCCCAATTCCGGCTTCGGCACATCGGGTTCGTTTTCCAGTCGTTCAACCTCATCTCGGCGCTGAACGCTACGGAGAATGTGGAGATCGCGCTCAACCTGGCGGGCATGACGGGGGCCGCGGCACGGCGGCGCGTGAGCGGCCTCTTCGAGCTCCTGGACCTCACGCAGCGCGCCTCCATGCGCCCGAACGACATGAGCGGCGGGGAGCAGCAGCGACTGGCGATCGCCCGAGCGCTGGCGAACCGGCCAGATATCATCTTTGCGGACGAACCGACCGCGAGCCTCGACTCGCGTGCAGGTCGGGCGGTGATGGAGCTGATGCAATCGGCTGTCGAGGCCGGCGAAACGAAGGGCCTCGTCGTGGTCACGCACGACATGCGCATCCTGGACGTCGCACACCGCGTGCTTGCGATGGAAGACGGCGTAGTCCGGGAAGTTGACGCAGCTACTATCCGGCGAGCCCAGGCGAACCTCGCCGGCGACGCCGGACCGTGAGGCCATCGAGAGGTACCCGGGTGGCCGTTACGGGGGCATGGGGGCGGCGACATGATGGCTGTGGGCGAATCTGCCCAGGCGACCACAGGCGTGGGAAGCGCCGAACCCGACAAAGAGGTTTGGACTGATGGCTGGAGCACAACGCGGCAACCGCGATGCCCTGACGCCGACCGGGCAGCCGATGATCCGCAACGCGATCATCTCGGAGACGCCCGGGGATACCTACCGGCTTTCGAAGAAGTTCCCCGAGCGGACAGTGTGTCCCGAGTGCAGGGCGATGTACCAGGGTGGCCGCTGGCGGTGGCCTGCCGAGGACGAGCGGGCACCGGCGGGGGCGAAAGAGACGCTGTGCCCCGCCTGCCGGCGGATTCGCGATGGCTACCCGGCGGGCAGGCTTACCATCTCCGGCGCGTTCCTCGCGCTGCACCGGGACGACGTGATGGGCGTGCTCCGGGCGGAAGAGCAGCTCGAAACCGCCGAGCATCCGCTGAACAGGATTGCGAGCCTGGAAGAACGCGCCAACGCCATTGTGGTGACGACCACGGACATCCACCTTCCCCGGCGCATCGCGGAGGCGCTCTACCGGGCCTATGAGGGCAAACTCACGGTGGAATATGCCGAGGACGAACAGAGCGTCCAGGCGACCTGGACGCGCGAGGATCCCCACCCGCCCGAGACGGCGGAACGCGCGGCAATCCTCCCGTACGAAATCGTCGACAACGGCGTCCTCGACAGCCCGGAGGCGAACGCGTACCTGCTGGAGCGGATCGACAGGCTGCGCAGGTTCTCTCCGCGCATCACCTCGTGCCGGGTCGTGCTGGAGGCTCCGCAGAACCACCACCGCAAGGGCGGCCCCTTCCAGGTGAACATCCACGTTGACCTTCCCGGCGTCGTTGCGCGGGTAACCCGGCAGCAAGCGGACGACCTGCACGTCGCGATATCGCAAGCGTTCGACGCCGCCCAGCGGCAGCTGGAAGAGCACGCGCGGGTGCAACGGGGCCAGGTCAGCCCCACGGTGCGCCCCGCGCGCGGACGCATCGCCCGGCTCTTCGCTGAAGCCGGTTACGGCTTCCTCACGGCCGAAGACGGGCACGAGGTGTACTTCCACCGCAACAGCGTGCTCGGCGAGGAATTCGACCTGCTCCAGGCCGGCGACGAAGTGAAGTTCACCGAGGAGCCCGGAGACAAAGGGCCCCAGGCCAGCAGCCTGGAACGGTAGGAGGCAGTAGCACCGGGCCGCGCCAGGCGGCGGCCCTCAGGACGCCCGCTCGGCCCCGGGACGGACGACCCGCGATTCAACCCGGGCACCCAGGAAGTCGCGGTACCGGAACGCAAGGACGAGCGCCCCCGCGAGCACCAGCCAACCGAGCAGCGGGAGTAGCACGGCAAGGCCGATGGCCTGGCCCGCAAGCCCGGCGATTGCGGTCGCCGCCTGGGCGATGCCGATGGTCAGGGGGAAGAAGCTGAGCACGCGCCCGCGCATCTCATCGGCGACGAGGTGCTGGATGAGCGTGCTGGCCACCAGGCTGGTGCTCGTGAACGCGAACCCCATTCCGTAGTCGGAGAGGGCCGTGAGCGGGATGAACCGCGAGTATCCAAACGACACCACAGCCAGGCCAAAGAAGACCGCAACAAAGGCGAGCGACCCGCCACGGAGCGCGAGGTGGGCCTGCCTCGCGATGATGAGGCCGGCGGAGAGCGAGCCAAGTCCCCATGTGGCCCCCATGAGCCCGACCTGGGCCGAGTTGAACCCGAGGACCTCGATGAAGAACATTGGCCCCAGCGGGGCGGCGACCGGCATGCCGATCACCTGGACGACGAACACCAGCGAAACGATCGCAAGGATCGGACGGTGGGCGCGGGTGTAGGCGAGCCCGTCGGCAATGCTGCGGAGCGTGCCGCCCCGGGCCGCGGGCGGGGGTTGGCCATCGAGCCGGAGCATCATGATGAGTGGAATAATCGCGAGCCAGGCCACCAGCGACGCGGCGTAGACAGCGCCAGGCGCGAACACCTGGTTCATGATCCCGGCGATGGGCAGCGACAGCGGCATCGTCACCTGGCTCGAGATCGCCAGCAGGGCGATGGCGGCGGCGATGTTTTCCCGGCCCGCGGCCGCCGGCACGCTGGCACTCCGCGCCGGAGTATCGATGGACTGGATACCGGCGGCCAGGAACGTCACGAAGGCAACAAGGCCGACGCTGCCCTCGCCGAGTGGTTCCGTGAGCATCAGCACCGCGATCCCGGCGTGCGCGACGAACGAGAGCGATTCGCACACGAGCAGTACGCGCTTGCGGTCGGCCCGGTCGGCGATGGCGCCGCCGAGGAGGCTGAAGACCACCATGCCAGAGCCCCTGCTGGCAGCCAGGACGCTCGAGTAGATGACGGCGGAATCGGGGAAGTGCTGGCTGACCCAGAAGACCTGCGTCATGAGGTGCAGCGGGAAGAGGACGCCGACGACAGCCGAACCGGCAAGCAACAGTCGGAAGTCCCGGCGCGCGAGGGGGCGAAGCGCCGGCCGGGATGCGAAACGTTCGGCCATCCGGCCATCATCGCGGGGGGGTTACATGAGATGTATCATACCCACGACAGAAGCGGCATCCCGCTGAGCCTGTGACTATTGTCACAGCGGGCCATCCCGGCGCCCACTCAGCATCATCGTGAGAGGTAGCCACGATGTCGCGTGCATCGGGAAGTTCTATCGAGCCATCGGCGGGAGCCCATGAGCGCACCATCGCCGCGCTCCAACGGTTCCCGCTGGTTGCGGGTCTGACGCGGGACGAGATCGCGGAGATCGCGGTGCAGTGTTCGATGCACCGCATCCCCGCGCATCGCCGTGTCTTCGAAGAGGGCGAGCGCTCCAAGGGCCTGTGGGTGATCACCGCGGGACGGGTGCGCCTGCATCACCTGATGGCGGACGGCCGCCAGCACGTTGTGGGTTTCCGGGCGCCGACGGCCGCGCTGGACCTGAGCTCGGCGCTCGACGGCCGGCCCTACACAGCGACGGCGACCACGCTCGATGATGCCGAGCTGGTCCTGGTGCCCCGTAAGCTCCTCCAGGAGCTCGGGAAGCTGTACCCGGTGACCATCCGGAACGCCATCGACTTGCTCTGTCTGGAAGTCCGCCAGCGCGACATCACGACGGCGATCGCGGCGCTCAAGGACGCGCGGGGCCGGATCGGCTGCGCGCTCCTGCAGCTGGCGCGCCAATTCGGAAGAAAGCAGGCGGGGGCACTCCGGATCGATTATCGATTGACCCGGCAGGACATCGCCGACCGTTCGGGTGTGACGGTCGAAACCGCCATCCGGGTGATGTCGGAACTCCAGCAGCGGGGCGTCCTGCGGACGGAATCGCAGATCATCGACATCCTCGATATGGAGCAGGTGCGGGAATCCGCCAGCTGCGAAGACTGCCAGTTTGAATGCTCCGTTTTTGCGCCGTTGCTGGCGGGTCCGCCGTGCGAGGCCGAGGCCATATGATTCGCGTCATATAGAGGTCGGTGCTCCCAACTATAGATTCCCCCCGCGCCAACGACAGATTCCGGGCGCTCGCGGGAAGGGGAACATGCGGAGCAACTACTGGGATACACGGCAGCGGAAAGTGAGCCGGCGGAGGTTCGTAACGGGAGCAGCGGGTGCTTCGGCTGGACTGGCGGCATTTGCCGCGGTCGGTTGCGGAGACGACGACGACGATGCTGCCGAAACGCCAGCCGCGACAGCAACTTCCGGCGGCGCTGGCTCTCCGACTCCGGCCGCCGGCTCCCCGACTGCCGCACCGACCGCCCAGGGAAAGAAGGGCGGCGTTTACCGGGGCAGCAGCTCGAACGCGACGTACGACTCGTTCGACCACAGCCGCAGCCGGTTCACACCGGTGGCCACGATCATCGGGCGGACCATGCAGCGGGCGATTTTCTGGGACAGCTTCAAGGACGGTGTCCTGGCTGGTGGCTTCGCGGAGTCGTGGGAGCAGCCGGACCCCCTCACGGTCGTCCTGAAGCTCCGCAAGAACAACTTCTTCCACGACAAGGCCCCGGTGAACGGCCGGCAGACGAAAGCCGAGGACATCAAGTACCACATCGAGCGGAACAAGGGTGGGAAGCGGCTCGACGGCACCGAGGACCCGAACTTCTACCGCAAGGGCGAGTACCAGATCGTCGAGTCGGTCACCGTGCCGGATGCGGACACGGTGCAGGTGAAACTGGCCAAGCCGTCGCCGCTCTTCCTGAACCTGCTCGCGCAGTCGTACGAAGGGATCGGCGCGCCCGAGGCGATCGAAGCCTTCGAGAAGGACTACGCGAACTTCGACCAGAAGATGATCATCGGGACGGGCCCGATGGTGCTCGTCGAGTTCGCTTCTGAGGGGCGCGCCAAGTACCAGCGGTTTGACAAGTTCACCGGGACTGCCTATCTGGACGGCATCCAGGAAGTCCCGCTCTTTACCGACCCGCAGGCCGCCCAGGCCGCGTTCGAGCAGAAGCAGGTTGACGCCTTCGGCCCGCCCAACGTGCAGGTCCTGGCGGAGATGCGGGAGCGGTTCAAAGGGAAGGTCGATGAACGGACGAACTTCTCGGCGAACCCGATCATCGCCGGTTCGTACTACGGTGGAGCTGCGCCCTGGAACAACCCGAACCTCATCGGGGCGTACTTCCGCGGGCTCGATCGACGCCAACTCATCCAGCAGTTCCACGGTGGCCGCGGGGTGGTTTCCGGGTCGATTCCGCCAAGCCAGGGCGCGTTCGGCCTGACCGAAAAGGAACTCATCGAGTTCCCCGGCTACTTCCAGGACGTAGACAAGGACATCGCCGAAGCGAAGAAGATGTGGGAAGCCGGCGGCGGACCTGCGCTCGGCGACGTCACGATCGATGTCCCCGACATCTTTGAGGGCTCCTACCAGGCCAGTGCCATCCTCACGGCCATGCTGAACAAGAATCTGGGCACGAACCAGTTCAAGGCGAAGGTCGAGCCGTATTCGACGATCACGTCGAAGATCGTCCAGCAGAAGTACGGTTCCGGGAACGCGAACCTCTGGTACGGGTGGGACACGGAAGTGTTGGACCCGGAGCCCACCGCCTTCCTGATGAGCAACTACAGCTCGACATCGACGCTGAACAAGCAGTTCGAAGTGAAGATCCCCGGTCTCGACGATCTGCTGAGCAAGGTGGGCGTCGAGCTCGACATCGACAAGCGCAAGGACATGACGCGCGAAGTGGAGCGCATGTTGTTGAAGGCGTACGGCGGAGGCCGCATCTACTCCCACCTCCAGATCACGAACACGCTGCTCTGGAACTACTACCACGCCTCGGAGTCCGCTCCGTTCAGCACGGCGCACCTCGGTGCGATGTATGGCTGGATCGACCCGGACGACCCCACCTACCAGGGACGGCCAAGCTAATGGGGGCATATGCGCTCCGCAGGACGCTGATCAACATCCCGGTCATCTGGTTGATCGCGACGCTGGTCTTTTTCGCGACGAACGTCCTTCCCGGTGACTTCGTTGCCCGCCGGATTGCCCAACAGAATCCGGCGGGCGGCGAAGACACGGCCGCCCAGGTTGCCCAGATCAAGAAGGATCTCGGCATCGACAAGCCGGTCGTGGAGCGGTACGTCACCTACCTCTGGAACACAGTCCGGGGCGACCTCGGTGAGTCCTACCGCTCGCGCCAGCCCGCGCTGACGGAGTTCAAGCGGGGGGTGCCCTACACCCTGCAGCTCTCGCTGATGATGCTGGCCGTCGCCCTGGCGACGAGCGTGCCGATCGGCATCATCTCGGCGCTCCGGCAGGATTCCATCGTGGACTATGTGCTGCGCTTGCTGGCCATCCTTGGTGTGGCAGCGCCGAACTTCTGGATCGGGACGATGCTGTTGTTGCTGGTGGTGCGATTCCAGCTGTGGACGATCGACCTGTTCAACTCACCGCTGATCTGGGAGGACCCGGTGCGGAGCCTGCAGCTGTTCATTCTCCCGGCGCTGGCCGGGGGGTTTGCCTCAGGCGCCGGGATCATGCGGTTGACCCGCTCCCAGATGCTCGAGGTGCTCCGCCAGGACTACATCCGGACGGCATGGGCGAAGGGGCTCAGGGAGCGCGTGGTGGTGGTGCGGCATGCCATGAAGAACGCGATGATCCCCGTCCTGACCGCCATCGGCCTGACCGTTGCCGGCCTGTTGAGCGGGAACGTCGTCTTCGAATACCTCTTCAACATCCCGGGCGTGGGCAACCGGATCCTCACGGCCATCACTGAACGCGATGTGCCCGTTGTCCAGGCCTTCGTCCTCATCATCGCGACCTTCGTGGTCTTCGTGAACCTGGCGGTGGACCTGCTATATGGGTGGGTCGACCCCCGCATCCGGCTGTCATAGGGGCCCCACAATGACGACGCAGAAAGCAGTCAGGCTCGAAGAGCAGTACTTCCGGCCGCCACGCCAACGGGCCGCGCCATTGCGTGGCCTCCGGGCCCTGCAGAAGTTCATGGTGCAAAAGCCCCTGGGCGGTTTCGGCGTGATCCTCATCGCGCTGGTGATCCTGGTGGCCTTCCTGGCCCCGTTCATCCAGCGCTACGACCCGGACCAGGTGTTCGTGATCGACAACCCGGCATATGACGCGGAGTTGGCCGAAAAGTCGCTCACCGACCGGAGCATCCGCTTCCAGCACCCACCCGAGAAGTTCGAGAAGTCCATCGTCGCCGCCGTCGGCGGTGTTTCGACGGACCACTGGCTGGGGACGGACACCGCCGGACGGGACGTGTACGCGCGGATGGTGTGGGGCGCCCAGCTCTCGCTTCTCGTTGGGGTCGGCGCGGCCCTCATCGCCATCGCCCTCGGCACGCTGCTGGGGACGGTAAGCGCCTACTTCGGGGGCGCCGTGGACATGGTCATCCAGCGGATCACGGACACGTTGCAGGCATTCCCCGCGCTCATCCTCCTGTTGATGTTCCTGCAGGTGGTAGAAAACGCGAACAAGTACCACATGACCCTGGCGCTCGGCATCGTTGGCATCGCCGCGGTTATCCGCGTGGTCCGTAGCGCCGTCCTCCGGACGCGGGCAGAACTCTACATCGAGGCCGCCCGGGTCGTTGGGGCGACGGATGCCCGGGTGATGGTGCGCCACATCCTGCCCAACATCATGGCCCCGACGATCGTGATTTTCACGATTTCCATCGGGTCGTACATCGTCGCCGAGGCGTCGCTCGCCTTCATTGGGTTTGGCGACCCGGCGGCGATTTCGTGGGGGAAGATGGTGAACGAGGGAAGGAAGCTCTTCCCGGCCTCCTACACGATGTCGCTGGTCGCCGGCGGCGCCATCACGCTGACGGTGCTCGGGTTCAACCTTGCGGGCGATGCCCTGCGCGACGTCCTCGACCCGCGGATGCGCGGGGCGGGAAAGGGTGGCTACTGACGTTGGCCGTATGACGGCGGTCATATCACGGCCCCGGCGCCAGCTGCCAGATTCTCGTCAACCGGGGCCCTGACCACGTCCTGCCGTCCAGGATCAGGTGAACTCCATTTCCGTCCCAGGGCCCCGGCCCCTCTTCCTGGGACACCAACCACCGGCACTATCCGGGGCCACACCACAAGGAGAGGTTTCCATGACCGCACCCGAGATCGAACGCCAGGCATCCGCCGCCGGAGGACAGTACCGCAAACTGTGGGACTGGGACGAAGTGCGGTGGGCTTCGCACTGCATCGACTGTTACCCCGGCAACTGCCCCATGCGCGTGTATGTGAAGGATGGCAAGGTCGTCCGCGAGGAATCGGCCGCCGTGTTCCCGACCTACGAGCCTGGCGTGCCCGATATGAACCCGATGGGTTGCCAGAAGGGCGTCGCGTGGTCGCGGATGGCCCAGGGCGATGAGCGCATCCTCTACCCGCTGAAGCGGGTCGGTGAACGTGGCTCCGCCAGTTGGGAACGAATCACCTGGGACCAGGCCACCACCGAGATTGCGGACAAGATCCTCGATGCCGTCGTGGAAGTCGGCGGCGAGTCGATCATCGCTCCTTCCGGCTGCAACACACCCCCGGCGGCGGTAACCGGCCGCGGCGGGCTCCTCGGCTCCGTCGGTGGACTGACTACCGATGTGAATGCCGAAATGAACGACTTCGCCCCCGGCTACTACCTCACCTACGGAACGTTTGACCCGGTGAGCAGCGTCGATGACTGGTTCCACTCGGAAGTCTTCATCATCTGGGCCGGCAACCCGAACTACACCCGCATCCCCCACATCCACTTCGTCAACGAGGCCCGCTACAAGGGCACTGAAGTTGTCGTCATCGCGCCCGACTTCTCGCCCTCGAGTTTGCATTCCGACTACTTCGTGCCGGTGCACGTCGGCACCGATGCCGCCCTGGCGCTCGCCATGGCGCAGGTGGTGGTCGAGGAAGGGCTGATCAACCGGAAGTTCGTCAGCGAGCAGACGGACTTGCCGCTGCTGGTGAACAAGGCCACGAACCGTTACCTCCGCGCCTCGGACCTGCCGGAGGGGGGCGCCGACGAGCAACTCTTCGCCTGGGACACGAAGACCGGCAAGATAGCGCCCGCGCCGCGCCGGAAGCTCCAGTGGGGCGAGGTGGAACCCGCCCTCGAAGGCGAGTTCACCGTCGAAACCAGCTCGGGCCCGGTAACGGCGACTACCGTCTTCGAACTGATGAAGACGCGGCTCGCCGAATACACGCCGGAGGCGATCCGCCCGATCACCGGCGTCGACCCGCAGACGACCCGGCTGCTCGCCCGGAAGATTGCGGCGAAGAAGACGGGCATCCTCTCGGCCCTTGGCGGCATGGGCAAGCACTACCACGGCGACCTCATGGAGCGTTCGCAGCTCCTGCTCCTCGCCCTCACGGGCAACTGGGGGCGCCAGGGCACGGGCGTGCGGGCATGGCTCGCCGGCCTCTTCGATGGCTCGGCCACGGTCATGATGAAGAGCAAGCGTGGACCGGATGAAGTGGCCGCCCTGCTGGATATGCGCGACCAACTGGTCCAGATGCGGATCAACGCCGACCCGTCGCTCACTCCCCTGATCGTCGCTGTCGAGCAGTCCCGCCAATCCCCCGCCGGCCTGGTCCCGCCTGTCTTCTGGTGGTACCACCACGCCGGGTACAAGGACACCTGGGACCGGACCGACTGGCACGACCCCAGCATGAGCAAGACGTTCCCCGAGTACTTCAAGGAGGCCACGGAGAGCGGCTGGTGGGCGGGCGCCGACGTTCCCCGCAAGGAACACCCGACGCGCGTCATCATCGAGATGGGCGGAAACGTCCTCCGGCGCACGCGCGGGGGCAGCAAAATGCTGCTCGAAAAGCTCTGGCCCCAGCTCACGTGCGTGGTCACCCTGGAAGTGCGGATGAGTACGACGGCGCTCTTCAGCGACTACATCCTGCCCTGCTCGCAGTGGTACGAGAAGATCGGCTTCGGCATCCCCAGCACGCACGTCATGCATCTCACGTTCTCGGACAAAGCGGTCGAGGCCCCGGGAGAGTGCGTGGACGAGTGGGAAGCCTACCGGCGGCTCGCCGAAAAGGTGCAGGAACGTGCCCGCGCACGTGGCATCCAGCCGTACCTGGATGCTCGCGGCGTCCAGCGCGACCCGGCAAACGCCCACGACAACTTCACCAAGCGTGGGATGTACACGAACGAAGAGGTGCTGGCGGACGAGATGATCCGCGACAGCGCGGTGACGGGCACGCTGCCACCCAACGCCAGCCTGGAAGACATTCGCCAAAAGGGCTTCTACCGCTGGCAGGGCAAGGGCATCAACCCGCGGATGATCGCGCAGGCGACCGAGCCGAAGCCCAATGAGACGTTCGTCCCGTTCCGCGAGCACGTGGAAGACGGAGAGCCGTACCCGACGCTCTCCCGGCGGGCGCAGTTCCTCATTGAGCATCCCTGGTTCATCGATGCGGACGAGCATCTGCCGCGCTACAAGGCGCCGCCGATGATGGGCGGCGACTACGAGTTCCAGATCACCAGTGGCCACAACCGCTGGAGCATCCACTCGAACAACAACGCGACCCAGCTCATGCTCGACACGCACCGTGGGACGCCGCACCTGGTGATGAACACTCAGGACGCCAAGAAGCACGGTATCGCGGACAACGACATGGTTCGCGTCTACAACGACATGGGCGAGTTCCAGGTACCGGTGCTTCTCGCCTCCAGCGCCCACCCGGGCCAGGTGGTGATGTACAACGGCTGGGACCCGTACCAGTTCCCCAACTGGGCGGGCCCGAACGACGTGGAGCCGGGCATGATCAAGTGGCTCCACCTGGCGGGCGGCTATGGACACCTGCGCTTCTGGGTGACGCAGTGGCAGCCGTCACCCGTCATGCGCAGCACCCGTGTCGGGATAGCCAAAGTGGGGTAGCTCATCCCGCGCGGGAAACCCTGGGGGCGCCTTCGGGCGCCCCCTTTTTCGTGCCCATAGGCGGATATGACCACAGTCATAACCCGGCTCGATGGGCCCGGGCCACTATCCCCGGCATGAAGGTCGCAGCAGAGTCTGAACGAATCTACACGAGTGCCCAGGACCTCTATCGCAAGAAGTGGGAATGGGACGCCGTCTATTGGGGAACGCACTGCGTCGACTGCTACCCCGGCAACTGCCCCATGCGCGTCTATGTGAAAGACGGGCTTGTTTGGCGCGAAGAACAGTCTGGCTCGTTCCAGACGATCGAAGAAGGAGTCCCAGACTTCAACCCGATGGGCTGCCAGAAGGGCGCATCCTGGAGCCAGTCGCTCTACGGCCCCGACCGGGTGCTCTACCCCCTGAAGCGAGTGGGCGAACGCGGCGAAGGCCGCTGGAACCGGGTCACCTGGGATGAGGCCCTCGGCGACATCGCCGACAAGATGATTGACGCCATCCAGGCCGGCGGCCCCCAGACCATCGCCCACGAAGGCACGCCGGAAATGGCGACGGTCATCCCGACCAACAAGTTCTTCAGCACGCTCGGCGGGCACGGGCTCGACCTGAACGGCTCGATCAACGACTTCTCGATCGGGCTCTACGAAACGTTCGGGCGCTTCAGCGCGGTGTCATCGGCCGACGACTGGTTCCACTCCGAAGTCGTCCTGATCTGGCACATGAACCCGATCTACACGCGCATCCCGTTCTACCACTTCATCGCGGAGGCGCGGTACAACGGGGCCGAAGTCATCAATATCTCGCCCGATGTCAACCCGTCGCACCTGCATGCCGACATCCAGATCCCCATCAACGGTGGTACGGACCCGGCGTTTGGGCTGGCGATGGTGCAGGTCATTTTCGAAGAGGACCTCGCACACTGGAAGTTCATCCGCGAACAGACGGACCTCGGGTTCCTGGTCCGCACCGACACGGGGCGCTACCTGCGCCAGACGGACGTCGAGGGTGCGGGACTCGAAGACCAGATGTACCAGTGGGACCCCGAAAAGGGCCTGCGCAAGGCTGACCGCGGAAACGTCTTCCTGAAGGGCGTGGAGATCGCGCTCGAAGGCACCTTCGACGTCAAGCTTGCCGATGGTTCGACCGTCCAGGTCCGCCCGGCCTGCGCGCTGCTCCGGGAGAAGCTGAACGCGGAGTTCACGCCCGAGAAGCAGCAGCCCATCACCGGCGTGCACCCGGACGTCATCCGCGACCTCGCCCGCAAGGTGGCGACACGCAAGACGAACATCATGCTTGGCTACAACGCCTGCAAGTTCTACCACGGCGACCTCATCGAACGGGCCCAGGCGCTCCTCCTTGCCGTCAGCGGAAACTGGGGGAAGAAGGGCACGGGCATCCGCTGCTGGGCTTCCGGCATGCACGATGGCGCCTTCATCGCGGTCAACAAGCCGGGTCCGGGCGCCGCGAACACCGAGATTGTCCTCGCGGGCCGCGATGCAGGGATTGCGGCGTTCAAGAAGACCGACCCCACCATGACGACCGAGATCGCGGTGAAGCGGCTCGGGCAGATGTCGTCGAAGTTCCAGCGCACGCCGGGCGGCATGATGGGCGGGCTCGGAGGCGGGATGGCCGAACGGGAAGAAGACGGGTCGCCGAACGACTCCACTTCCTCGCCGCCCGCCTTCTGGTGGTACTGGCAGGCCGGCTATGACAAGCGCTGGAACACGCCGGGCTGGGGCGACGAGTCGCTTCCTCGCTCGTTTGATGAGTACTTCAACGAGGCGATCTCCAAGGGTTGGTGGAAGGACATGGACCACCCCCGGCCCGAAGAGCCGCCGAAGGTCCTCATCGAGTGCGGCGGCAACATGCTGCGGCGCACGCGCGGCGGCAAGACAGCACTCCTGCCGACCCTCTGGCCGAAGCTGGACCTGATCGTCTCGATCGACTTCCGCATCAGCCAGACGGGCCTCTACAGCGACTACATCCTGCCGGCGGCCCAGCACTACGAGAAGGTGGGCTTCCACATCCCGACGCCGCACCTGATGAACCTGACGTTCAGCGATAAGGCGGCCGAGCCGGCCGGCGAAGCGCGGAACGAGTGGCAGATCTACTACGCGCTCTTCCAGAAGATCGCGGAGCGCGCCAAAGAGCGCGGCGTCACCGACTACAAGGACACGAAGGGCCAGACCCGGCGGTACGCCGCCCTGCCCGACGCGTATTCGATGAAGGGCTTCCTCCTGGACGAAGACCGGCTGGCCGACGAGCAGATCCGCGACTCGGCCCTGGCGGGGACGTTGCCGATGGGTACCAGCCTCCGCACCATGCGGGAAAAGGGACACGTCCGGTTCATCGACTGGGGGCTTTCGCCAATGGCGCTCGCCCAGGCATCCCCCATCAAGCCGAACGAAACCCACGTGCCGTTCCGCGACAACACGGAGAGCGGCCTGCCGTTCCCGACGTATGCGCGGCGCGCGCAGTTCTACATCGACCATGAGTGGTTCCTGGAAGCCCACGAAGAGCTGCCGACCTACAAGCCGAACCCGAACATGGGTGGCGTGTACCCCATCGGCATGACTTCGGGTCACAACCGCTGGAGCATCCACACGATGAACCAGGGCAACTGGGTCATCCTCGGGACGCACCGGGGCGAACCGGACGTGGTGGTCAACCCCGATGACGCGGAGGCTCGTGGCGTCAAGGACGGCGACCTCATCCGCATCTACAACGACGTGAGTTCGTTCAAGAGCCGGGCGCGCGTGGCGCCGAATGTGAAGCCCGGGCAGCTGGTCTCGTACAACGGTTGGGCCGGGTTCCAGTACCCGGAGTGGAGCGGCGCGAACGAGATCGAACCCGGGATGGTGAAGTGGATTGGCTTCGCAGGGGGCTACGGCCACCTGAGCCACCTGGGCGCGGAATGGCAGCCGGTTCCCGCGGAACGCTGGACCCGTTGTGACTTCGAAAAAGCAGAGGTAGAGCAGTGAAAGTTGCGAAACTTGCCG
>JAHDWR010000011.1 GCA_023382755.1 Dehalococcoidia bacterium
TTGGCCCGGGTGTAGACTGGGCCTCCCGGATATGTTCACCCATCTACACACTCACACCGAGTTCTCGCTCCTCGACGGCATGAGCAAGATGGCTCCCCTCATGGACCGGGTGAAGGCGCTCGGCCAGGAAGCCATCGCCATGACCGACCACGGCGCCCTCTACGGCGCGATCGATTTCTACCGCGAAGCCACCGCCCGCGGCATCAAACCCATCATCGGCGTCGAGGCCTACGTCGCCCCCGGCTCACGCCACTCGCGCGAACGCGGCGATAGCTCTCCCTACCACCTCGTCATGCTCGCCCGCGACATGACCGGCTACAAAAACCTCATCGCCCTCGTCACCAGGGCCAACCTCGAAGGCTACTACTACAAACCCCGCATCGACCGCGAACTCATCGAAAAACACTCCGCCGGCATCACCGTCCTCAGCGGCTGCCCTTCCGCCGAGTTCCACCGCCGCATCCAGGAAGGCGACCGCGAAGGCGCCATCGCCACCGCCCGCTACTACCGCGAAGTCTTCGACGGCCACTACTACCTCGAAGTCCAGGACCACGGCGACGCCAAATTCACCCGCCTCAACCCCGCCATCGCCGATATCGGCCGCGAACTCGGCATCCCCGTCGTCGCCACCAACGACAGCCACTACACGCTCCCCGAAGAAGCCGAAGCCCACGACGTCCTCCTCTGCATCGGCACCAACGCCACCGTCGACCAGGAAGGCCGCTACAAGTTCGATGGTCAGGGTTACCACGTGAAGAGCGAACAGGAGATGCTCGCCCTCTTCCCCGATAACCCCGAGTTCCTCTCGAACACCATGCTCGTTGCCAACAACTGCGACCTCGACCTCACCTTCGACCGCCAGCTCCTCCCCGAACCGCCCGTGCCCCCCGGCCGCACCAGCGAAGACTACCTCGCCGAAATCTGCTTCCGCGGCCTCCGCGAGCGCTTCGACGACGTGACACCCGAACTCGAACAACGCCTCACCTACGAGCTCGATGTCCTCCGCCAGACCGGCTTCACCGACTACATGTTCGTCGTCAAAGAGATCGCCGACTACGCCCGCAAGGCCGGCATCAAAATGGGCGTCCGCGGCTCGGCCGCCGCCTCCCTCGTCCTCTACGTCCTCCGCGTCACCGATATCGACCCCGTGGCCAACCGCCTCGTCTTCGAGCGCTTCCTCAACCTCGAACGCCGCGAAATGCCCGATGTCGACTTCGACTTCGCCGATGACCGCCGCGACGACATGATCCGCTTCGCCTACGACCGCTACGGCAAGGACCGCGTCGCCCAGATCATCACTTTCGGCACCCTCGGCGCGAAGGCCGCCATCCGCGATGTCGGCCGCGCCCTCGGCATCTCCTACGCCGAGACCGACCGCGTCGCCCGCCTCGTCCCCGAAGTCCTCCACATCACCCTCCCCGAGGCCATCGAACAGTCCCAGGAGATGAAGGAGGCCTACGAGACCGACGCCAAGGTCCGCCGCCTCCTCGATACCGCCAAACAGCTCGAAGGCGTCTCCCGCCACGCCAGCACCCACGCCGCCGGCGTCGTCATCTCCCGCGACCCCCTCATCGACCACGTCCCCCTTCAGCGCCCCAGCAAAGGCGACGAAGACAGCATCCCCACCACCCAGTTCGCCATGGAACAGGTCGCCCGGATCGGCCTCCTGAAGATGGACTTCCTCGGCCTCTCCAACCTCACCATCCTCCAGCGCGCCGTCGACCTGGTGAAAGAAAATACCGGCCAGGAACTCGACATCGTCCACCTTCCCGATGGCGACGCCAAGACCATGGAGATGCTCGGCAAGGGCGAGACCTTCGGCGTGTTCCAGCTGGAATCAGCCGGCATGCGCCGCTACGTCCAGGACCTCCAGCCCACCAACATCTCCGACCTCTGCGCGCTCGTGGCCCTCTACCGCCCCGGCCCCATGCAGCACATCCCCCGCTTCATCGAATCGAAACACGGCAAGATCCAGGTCACCTACCCCCACCCGGACCTGGCGAACATCCTCGATGAGACGTTCGGGGTCATCGTCTATCAGGACCAGGTGATGCTCATCGTCCAGCAGTTCGCCGGCTACACGCTTGGCCAGGCCGACATCATGCGCAAGGCCATGGGCAAGAAGAAGGCCGAGGTCATGGCCGAAGAGCGCGGCCGCTTCGTCGCCGGCGCCATGGCCAAGGGCTACTCCGCGGAAGACGCCACCGCCGTCTTCGACCTCATCGAACCCTTTGCCGGCTACGCCTTCAACAAGGCCCACAGCTGGTGCTACGGCCACATCGCCTACCAGACTGCCTGGCTCAAGGCCAACTACCCGGTCCAGTACATGACCGCCCTCCTCCAGCTCACCAAGAACTCCCCCGATACCCACGCCCGCATCGCCGCGGCCGTCGCCGAATGCTCCAAACTCGGCATCGAAGTCCTCCCGCCGGACATCAATAAGAGCTTCGATAACTTCACCGTCGAGCCCCGCCAGGATGGCTCCCTCGCCATCCGCTTCGGCCTCGGCGTCGTCAAGAACGTCGGCAACGCCGCCTGCGAAGGCATCATCGCCGAGCGCGAAAAGGGCGGCATCTACCGCGACATCGAGGACTTCTGCAAACGCGCCGACCTCTCCGCCGCCAACTCCCGCGCCATTGAACACCTCGCCAAGGCCGGCGCCTTCGACCTCCTCGGCGACCGCGGGACCCTGGTGATGAACGCCGAGCGCCTCGTGACCCTCGCAAAGAAGGAGCGCGAACTCCGCGAAAGCGGCCAGTCGACCATGTTCGACCTGTTCGGGAGCCAGGTCGAAACGCCCCTGCCCGCCCTCGAACTCGAACCCTCCCCCGCCCGCAAAGAGGACATGCTCGCCTGGGAAAAGGAACTCCTCGGCGTCTACGTCTCCGAACACCCCTTCAAAGCCGTCGCCCAGGATGTCGGCCGCTACGCCAGCCACACCCTCGCCGACCTCACCGCCGAGCTCGCCGGCCAGACCGTCACCGTCGCCGGACTCATCAACCGCGTCCAGGCCCGCGTCACCCGCGACGGCCGCAAGTTCTACGTCGCCGACCTCGAAGACCTCTCCGGCTCCGTCGAACTCACGGTCTGGAACGACACCATCGAACTCACCGGCGAAGAAATCTGGGCCGAGGGCCGCGTCCTCGTCTGTTCCGTGGAAATCCGCGACCGCGGCGACCGCATCAACCTCAATGTCCGGAAGGCCGCCCCCTACGATGCCGCCGGCGGCGCCGTGGTCGGCTTCGTCGCCGAACAGTGGCAGGTCGAGGCCCCGAAACGCCGGCCCCCGCGCCCCCAGGAAGAGCCCCGCGCCGAAGGTTCGCCGCCCTCGAACGGGCGCCCCGCCGGCGCCAACGGGCACGCGGCAAACGGCGGCGGCCCTCGCTCCGGCGGCTACCCCCAGTCCGGCGGCTACCCCCAGTCCGGCGCCACCACCGAGGCCTCCCGCCCGGGCGTCACCTCCACCGTCACGCCCGATACCGCCCGCCTCACCATCACCCTCTTCGAAACCGAAGATGTCCTCGCCGATGAGGCCCTCCTCAAGATGGTCTTCTCCATGCTCAAGGACAGCCCCGGCCGCGACGAGGTCCGCCTCGTCGTCCGCGATACCGCCGGCGACGAGTTGGAGTTCGACTTCCTGCGCGCCGCGGCCACCGAGGACCTCGCCCGCAGCCTCCGCTCGGTCCTCGGCAACCGCGGCAACGTGAAGCTCACCAGCCCCAAATTGGCCGGCGCCGCCTGAGCTCCCCGCTCAGCTCCCCAGGTGCTCGTCGAAGAAGTCTGCAACCATCCGCGTAATCTCCACGCGCGTTGGGCTGATCGGCCCGCCCGTTGGCGTGAAGCCGTGGTTCGCGTTCTTCACCGGCACGAACTCGGCCTCCACACCGGCCGCCACCAGCGCCTCGTACAGCGCCTCGCCCTGCACGATGGGCACCAGCTCGTCCAGCTCACCGTGGATGATCAGGAACGGCGGGTCATCGGCCGAGACGTTGCGCACCGGGCTCGCCTGCACGAGCACCTTCGAATTGCGGTCCGTCGCCCCGAACACCGTGGTGATGATCCGCTCCGAAGCTCCGTCGAAGTCCACCGTCAGGTCTGTTGGCCCGAACAGGTCGACCACCGCCGCCACCTCGGCAGTGAGCGACGTGATGCCGCCCTCGTAACCGTGCCCGCCGGTCGTCCCCAGCAGAGATGCCAGGTGGCCGCCCGCGCTCCCGCCGTACGCGCCGATCCGCTCCGGGTCGATCCCCAGCTCGGCCGCGTTCCGCTTCAGGTAGAGCACCGCGCAGGTCACGTCCTCCATCTGCGCCGGGAACGGGTGCTCCGGCGCCAACCGGTAATCGATCGATGCCACCAGGTAGCCCCGCCCCAGTAGTTCGGGCCACATCTCGCTCCCGCTCCCGCCGTCCTTACTCCCGCTCGTCCACCCGCCCCCGTGGATGAACATCACCGCGGCGCCGTTCGGGTCGTCCGGCGTGTAGACGTCCATCTTCAGCTCTTCGCCGTCCCGCGTGCAGTAGGTGAGGTCCCGCTCCACGCTGCCCGGTAGCGCGGCCGCTCCCCGCGGCGCATTCGCCGCCGGCGGCTGCCCGGGTTGGGGCGCGGCCCCGCCCTGCGCGGAGGGCGTTTTCGTGGCGGAAGGCGCAGCCGTGGCCGAAACTGTCCCGGCTCGCGGGTCCACGCCGGGGTTCGCCGCCTCCCATGTTTCGAACGCAGCCGCCATCTCGCTGAATGTGGCCCACTCCACCTTCCCTTCCGCCACCAGCGGGTCCACCACCTCAGCCAGGAACCGCTCCATGGCGCCGAACTGGTTACCGGCGTCCCCCCGGAATTCGCCGGGATGCAAGGTGAAGTGGAAGACGTTCACCTTCCCGGCCTCCGCCGCCTCGATCGACGCCAGCAGGCTCGCCTCCAGGTACGCGAAGTACTCCTCGTCCGTCATCTCCCGCCGCCCCGAGGCGTAGTCCGTCCGGTCGTAGGCCCCTTCCGGCAAGAAGACGATCGCCCCCTCCGGGTCGTGCGTCGCGAACGCCGTCACATCTGTGCCGTCTGTCCCGCCCGAGGGCCGCCACGGCACGGTCCCCGCCAGCTCCGGCGCGGTCTGCTGTGTCGTGGGGTTCTTCCAGTCGCTGTTCACCGAGAGCCCGGCACACTCCGCGGCCGCCAGCAGGTCCGGGTACAGGTTCCCCCCGCTCCAATAGGCCACCTCGTCCACGCCGGCTTCGCTCAGGAACCCGACCTCTTCCTTCATCACTTCGCACCAGCGCTCCACGGGCAGGCCGGCCGTCTCCTTTCCCAGGTGCGCATCCTCGTGGAAGTGCAGCCCGACCTCGTGGCCCGCATCCTCCCAGTCCGCCAGCGCGGTCGATCCCTCGCGGACCGCCGTCGTCGTAAACGGCGACTGCGACTGGATCGTCAGCCGCCCATCGTGCGCCTCCACGATGTCCACCACCGCCTGGATGTCCTCGACCGCCCGCTCGAAAGCCTGCGCGATGTTGTAGCCCGCGCTCGCCCCCGGGCTGCCCGCCATCTGCGCGGTCCCGCCCACCGGCTCGATGTGCATCCCGATCCCGAAAAGGAGCGGCGTCTCTGCGGCCGTAGTCGTCGTCGTAGCCGTGGCCGTGCCGCCGGTTCCCGGGTCATCCAGCGGGCTGCACGCCGCCAGGACTGACACAGCAGCGAAAACCAGGATTGGGTTGATGAACCTACGCATGTGAATCACTCGTCAGTGGTGCACGGCGTCCAACACACCGCGCTCACAACCACCATGGCGAAACCCGCACGCGAAGTGCCGCGCCCTCCGGTGAACAAACGGTGACTGCACCAGGGAGAACGGTCCGATCGATCCCGCCTCAACCAGGTCCGGCAACATGTCCCGCGCTCCTCTCTATGAAACCCTCTGCGCCTCTGCGCCTTCGTGTTCGCCATGCGCCGGCTCCACCCCACCCTCCCGCCGTCCCACATCCGCGTCCAGCGTCCGCGCCGCCCGCGAAATCAGCGGCGCCGCCAGCACCAGCACGGTCAGCGTCGTCGCCACTCCCCGCACCATCCGCTCCACCCCGATCCCGTCCGCCAGCGACCCCAGCGGCCATGCCGCCAGCTGGTTGAACGCCGAAGACACCATCCGCAACGACATCACCCGCCCCACATACGCCGCCTCCACGATCATCTGCAGCAGCGAGGTCGACGAGATCATGTTGGTCGTGAAGCACGCCCCGTTCAGGCACCAGAACACCGCCGCGATCGGCACCGACC
This sequence comes from Dehalococcoidia bacterium, assembly GCA_023382755.1. GTDB lineage: Bacteria > Chloroflexota > Dehalococcoidia > Tepidiformales > Tepidiformaceae > Amarobacter. The sequence goes on from JAHDWR010000011.1 coordinate 6,256, forward strand.
GCGTGAACCCGAAGAGCACCAGGGTCAGTCCGAACGCCGCCGCGGACCCGATCACCGTCCACCCGAGCCCCCGGCTGTGCCCGCGCGTTGAGAGATACACCGTCGCGCCCACCGCCCCGAGCCCCCAGCACCACCCCATGAACGTCCAGCCCATGGCGTCCAGGCCCAGTACTTCCGTCATCCAGTAGGGCGCGAGCGTGCTGATAATCGGGAAACCCAGTGTCCCCGTCAGCAGGCTCAGCAGGATGATCCACCTCACCCGCGGCCGCTCCGCCGCATAGGCCACGCCCCGTCCCACCGCCACCACGATGTTGTCGCGCTGCACCGGCGCCTGCCCCCGGCTCCGCATCAACAGGAGCGCCCCGATCACCACCACATGCCCGATGAGGCTAACGCCGAACGCCCCGCCAACCCCGATCGTCTCGATCGCTATCCCCGCCATCGGCGGGAGGAACGCGTACGAACTGATGGTCGCCGCCGTGAACAGCGCGATCGCGTTCGGCAGGTGTTCGCGCGGCACCAGGTTCGGCAGCAACGCCTGCCGCGTCGGCCCGTCCATCGATTCGATCGACGCCGAGACGAAGATCAGCCCGAACGCCACCCACAGGTTGATCGTGTCGAACACCACCAGCAGCGTCAGCAGCCCGTATACGGCCAGCGCGCCGCCTTGCGTCGCCATCAGCAGCGTCCGCCGGTCCATCCGGTCGGCCAGCGCCCCGCCATACAGGCTGAAGGTAAGCATCCCCGCCCCGCGGGCCACGCCCAGCAGCCCCAGCAGCGATACCGAACCAGTCAGGCTCAGGATGAACCACCCCTGCGCATAGAACTGGAACATCATCGTCGCCGAGGAAAAGAACATCCCCGCCCAGAGGATCCGGAAGTCCCGGTGCTGCAGCGCCGGCACCCGTTCCCGCCATCCGCCACCCGCGTCTGCGGCCATCCTGCGGACCTCCACCATCGGCGCTCGCCTTGGCCTGGGGGCACGCCGGCCGCGCGTCAGCCGCAACGATAGGGGCGCGGGCCCATCCCGTCACCCGCCCCACACCGAACGTAAGCAGGGGTGTACGCAGCCCCGGCCGGTGCGATCTATACTGCGCCCCTCCTGATTCGCAACAAAGGAGTTCAACATGGCACTCGGTGGTTATGCCGGCAGAGTCGGCAATGTCGACCTCACCTCGGGAAAGGTGGAGTACAGCCCTATCCCCGAAGAGTGGGCACGCAAATACATCGGCGCCCGCGGCGTCGGCGTCCGCTACGTCTACGAAGCGGGCCCCACGATCGACGCCCTCAGCGCCGAGAACGTCCTCTGCTTCATGAACGGCCCCCTCACCGGCTCCGAAGCGAGCATGAGCGGCCGCCTCGCCGTCGTTACCAAGAGCCCCCTCACCGGCACCGTCACCGATAGCCACATGGGCGGCTGGAGCGCCGCGCGTCTCCGCTGGGCGGGCTTCGATGGACTCGTCTTCAAGGGCAAGTCCTCCAGGCCTGTTTACGCCCTCGTCTCCAACAACACCGTCGAACTCCGCGATGCCTCCGACCTCTGGGGCAAGGGGGTCCACGAGACCATCCAGATCCTCAAGGACCGCCACGGGGCGGATGACCTCAGCGTCATGTCCATCGGCCCCGCCGGCGAAAACCTCGTCCGCTTCGCCGCATGGCTCAACGAAAACGACCGCGCCTCCGGCCGCGGAGGCACCGGCTGCGTCGGCGGCTCCAAGATGCTCAAGGCCGTCGTCGTCAAAGCCGAACGGGCCATGCCCCGCGCCGCCGACCGCGATGCCTGGCGGGCCGCCCACACCACCGGCCTCGGCAAGATCATGGACGAAGCCAACATCACCTCCCCCAAGAAGGGTGGCCTCTCCGTCTACGGCACCAACATGCTCATGAACGTGAGCAACACCATCGGCGGCCTCGGCGCGCGCAACAGCCAGGACACCTCCTTCGAACACGCCGAACTCCTCGGCGGCGAATACGTCAACGAGCACTACCTCATCGACGACCCCACCTGCCACGCATGCCCTGTCGCCTGCAAGAAGGAAGTCGAGATCAAGGACGGCCCCTACAAGGTCAAGATGGAGTCCGTCGAATACGAGCCCGCCTGGTCCCTCGGCGCCAACTGCGGTAACGACGACATCGCCTCGGTCGCCTTCATGATCGACATGGCCAACGACTTCGGCTACGACGCCATCGAGATCGGCCAGGTCTGCTCCATGGTCATGGAGGCCACCCAGCGCGAGTACATCCCCGCCAGCGCCGGCATCGCCTGGGGCGATAAAGACCGCATGATCGAGGTCGCCCGCCTCATCACCTACCGCCAGGGCATCGGCGACCAGCTCGCCAACGGCATCGACTCGTTCGCGAAGTCCATCGGTCACCCGGAGATCGCCATGACCGTGAAGGGCCAGGCCACCCCCGCCTACGACCCCCGGGGCTACAAGGGCATGGGCCTCGGCTACGCCACCTCCAACCGTGGCGCCTGCCACCTCCGCGGCTACAGCCCCGCCAGCGAGCTCGGCGTCATCGGCCTCAAGACCGACCCCCAGGCCTACGAAGGCAAGGGCGAGCTCCTCAAGCTCCTCCAGGACATCCACGCCTTCTCCGATAGCCTCGACCTCTGCAAGTTCAGCGCCTTCGCCGAAGGCCCCGATGAGTACGCCGAGCAGTACCGCGTGATGACCGGCATCGAGAAGTTCGACGCCAACGACGTCCTCCGCACCGGCGAACGCATCTACAACCTCGAACGCTACTACAACAACCTCGCCGGCTTCCGCGAAGGCTCCGACTACCTCCCGAAACGCTTCACCGAAGAGCCTTCGAACGCCAAGGGCTCCCTCGGCCAGCTTTGCGAACTGGACCAGATGCTCGAGGAGTACTACCGCGTCCGCGGCTGGAAGAACGGCGTCGTGCCGGAGGAAAAGCTCAAGGAACTCGAGGTCGTCTAAGCCCTCGCGTCCCGCCAACCACCCTGAGGCCCCTCCCTGGAGGGGCCTTTCCGCTACTCGTGGACCGGGTCTTCCTCCAGGATGAACCGCCGGAATGACTCGGCGAACTCGAAGTCCTGCCCCTCCGCCGCCATCCGCGCGAACCCCTCCGCGAACTCCACCACGTCCGCCCCCAGCTGGCTCGGGTGCTCCAGCAGCGCCGCCTTCTTCAGCTCCAGCGTGTCCGCGATGTCCACCCACACGTTCGGCTTGTCCGAACCCGAAAGCCACACCTGCCGCACCTTCCACGGTTCGTACCCGTCCAGCAGCAGCTCGGGGAAGGTCAGGCGGTCCCGCGCCGTCGGGAAGGTGGCATCGAGCGCCACGTCGCCCGCCACGCGGTGGTCCGGGTGGTTTACATAATTTTCACTGAAGAACCGGTTCGTCGGGTCGAACGTCAGCAGCACGTGCGGCCGGTGCTTCCGGATGAGCCGGGCGACATCGCGCCGCAGCTCCAGGCTGTGCTGCAGGTAGCCGTCCGGGTAGCCCATGAACTCGTAGTTCGCCACCCCCAGCACCGCCCCCGCGTTCCGCTGCTCCGCCTCCCGGATCGCCGTCAGGCGCTCGCTCGTCATGTTCGGGTCGTCGCTCCCCTTGTCGCCCTTGGTAATGATGACGTAGGTGACCTCGCAGCCTTTGCGGGCCCACTTCGCGATGGTCCCCGCCACCATGAACTCGGCGTCATCCGGGTGGGCGACAACGACCATGGCAGAGGGAGGGACGAAGCCTTCAACATTCGACGGCATGGGGCACGCTCCGTGATTGGTGATGCAACGAGCGTAGCAGGTGCGGGTGTCCCGCTTCAGCCGCCCGTTTCACTCAACCAGCAGCCCGCGCCGGTACGTACTCCACCACCGTTTGCGGTTCGGGGATAGGCAGTCCGTGTTCGCGGAGCCCCTCGATGTGAAACTCGATAGCTTCCGCGATCTCCCGTTCCGCCTCTTCGACCGTGTCCCCCACCGCGACGCACCCCGGCAGGTCCGGGACATAGGCCGAGTAGTTCGTCCCCGCAACCTCAATTACAACGGCGTACTTCTTCATCGGTCCCTCCGCGCACCCCCTACCATACCTCCATGCAACGCCAGGTCCGCGCCGTCGCCGTCGAGGAACGCGGCTTTGCCGAGATCGCCTCCGTCGGCATCCTCCTCGCCATCCTCGTCGGCTTCGCCCTCTTCCTCTACTGCCGCGCCGAAGAACAGACCGTCCCTGTTACCGGCCGCACCCAGCGCGTCGCCCTCTCCGAAGAAGACCAGGCGCAGCTCGGCGCCGAGGCCTACCGCGACATCCTCGCCGGATCGGCGACCGAGATCGTCCGCACCGGCCCGGAGGCCACGCTCGTCCGCCGCACCGGCGAACGCATCGCCGCAGTGGCCGACGACCCCGGCTTTGTTTGGGAGTTCACCCTCATCGCCTCTCCCGCGAAAAACGCCTGGTGCCTCCCCGGCGGCAAGGTAGCCGTCTACAGCGGCATCCTCGAAATCGCCCGGGACGAAAAAGGCCTCGCCGTCGTCATGGCTCACGAGATCGCCCACGCCATTGCCCAGCACGGCGCCGAACGCATGCTCCAGGAACAGCTCACCCGGGTCGGCCTCCTCGCCCTCTCCACCACCCTCGGCGGCCTCGACCCTGCCTCCCGCGGCGCCCTCCTCGCCCTCTTCGGCGCGGGCGCCCAGCTCGGCGTCCTCCTCCCCTTCAGCCGCGACATGGAGAGCGAGGCCGACCGTATCGGCCTGATCTACATGGCCCGCGCCGGCTACAACCCCGAGGCCGCCATCGGCTTCTGGGAGCGCATGGCCGCCGCCCGTGAAGGCCCCGAACCCCCCGAATACGCCTCCACCCACCCCAGCGACGCCACCCGCATCGCCAACCTCCAGAAATGGCTCCCCGAGGCCATGGAGGAATACCGCAAGACCACCGAAACCGGCGTTACGATGCTGCCGCAGCTTCCGGCGGGGTTCCTGCTTCCGCCAGCGCCCGCTCAGCGAATGGCCGCAACATCTGCATCGGACTGAGCGGCGTCCCCAGCGAAGCGCACACCCCGCGCAGCAGCCCGATCACCCGCCCGAGCAGCACCAGGTCCCCCGGGATCGCCTCCACCGGGTTCGCCCGCATCGCCCCGCGGCGCACTTCCAGCTCTCCCGCCTGGGGAGCGTCCATCGGCCGCGCGTCAAACATCAGCTGCATCAGCGGCAGCACGTCCTCCGGCTCCTCCGACTTCGTCCTCACGCCCAGCTCCCGGAACGCCGCCACGATCCCGTGCGGGTCCCGGTCGCCTGCCGCGATCACCAGCCGCGCGAACCCCAGCCGCGCCGCGGCCGGCAACTCCTTCGTCAGCCCGAAGTCCAGCAGCCCCGCTCGCCCGCCCGGCAACACCAGGATGTTCCCCGGGTGCGGGTCGGCCTGGAACAACCCGTCGACCATGATCTGGTGCCCGTACGCCTCAGCCACCGTCTTCGCGAACGCGGTCCGGTCGATGTTCATCGATGCCAGCCGCTCCCGGTCCAGCAGCCGCGCGCCGTGGATGTACTCCGTGACCACCACCTTCTTCGCCACGTGGTCGTCGATCACCCGCGGCACTACCACGCCCGGCACCGCCCTCAGGTTCTCCCGGATGCGCCGGGTCATCTCCGCCTCCCGCTCGAAGTCCAGTTCCAGCGGCACCTGCGCCCCGATCTCGTTCACCACCGCCCGGAAGTCGAAGTTCGGTTCCCGCCGCGCCACGATCCCTACGATCGTGCGAAGGTTCCGCACGTCCAGCCGCACCAGCCCCGCCACCTCCGGGTACTGCACCTTCACCACCACCTCGCGCCCATCGGGCAGCGTCGCCCGGTGCACCTGCGCCAGCGAGGCCGACCCGATCGGCGCGTCGTCGAACGTGGCGAACAGCTCCTCAAGCGGCCGCTTCAGCTCCGACTCGATCGTCTCCCGCACCACCGCCATCGACCGCGCGGGCACCTGGTCCTGCAACCGCGAAAGCGACCGTGTGTACGGCAGCGGCACGATATCCGTCCGCGTCCCGATGAACTGCCCGGACTTGATGTACAGGCCCTTCAGGTCGACCGCCAGCCGGTAGAGCGACTCCGCGGCGGCCTCGTGCCGTTGCTCCCACTGGGCAGCCGCAGCCTCAGCCGGGAGCTTGCGCACCTTCCGCTGGGTGCGCTTATAGCCCAGGTAGATGCGCGCGCCCGTCAGGGCCACGCGAAACGAGCGGCGTACGCGTCGTGCGTTGTCGAACATGATTCGGGTTTCCGTCCCCCGCCAGTGTGCCCGCTGGCCCACCCGCGGCGCAACAAAGGTGAAGCCGCCTTCCCCGAAAACGGTGTCGTGTTCCTCTGGCACCCGCCCTCCACCCCTCCCGCGACCTGCCATACTGGTTGTACCAGCAACGACCGCGAGGCCTCCGTGCACACCCTCCGCATCTCCCACCCCGCCATCTCCGGCCGCAACGCCGAGGCCACCATCCACTTCTACACCCGCGTCCTCGGCATGGAACTCGTCCTCCGCCAGCCCAACCTCGACTACGAGCCCGAAGAACACCTCTTCTTCCACGTCGGCAACGACAACTTCATCGCCTACTTCGTCCCCAGGCCCGGCGTCGACCCCGCCAGCTACCCCGAGGCCCAGGGCGGCTCGGGCCACATGGACCACGTCGCCCTCGATGTTTCACTCGCCGACCTTCCCGCGTGGGAACAACGCCTCCGCGAGGGCGGCGTCGACTACGAAGGTCCGGTCGACCGCGGCTACGAGCGTTCCCTCTACTTCAAGGACCCGAACAACGTCACCGTCGAACTCCTCGCATGGATCACCGAGCCCCCGGCCGGCATGCCCCAGGCAGCTATCATCAAGCGCGCCCAGGCCCTCCGCGAAGCTCGCGGCGCCGCCTTCATCGAAGACCAGGACGTCCGCCGGGCCATCGCCGAACTCTCTCCCTGACCGTTGGGGTTCCCCTTCGGAGACCGGTCGGGATCCCGGTTGGGAACATCCCCGCTTTCCCAACCGCTCGCTTCCCCGGCGGCTGTGCCCAGGCCAATCACCAACGCTTGCCCGTCGTTCCCAACCGGGATCCGCACACCATTCCCCACGGCTCGAAACGCCTCGCTGAACCTGGGATCGGCCCTTTCCCAACGTTCCCAACGGCCCATCACTCATCACCAATGCTTCCTTTAGCACCGGCCATCTGTTCAGATGGTTGGAGATGTTGGATGCGATCGAGATTCATGTGCAGGGTGGCAACGGCGGCCACGGGATGGTCAGCTACCACCGCGAGAAGTTCGTCCCCCAGGGCGGGCCCGATGGCGGAGACGGTGGCCGGGGCGGCCGCGTCTACCTCCGCGCAGTCGATGACGTGTACACCCTCGAGCAGTACCGCTCGAAGAAGAAGTTCAGGGCAGCCAACGGCGGCAACGGCGGCCCGAACCTCCGCCACGGCGCCAACGGCGAAGACCTCTACCTCGATGTACCCGCCGGAACCGTGGTCCACGATGTCGAAACCGGCGACCTGATCGCCGACCTCGAAACCCTCGGCCAGGAAGTGATCGTCGCCTTCGGCGGCCGCGGTGGTTGGGGGAACAAACGCTTCGCCACCGCCACCAACAAGACGCCCGGCTACTCCCAGAAGGGCCAGGACGGCGAAGAAGTCGATATCCGCCTCGAACTCCGCATGCTTGCTGACGTCGGCCTCATCGGCCTCCCGAACGCCGGCAAATCCACGTTCCTGGCTGCCGTCTCCAACGCGAAGCCCAAGATCGCGAACTACCCGTTCACCACGCTCGAACCCATGCTCGGCGTCGTCAACGTCGCCTACGAGCGCTTCACCCTGGCCGACCTCCCCGGCCTCGTCGAAGGCGCCTCGGAAGGCTACGGGCTCGGCTTCGAATTCCTGAAGCACATCCGCCGCTGCCGCGTGCTCCTCCACGTCGTCGATTGCAGTTCGCCCGACCCGGTCACCGACTACGAGCTCATCGAGACTGAACTCCGCGCCTACGACCCAAAGCTCGACGAGGTCGCCCGCGTGGTCGCCGTCACCAAGGCCGACCTCGCGCCGGAGATGGCCGACGACTCCGCCGCCATTCTCGCCGCCCACCTGGGCAAGAAAGTCTGGGCGGTCTCGGCCGAATCACAGCAGGGTGTCGAGGAACTCACCGCCGAACTCATGGCCCTCGTGAACGTCGAGAAGGCCCGCGCCGCGGCCGCCCCGCCGGAAGACCTCCCCGTCCTCCGACCGCCCTCCGAGGAGCGCTTCACCGTCACGCGCGTCGGCGAGGGTCGCTACCTTGTCGAGGGCTATCGCCCGGTCACTTTCGTCCAGATGATGGACACCGGCATGGCCGGCGCCCAGGACGAGATCATCCGCCGCCTCGAACGCTGGGGCATCGCGAAGGCACTGCGCCAGGCGGGCGCCGAACGCGGCGACACCATCGTCTTCGGCGATGTCGAGCTGACCTGGGAAGGCTGACCCTACGCCTCAACAGCCCGCCGCGGATCCGGGGATGGCGTGGCCCGCTCACCCGCCCCCGCGCATCGTGCGCAACCGCAGGTAGTGCGCGATCTCCGCTTCCCGCATCCCGCGCACATCCAGGAACAGCACCGGCACCGACATCCGCCCCACCTTCGCCGGTTCGCCTACCACAAAGTCCACGCTCCACCCGTCCCCCTCCACCCGCGTCCCGTCCACCGTCCCGCCCATCTCACGGAGCAGCTGCGCGCGGATCTCGTCCGCCCGCAGGTTGCGGACCTCGAGCCGTGTCACCCGCCCGCGGCCGGCGGGAAGATGTCGACGTCCGCGTCCGGCGGCACCGGCGTCTCCAGCATCTGCAGGTAGCGGATCTCCCGCCCGTCCACAAACACCTTGATGTACTCGCCCAGCGTCCCCTCGGCGGTCCAGATCTTCGCCCCAAGCTCCGGGAAGCGCCCCGTCACCGTGTCCAGCAGGTCCTTCACGGTCGCGCCCTCCCCCAGTTCCAGGTGCACGTTCTTGCCACCGACCATCGGCCGCAGCGTCGCGTAAAAGCGCACGTCCATGCCAGCGATCCTAGCAGGCCCGCCCCACCCGCCGCGCCCCGGCCCCGCCGAGACGGAATCGCGCGGATCGCGCATGCTTTGCGCCACAACCACCACCCCCGGGAAGGGCCACCTGAACCTCATCCTCAACGACCTCAGCCCGTGGCACTGGGCCGCCGGCGGCGCCGTCATCAGCGCCGTCACGCTCACGCTGCTGTTCGTCGGCAACCGACGCCTCGGCGTTTCCACCGGCTTCGAAAACGTCTGCTCGCTCGTCGTCCAGACCCCTTATTTCACCCGCGACGCTCTCCGCGGCACCAACTCCTGGAGGCTCCCGTTGCTTGGCGGCCTCCTCATCGGCGGCTTCCTCTCGGCCGCGCTCGGCGGCGGCTGGGAGCCCTTCTGGGACCTCGGCATGTTCGATGCCGAAATCGGCTGGGGCAACGGCGGCAAGCTCATCTGGATGTTCGGCGGCGGCCTCCTCATCGGCTTTGGCACGCGCCTGGCCGGCGGCTGCACCAGCGGCCACGGCATCTTCGGCATGTCCAACCTCGAACTCCCCAGCATCATCTCGACGGTGAGTTTCATGGCCGCCGGCGCCGTCACCACCAACCTCATCTACCGCGTCATCCTCTAACCACAGGAGAGCTCCGTGATCGTCTTCTACCTGGTCCTTGGCTCAGTCTTCGGGTTCGCCCTCAGCCGTTCCGGCGCCGCCGACTACAACTTCATCCAGGGGATGTTCCTGGTCGAGGAGTTCCAGCTCTACGGCATCATCGGCACCGCCGTCGCCCTGACCGCCCCTTCACTCTGGCTCCTCAAGCGCCATGGCCGCTCGCTCACCGGCCAGCCCCTGCGCATCGAGAACAAGCCCGGCCACCGCGGCAACGTCTATGGGGGCATCCTCTTCGGTATCGGCTGGTCCATCACCGGCATGTGCCCCGGCCCCATCCTCGTCAACATCGGCGAGGGCAAGCTGTACGCCCTTGCAGCCCTTGCGGGCACGCTCGTTGGCGCAGGCGCCTTCGGCGCGCTGTACCCCCGCCTCGTCAAACCCTTCCACCTTCCGCCCCTCCAGGTCGGCACCGGCGAGGGGTAGGCCGCTTGGCTTCCATCCTCGATGGTTACTGGCCGAGCCCCTGGCCCGCTGAAGACGGCGGCCCCGCCCGCCGCCAGGCGCCCGCCGCCGGCACGCCGCCCCTGGCAGCCGGCCCGCTCGTTGCCACCAGCCGGCCCGCCTTTATGGGCTGCATGCCCATCCTCCGGGGCCCCGGCGAGGTCTACCTCCAGGGCCATACCCCCGCCGGCATGGAAAGCACCGCCTGGGTCGAACGCATCGACCCGCACAGCCTCCAGCCCCTGGAGCGTTCACCCGCCCTGCCGGGCGGACCGCCCTGGCCTGGCGGGCTCGCCGCGCACGCCAACGGCTCCCTCTACGTCACCTTCGGCCGCTGGTGCCACCGCCTCGCCCCCGACTGTTCCGTGGTCGCCTCCCGTCAGCTGCCCCGCGAACGCCCCTACAACTCGTTGCTGATCCTCCCTGACGGCCACCTGGTGATGAAGGACTTCGCCGGGGGCACGGGCGTCCACGCCCTCCCGCCGGGCGTGCGCGGCTCCGAGCTGCTCGTCCTCGAACCCGAACGCCTCGAAATCGTCGCCCGCCTCGAACTCCCGGAAGGTTCCATCGCCCGCCTCTCCGCCGCCGTCGATACGCCTGAAGGCGCCGGGGCCAGCGTCTACGTTGTCGGCGACAAACACCTCTTCCGCGCGGCATGGCACCCCGCCCGCGCGACGCTCACCCTGGAGGAAGGGTCCACCACCCCCTACCTGGACCAGCCCGGCCAGACTTTCGGCTGGGACGCGGTGATCGAGGACGGCAGCGCCTGGTTCCTCGACAACGGCGAAGGGACGACCAACTTCGGGCCCTCGTTCTTCGGCAAGGGCGTCTCCGCCGCCCCGCTGCACCTGGTCCGCGTCCCGCTCCATGGCGAACGGCGGGCCGAACTCACCGAGATCTGCGGCCTCCCACACGGGATCGTCGCCAACCCTCCCTGCGTCGACCCCGGCCGGAAGGTGGTCGTCGGCTTCGATTCCGGGAATGGCGTGATCGCCGCGTTCCGCTATGCCGAACCCGGACTCCCGCTCAAACCGCTCTGGCGCCACCAGCAGGACCAGGCCGGGCACATGCTCCTCTATCCCGCGACCGGCGAACTCGTCTCCTACGATTACGACCACGCCCGCGGCACCGAGCAGGCCGTCGTGCGTGACATCGAGACCGGCAGCGAACGCGCCCGCGTTGCCATCGGCTCGCCCCTCCAGTGCGTCGTCTTCCCGGCCTGCGGCTTCGAAGGCGACCTCTACGTGGCCACCTTTACCACCATCGCCCGCGTGAGCGCCGCCCCGCCATCAGCCTGAGCCACCCGCCTGCGCCCCCGCTCGCGCGTTCGCCTGCAACCGCCCACCCTACCTTCATGCCAGCCAGACGGACGCTCGCCATTCCCGGAGTCATGGCGGCCGCCCTCAGCGCCTACTGGGCGGCCTGCAGCCTGCTCATCCACCGCGCCTTCCACTCCAACGCCTGGGACCTCGGCGTCTTCACCCAGGTCACCTGGAACACGGCCCACGGCCGCCCCTTCGAGTACTCCTTCCGCGCCATCTCCTACGCGGGTGACCACTGGCAGCCAGCCCTCCTGTTGTTCGTGCCGCTCACCTGGCTGGGCGGCGGCCCCGAGGCCCTGCTCCTCGCCCAGGCCATCCTCCTGGGCGCCGCCGCCATCCCGCTCTACCTCGCTGTCCGCCACGGCGCGGGCACCGTCCCGGCCGTGTTCGCCACCGTTGCCTACGGGTCCAGCCTCGGTGTCGCCCGCGCCGTCTCGTTCGATTTCCACCTCGAAGCCATGGTCCCGCTCCTCGCCTTCATCGCTGTCTACGGCCTGGTAACGCAGCGCGACCGGCTCTTCATCGCGCCGGCGCTGCTGCTGCTGGCCACCAAGGAAGACGCCCCGATCCTGGTCCTCGCGCTCACGCTCCTCGCGGCGCGCTACTTCCAGTGGCGCCGAAGGGCCGCCGCGCTCGCCGCCGCCTCGGCTGCCTACGGGGCGATCGTCAATCTCTGGCTCGTGCCCCATTACCGCAGCGACCAGCTGAACCCCCTTCGCGAGCGTTACGGCTACCTCGGCGATTCCACCCTCGAAGTCCTGCTGGCCATCCCCACGCACCCGGCCGCCGTGGCCGACCACCTCGCCAGGGTCCACGTCGGCGCCATCCTGCTCCTGCTGCTCGCGCTCTCGGCAGGCGCCCTGGTCGCCCGTCCCGCCATGCTGCTCGCGCTCGCCCCGCTCGTCGTGCTCCCCGCGCTCTCCCAGGATACCGACCAGGCCGGGTTCCACCTCCACTACTTCGTCGTCCCCACCGCCTTTGCCCTCTGCTGCATGGTTGTCCACCTTGCCCGGCCCCCGGAGCCCTGGCGGCCCCGAGTCTTTCGCCGCCTCACGGCGCGCTCCGCGCTCGTACTGAGTGCCGCCGTGTCGCTCGTGGTCTTCGCGATCTATTCCCCGCTGCCGCCCTCCTTCTCCGCCGAACGCGGCCGGTTCGATGTCGACCACCACGCCGCCGTCTCCCGGTCGTTCGTCGAGATGGTCCCTCCCCACGCGATCGTGAGCGCCCAATCGCCGTTCGTGCCCCACCTCGCGCAACGGCGCGAGATCTTCGTCTTCCCCCGCGTCCTGACCGCCGAATACGTCCTCATCGACGACTACGGCCCGAAACCCCAGGAAGACCTGGAGGCCGGCTACGACGCCTGCCGCGCCGCACTCCCCCGGCTCGGGTTCGACCTGGCCCGGGAGGAAGACGGCATCCAGCTCTGGCGCAGGGCTCGCCCCGCCGGGTCCGTCGGGGATGTCCCGGCAGCCTGCAGCGGCCAGCACCCGGGCGGTTGACCCGGCCCCCTACACCCGCGCCCAGTTGTTCGTGGTGAAAATGTCCTCGTCCAGTGGGCTGCGCTCTCCCAGCTCCAGCCGGAACCCGGCCACCGCCCCGATCATCGCCGCGTTGTCGGTGCAGAACTTCGGGGGCGGGATGCGCACCGGCACCGGGCAACGCCGCTGCAGCTCCTCCCGCAGGCGCGTGTTCGCCGCCACTCCCCCGGCCACCAGCACGTTCTTCGCGCCCATTTCCCGCGCCAGCCGCGTCGTCTTCCCCGCCAGCACGTCCACCACCGCCTCCTGGAACTCCCACGCGATCTCCGGCACCGGATACTGGCCCGCCCGCACCACATGGAGCGCTGCCGTCTTCAATCCGCTGAAGCTGAAGTCGAACGTCCCGTGCATCCACGCCCGCGGCAGCTCCAGCTTGCTCGGCCCGCCCTCGAGCGCCGCCTTCGCCACGTGCGGCCCTCCGGGGAAGGGCAGCCCCAGCAGCCGGCCGACCTTATCGAACGCCTCTCCCGCTGCGTCGTCGCGCGTGCCGCCCAGCCGCTCGTACTGCCCGTGCGAACGCATCAGCACCAGGTCCGTATGCCCGCCGCTGACCACCAGGCAGAGCGCCGGGAACTCCGGCTCCGGACCTTCGACCAGCCAGTTCGCGTAGATGTGTCCTTCGAGGTGGTTGATCCCGATGAACGGCAGCTCCCGCCCGAACGCGATCGCCTTCGCCGCGTTGTAGCCAACCAGCAGCGACCCCGCGAGCCCCGGCCCCCGCGTCCCCGCAACGGCCTCGATGTCATCGAGCGTGCACCCGGCCGTTGCGAGTGCCTCCGTCACGACCGGCACGATGTTGCGCAGGTGCTGGCGGCTAGCCACCTCGGGCACCACCCCGCCGTACTTCGCGTGCAGGTCCACCTGCGATGCCACCACCGAGGAGCGCGCCACGCGTCCATCCTCGATAACCGCCGCCGCCGTCTCGTCGCACGAAGACTCAATCGCCAGGACTCTCACGCTCCAAGCGTACCATCACACACGCTCTCCGTGACGGGTTTCACGAGCGGGCGAACGGCTATGCTTCCCGCCACAACATCCCCGTCCGGCGGTGACCCATGCCCGCTCCCTCCGAACCCGATACCCGTGCGCGTTTCGGCGCCGAGGACCTCCGCGCCTTCACTGCCCGCGTCTTCGAACGCCTGGGCATGCCGCCCGCAGACGCGGCGGAAGGCGCCGAAGTCCTCATCGACGCCGACCTGGCCGGGATCGAGTCCCACGGCATCGCCCACCTCCCCTGGCACCCGGGGTACGCCCCGGGCTTCCGGCGCGGCCTCGTCAACCCCACGGCCGAAGTGAAGGTGCTCCGCGAGAGCCCCGTCGCCGCAACCTGGGACGCGGATGGCGGCCTGGGCGTCCTCATCGCCCGCCGCGCTATGCTCGCCGCCATCGCGAAGGCCGAGGCGACCGGCATCGGCATGGTCGCCGTCCGCAACGGCCGCCACTTCGGCGCCGCCGGCTACTACGCCCGCATGGCCGCCGCGCGCGACATGGTCGGCATGGCCATGTGCAACGTGCCACCCCTCGCCGTCGCCGCCGGCAGCCTCGACCGCGCCTATGGCACCAACCCCATCGCCATGGCCGCCCCCGTCCAAGACAGCCACCCGTTCCTCCTCGATATCGCCACCACCGCGGTCGCGGGCGGCAAGCTCGAAATCGCTCAGCGCCAGGGCAAGGGCATCCCCGCCGGCTGGGCGGTGAACGAAGACGGCACGGATACCGGCGACGCGGAGATCCTGCGCAAGGGGGGCGCGCTCCTCCCCCTCGGCAGCTACCTCGAGACCAGCTCCCACAAGGGCTACGGCCTCGGCCTGATGGTCGATATCCTCACCGGAATCCTCCCCGGCATGGGTTCGGCCCTCTTCGCACCCCGGCACGAGCAGGGCTGGTGGTTCGCCGCCTGGCGCATCGATGCGTTCCGCGACCTCGCCGGGTTCAAAGCCGACATGAAGCGCATGGCCGGTCACCTCCGCGCCCTTCGCCCCGCCCCCGGCGTCGAACGCGTCCAGGTCCCCGGCGACCCCGAGGCCCGCGCCCGCGAAGAGCGCGCCCGCCTCGGCATCCCCCTCGATGTGGAGACGATCGAACAGCTGGAAGCGCTGGGCGAGGAGCTGGGCGTGCCTATGCCGGCAGCGGTCCCGAGTCCGACTCCGCCAGGTTCCGCCGCGAGCTAATCACGCCGAACACCTCGACCCGGTCCGGGAACACTTCGTAGAGCATCCGGAAGCCCTGCTCAAGGACTTCGCGGAGGTGTTCAGTCTGGAATTCAGGGATGACCCGCCCCGACCAGGGAAACTCGGCAAGCTGTTGGCCGGGTGCCACGATGTCCCGAGCAAGGCCGGTGCCGCTCTCTTCCGTCGACCAGGCCGTCCGCTGGTCTGCGATTGCTTCGACATCGATGACCGCGTCGGGCATCCAGAGGACCTTCACCCGAGGCGTTCGATCCGGTTCAGGAGCTCCTCCGAGCCTATGCCCCGCCCGGCGGCGCTGGCCAGGCGCGCACGAGCAAGGCGCTCGTGCATCGCGACCACGTGTGCCAGGTCTGCCCAGCTCACGTCATCCGGCAGTTGTTCAATCAGTCGCCGGGCTTCTTCCTTGACTGAGATTTCGGCCACGAGCGCCATCCTGGCAAATTGCAGGTCGCGCGGCTCGGGGCACCCTTCCCCTACCCGTAGACCGCCTTGCTCGTGCCGCCGGTCTCCCGCACCGCGCGCAGGTCCGCCGCCGCCCCGGCCGCCAGCGCAACCGCGTCCCCGCTGATGGTAATCATCCGGTAGCCCGCCGCGGCGTGCTTGGCAGCCAGCCCGGCGTTCGCGTGGATGCCCGGGGTCACCCCGTGCGCGGCGCACTTCTTGGCGATGAGCACCCGCGCCTCCTCGAACGCCCCGCCGTTGTTCATCCCCGGAGGCAGCCCCAGCGTGATGCTCAGGTCTGCCGGCCCGACGTACACCGCGTCGATCCCCGGCACGGCAAGGATGTCGTCCAGCCGTTCCACCGCCTGTTTCGTCTCGATCATCGGGATGCACGCGATCTCCCGGTTCGCGTTCGCGAAGTAGTCCGCCCCGGCGTAGTACGCCGCCCGCGTCGGCCCGTAACTCCGGGCGCCATCCGGGTAGTACCGGCAGGCCGCCACAGCAGCCTTCGCCTCGTCCACGCTGTTCACCATGGGGATGATGACCCCCATCGCGCCCGCGTCCAGCACCTTCCCGATGATGCCCGGCTCGTTCCACGGCACGCGCACGATCGGGATCGTCTCCGTCGAACCGATCGCCTGCAGCATCGTCACCGCGGCCTGGTAGTCCACCACCCCGTGCTGCATGTCGATGCAGAGCCAGTCGAACCCCTGGTGCGCCATTACCTCCGCCGAAAACGAGCTGGGGACCGAGAGCCACCCGCCATAGGTCACCTCGCCCCTCGCCCACTTCTCCTTCACCGCGTTTGTCCGCATGAGTTCCTCCTCACGAACTATCATCGGGCTCCGGCCCCCTATCGCCGCTCCAGTGCCCGCGGCAACGCCTCCCGGTTCACGCATGCCGGCGGTTCCTGCCCCGAAAGCACCGCCAGCAGGTTCTTCACCGCCAGGTCCAGCATCGCCGCCCGCGTCTCCACCGTTGCCGAACCGACGTGCGGCAGCAACACCACGTTCGGCAGCGAAAGGATCGGCTCGTCCGCCGCCGGCGGCTCCGACTCCAGCACGTCCAGGGCCGCCCCGGCTATCGTCCCCTGCCGGAGCGCCCGCACCAGCGCCGCCTGGTCGATCACCGGCCCCCGGGAAGTGTTCACCACCCACGCCGTGGGCTTCATCAGCCCCAGCTCGCGCGTCCCCAGCAGGTGGTGCGTCTCCGCCGTCAGGTTCACATGCAGCGAGACGATGTCCGACTCGCCCAACAGGTCGTCCAGCGGCCGGTACTGGCAATACCGGAGTTCTTCCGGCGGCTCACTGAAGGTGTCGTGGTACGAAACCTGCATCCCAAACGCCCGTGCGCGGTGGGCCACCGCCCGCCCGATGCGCCCCAGGCCAACCAGCCCCAGCGTCTTTCCTCCGATGTCGAACCCGAGCGCCGGTGCCGGGCGCCCGCCGGACCACCCTCGCGAGCTCACGTGGGCCGCGTTTTCGACCACCCGCCGCGAGGCCGCAAGGATCAGCGCCAGCGTCAGGTCCGCCACCGCGTCACTCAGCACTCCCGGCGTGTTGCACACGGCGATCCCCCGCCGGGTCGCCTCCGGAAGGTCGACGTTGTTGAAGCCAACACCGAAGTTCGAAACCACCCGCAGCCGCGGTGCGCGAGCCATCAGCCGCTCGTCCACCGGCAAGAGCGCACTGCAGAGGAGGCCCTGCGCGTCAGCGAGCGCCCCGTGTAACACACGCGCTGGCGCGTCGGCACCCACCACCCGCACCTCGCACTCCGCCTCGAGCCTCCCCAGCACCTCCGGCGCCAGTCCGATCGTTACGCAAGCGATGGGCCTGGATGTGTCCACTCGGGCAACCCTACAACCTCCGCCCCCCCGCCTCAATCTCCCGCCGCCCCCGTTCGGTACACTCGATCCATGCCCTACACCCGCCGCAGCGGACTCCGCATCCACTACCGCGTCGCCGGCAGCGGGCACCCGCTCGTCCTCATCCACGGCTACTCGTCCAGTGGCCTCACAAACTGGGTCTCCTCCGGCTGGGTCGAACTGCTCTCTTCCCACCACACCCTTCTGATCCCCGACCTCCGCGGACACGGCCGCAGCCAGAAGCCCTACGCCACCACCGCCTACTCGGTCCCGGCAATGGCAAAGGATGTCCTCGCCGTCATGGACCGGGAGGGATTTCGGCGCGCCCCCGTCTTCGGCTACTCCATGGGCGGCATGGTCGCCCTCGAACTGCTCCTCAATCACCCGGACCGGGTCGAGGCGGCCATCATCGGCGGCATGGGCAGCTACTTCCCCCGCGCCCGTGGCCGCTTCTCGATCGAACGCCAGGCCGCAGCGAGCACAGCCCCTCGCCGCAAACCAGTCGAACTCGCGCGCTTTCTCGGTGGGTACTTCTCGCAGTTCGACCCCATCGCGCTCGACCGCGTGTTTCGGGGCGTCTTCCGGGGCAACCAGCCGGTCGACCCCGCCCGCCTTCACGAAATCCACGTCCCCGTACTCGTCGCGGCCGGCACGCGCGACCCGTTTTTCCCGCCGGCCCACGACCTCGCAGCGGCGATTCCGGGGGCCCGGTTTGTGACCCTCGCCGAAGAGGGCCACCTCAGTGCCATCCGGAACCCCCTCTTCCGGGCCGAAGTCGAGGCCTTTCTCGGCCGCATGGAAGCGGGCCTCCCTCCCCCGAGAGTGGCTACGGAGTAGCTACATCGACAACGGCGCTCCGGCGAATCACAATCGGGCCACTTGCCAGCCCGGGAGAGAACCCATGGAATTCCGAGACAACGAACGCGAGACGGCCTTCCGCGCCGAGGTCGGCAGCTTCCTCGATGCCGAGTTCCCCCCCGAATACAGCAGCCGCCCCACCGAATGGGGCCTCTTCAACGGCGCCGGCCGCGCCTTTCCCGGGTTCGTGGACTTCATGCGCGGATGGACCGCAAAGCTCAACCAGCGCGGCTGGGGCGCCCCCGCCTGGCCCAGGGAGCACGGCGGCGGCGGCCTCAGCGTTAAAGAGCAGTTCATCCTCAGCGAGGAGTTCGCCTGGCGCCGCGCCCCTCGCCCCGGCGGCATTGGGCACGGCTGGGCCGGCCCCACCGTCATGGTCTACGGCACCGAGGAACAGAAAGCCGAGTACCTCCCGAAGATCATCTCCGGCGAACACATCTGGTGTCAGCTCTTCTCCGAGCCCGGCGCCGGTTCCGACCTCGCCTCCCTCCAGACCCGCGCCATCCGTGACGGCGACGACTACGTCGTCAACGGCCAGAAGATCTGGACCTCCGGCGCCCAGCACGCGCACATGGGCATCCTCATCGCCCGGACCAACCCCGATGCTCCCAAGCACCGCGGCATCAGCTACTTCCTCGTCGATATGAAGACGCCCGGCATCACCGTCCGGCCGCTTATCAACATGCTCAACAGCCACGAATTCAACGAGGTCTACTTCGAAGATGTCCGCATCCCCGCGAAGAACCTCCTCGGCGAGGAGAACCGCGGCTGGTACCTGGCCACCACCACGCTCGATTTCGAGCGTTCCGGCATCGCCACCAGCGTCGCGCATCAGCTCATCGTCCGGGACCTCGTCGCGTTCGCGAGGGAGTCTCGAGTAGGTAGCCACACGGTAGCCACCACGCCTCACGTCCGCAACGAACTCTCCGACCGCGCCATCGAAGCCCAGGTCGAAGCCCTCATCTGCTACCGCATCATCTCCATGCAAGAGCGCGGCGAAATCCCCAACAAAGAGTCCTCCATCGCCAAGCTCTTCTCCAGCGAGCTCGATGTCCGTCTCGCCTCAACAGCGATGCACCTCGCCGGCCTTTACAGCCAGATCACCGACCGCGACGACACCAGCGCCATGGGCGGCCGCTTCCCGCGCTTCTACATGCACAGCACCACCAGCCCCATCGGCGGCGGCACCAGCGAGATCCAGCGCAACATCATCGCCATGCGCGGCCTCGGCCTCCCGAGGGGTTAGGCCCGTAAATATGGGTCTACGGCAATATGGTAATATGGGCCCATGAAGACCACGGTCGAGATCGATGACGAGCTCCTCAAGGCAGCAAAGAAGGCCGCCATCGACGAGGGCGTCACCCTGCGCGAGCTTGTCGAGGACGGCCTGCGCCACAGGCTGGCGCTGCACCGGGCGAACGAGCGCGTACGAGGCTGGGGCAAACCCGGGAACGCTTCTCGGGAAGACCTCTACGCCTCAGATGCGTGGAAACTCCTGGATGACCTCGAACGCGCCGCCGAGCGAATGAGCCGGAAGCGGGCTGCAACCTGAAGCGCATCGCCCTCGACACCAACGTACTCGTGGCGTTCCTCGGCCCGGCGAGCGACCTGCGCCCTCGGCTTGGAGAGGAACTCCAATATGCCGCCGAGGCGGGCAGCGCGGTCCACATCCCCTTCGTTTGTCTGGGCGAGTTTTGGCGAACGATCACCGAGCCGCGCGGTTACGCGGTCGCCCCGGAAAGCGCGTACCTCTTGTTGCAGCGCGCTTTGCGCCTCATGCCCGCGCTGATGCCGCCACCCCGATTCAACGATGCCTGGCTCGCCCTGGCCCAACGGATGCGGCCCGCCGGCGCCGCTGTTTTCGATGTCCAGCTTGCGGCCCTCTGCTTGCACCATCGGATCGATGAACTTTGGACGTTCGACCAGAGGTTCCCTTCTGTCGATGGCCTCCGGGCCGTTAACCCGCTCGCCGGGTGATGCGGTCTTCTCCGCGCCCCCCAAACCGCCGCGCCAGTAACCCCTGTAACCAGCTGATATCCGCCTGGAGGTGAGCGATCCGGCGTTCCCGCGCCGCCTCGCTCCACGGGTCCGCCTCCGCTTCCCGTAGAGCACGCTCTTCCTCGGTCAGCCGCCGGGCCGCCGCCGCCAACCGCGGCCGTAGCACCCCCAGCGCGTCCTCCCGCTGGGAGACACCGGCCGCCGCCACCGCCAGCGCGAACAGCGGCGATTCCAGTGGCTCCCGGCGAAGTACCTCCGCGGCCTCCCTCCCCGCGGCTTCCCTGCCCCTCGCCGTCAGCCGCAGCAGGCGCCGGAAGTGCCCGCTCTCGCCCCGGCCATCCTCTGCCTCCAGGTAACCCCGCTCGATGAGCCCATCCACCCGCCGGTACAGCGTGCTCCTCGTCGCCCGGAGGCCGAGCGCCTGCAGGTGTTCGAGCAGCTCGTACGGGTGGGTGGGGCTCGCCGCCACCGCGGCCAGGATCGGGAAGTCATCGGTCATGCCCCCATCCTCCGGTACGGCCGCCACCATCTCCATCGGGGACTTTCCCGATTGGGAGCATCGCCTCTGCCCATCTGGGGACCTTCCCGGGACTGTTCCCGCCGTGCCCGCCGCCTGTTCCCGGCCGGGAACGGGGGAATATTCCCGCCGGGGAGTTGGCCCCGGTTTCGAACTCGCGGTCCTCACCCCGCACCCGCTCGCGGCGTCTGCCGGGAAGCTTCCCGCGGGAGGTTCCCGGCCGGGGTCCCCGGGGGAATATCAGGGCCGGGCGCAACCGCCCGCCGGATCCAGCCATTTCCGCCGCGTTACGCGCGGAGCGGTGAAGCCTCGGTGACAGGGAAGTGACTACTTGACGGAACGTGCCGGATCCAGCCCATCCGGTGGTACGTTGGCGCGGACATGCAGGGAGACAGTCACCCCGTCGTCTGCGCCTGGTGCAACGCTACCGTCTTCGGGAAGCCACCCGGCGAGGGCGTGTCGCACGGCATCTGCGTGCCGTGCGCCGTCAGCCTCATCAAGCGGCTGCCGCCCGAATACCTGAAGTCCATTGCCGAGCCCGATGGCGCCGTTACCCTCTTTTCCGGGTACCGGGTCGAGGTGTCCTCTCCCGCCGACGCCGCACCCTGAATGCTGGCCCTCGCAACCCCGGCCGCGGCTCAGGGTTCTCCCTGATTTCACGACCTTTTGTGAGGAATTTCCCATACCTTTCGGCGCCGGGACCCTCCCCGTGGTACGGTTCGGCCAGGGGTAGGATCGTGGGCCAGCCGCAGCCCCCTGCTGCATCGGCCCCGCATTACCGTTAACTACTTTGTGAAACAACTGGTGGTGGTGCGTGGGACGGTCGGGACGATGAGGTCGGGGCGGGTCTTGTACTACTCGGCGAGGTTCTTTGGGCAGGTCGCCCAGAACCTCCTCTTTGCCTCCCTCTTCGTGGTGGCCGGCACCAGCGACAGCGCGGCCGTTGGCCTCAGTTCGCTACTCGTCGCGACCACTGCGGCGTCCCTCCTCTTCGGCGTCATGGGCGGCGCGCTTGCCGACCGGATAGGACCGGGGCGCGGCATGGCCCTCGGCGCCGTGCTTCGCACCGGTGTCATCGCGCTCTGTTTCTTCGAATTCAACGCCGCCGCGGTTGGCGCCGGCGTAATCTTCGCCTACTCGGCGGTCTCCCAGGTCTATTCCCCGTCTGAAATGGCCATGGTCCGCGTGCTCTGTGGCAAGGGCCGCGCCACACCCCACTCGCTCGGCGTTGCCCTGCAATACGCCGGACAGGGCGCCGGCATGCTTGTCCTGGCGCCGCTCCTCTTCGTCATCGGCGGTACCCAGGCGATGCTCGCGGGCGCGCTGGCCGGCGGCATCGTCCTCTCCGCCATCACCATCGCCCTCTCCCTCCGCCACGGCCAGCCGGCGCGCGAACCCTCCGGCGACCACTCTTCCCTGCGCGATTCCCTTCGCGTGTTCAAGCGCTCCCCCATGGCGCGCGATGCGCTCGCTGTCCTCGCCGTGCAGACCATGATCGTCCAGGGCATCGTGGTCGCCCTGCCCCTCTACCTCCGCAACGACATCTCCCTCGGCGAGGAGTGGGGCATCTTCCTCGTTGCTCCCGGAGCTGTCGGCGTCCTCGCTGGCCTTGCCTGGTCCGCCGCTTCGGTTACGGCCGATGTCTCGCAGAAGGTCATGCGTCTCGCCCTCGTAGCGATGGTCGTCGGCGTCTTCGCGCTCGCGGCGCTCGATTACGGCCTCGAGGCGGTCCTCACCTTCAGCCAGGTCGGTCCCCTTGCCGACCTCGAAGCCAGCCTCAATACGACGTTCATCGTGGCCTTCCCGGTCGCCTTCCTCGTGGGCCTAGCCGTCACGCTCGCCCTCGTCTCAGCCCGCGTCGCGCTCACGGCCGCAGCCCCGCTCGCCCACCAGTCGCGCGTCTTCGCCGTCCAGGCCACGCTCACCGACTCGTTCGTCGTGCTTCCGCTGTTGCTCATGGGCGTTGGCGTCGAGGTTGCCGGCGCGCGGCCGGTGCTGGCGGCGATGGGCCTCATCGGCGCTGCCACCTTCGTGTTTATCCAGCTGCCGCGCTTCATGCCGATCCCGCTGCCGCTCCACCCCCACCCGCACAGGCCCGCCCTCGTCCCGGTACCCGTCGAGACCGACTGACCCGCTACTCCGGCCGGGCGACCAACCGGGCAAGCTCTAGCCGGAACACCGCTTCGTCTGCCGCGAACCCAAACCGTCCCAGCTCCTTTCCCGTCGCATCCAGCAGCACGAACGCCGGCACATCCGTAACGCCGTAACGCTCGTCCGCCGTGTCGCGGTCGGCCGACTTTTCGATGAAGACGAGCTGGTCACGGGCCTCGGCCAGCACCCCGTGGACGAAGAGCATATCGTCGCAGCGAGCACAGCTGGGGCTCGTGAACCAGACGAGCGTGTCCCGGCCATCGGCCCGCGGCTCGGTCGCGGTCGGCAGCGGTCCCGGGGAGTGGTAGCTGGTGTGTTCGGTCCCGGAGATGGCGATGACCGGCCCGCCGGCGTTCAGTTCGGCGAGCGCCTGGGTCGCAGGGTCGATCGGCGATTCGCCCCCCGCCTCCATGAGCACCCAGACGGCGAACCCGAGCGTCGGGAACACCATGAGGGCGGCCATCAGCCAGGTCTTCCAGCCCCAGCGCGGGTTCCACCAGCCCGGGCGGTTCGCAATCTCCATCGTCCCAGTGTAGGGGCCGCCTTCGCCTGGCGAGAGTCAGCTCCCGGCGCCCAGGGTCTTTCGCCACGACTGCCACGAGTGGGTGCGCTCGAACCCCATCCGTTCGTACAGCCGCCTGGCGGTGGGGTTGTTCGTCGCCACCTCGAGGGCCGCCGTCCGCAGACCGGCGTCCGCAAAGCTCCGCAGTACGCGCGAGAGGATGGCCGCGCCAAGCCCCTGCCCGCGCCACTCGGGCCGGACGCCCATCTGGATGACCCAGCCGGTATCGCCTTCGACCCAGCACACGGCGTAGCCCGCCGGCTCGGGGCCATCGAGCACCACCAGGCAGTGCCGCGGCTGGAAGTCTTCGGACCCGGTGTAGGTCGCGCACCAGCGCGTCTCGTCCCACCCCGGGAAGCCCGGCCGGTCGCGGAAGGCCGAATCGTAGGCGTGGTAGAAGAGCGGCGCCGACATCCTGTCCCAGTGGCGGACGGTGTACTCGGAGGGGATGCGGACGTCCGGCAGGTCGTCGAGGGGGCGGGTCATTTCGTCTTCGGCCACCGCGAGCTCGAGCCCGTGCCGTTGGTAGAGGCGGGCCGCGTCGTCGCCCGGAGTGTCGATGTCGACCCGGAACGTGACGGGTTGGCCGCCGGCCAGCTTTTCCGCGAAGTGTTCGCGCGCCACCGTTTCGGCCCACGACAGGATCGCGCTCCCGAGCCCGCGCCGCCGGTGTTCGACGCCGACCTCGCCTTCGAGCGTCGCCCGGTGCTCGCCGGTGGCCTGGGACGCGAACGAGAGCGTGGCCCCGGCCGCCTGGTCGTCGTCGGGCGTGAAGGCGATGACCGTGACGCTCTCGCCGTCGCCCTTCGCGACCCGCCAGGAGTAGCCGGGCACAGCCCCGGGAGTAGT
>JAHDWR010000012.1:0-24848 GCA_023382755.1 Dehalococcoidia bacterium
GCGTAGTCCTTGATCTGGTCGCTCCCGATGCGCTGCGAAATGGCGATGACGCCGACGAAGGCGCCCAGGTTCGTGAACGCATAGGCGGCCACGAACACGAGGATGGCACTCGCCCCGAGCGTGAACTCCTCGCCCGGGACGCTGATGGCCGCCAGCCCGATCATGAAGTTCCCGGCCTGGGCCACCGAGGAATACCCCAGCATCCGCTTGATGTCCGTCTGGACGATGGCCATCACGTTGCCGAGCGTCATCGAGGCGGCTGCAAGGACCGCGAAGATCATCGACCAGTCGTCGCTGAGGAACTCCGCGTCCAGCCCTTCGAAGAAGATGCGGATGACGACCGCGAAGGCAGCCGCCTTCGAACCGACCGAGAGGAACGCTGCAACCGGAGTCGGCGCACCCTGGTACACATCGGGCACCCACATCTGGAACGGGACCACCGCCATCTTGAAGCCGAACCCGGCGATGAGCAGGATGGTCGCGACCACGAGCAGGCCGCGGTACGTTTCGCCGTCGGCCTTGATCGCCGCCGCGATCTCCGGCAGCAGCGTCGTGCCGGTGATGCCGTAGATGAGCGCCATCCCATAGAGCAGGAGCGACGATGCGATCGCGCCGAGCAGGAGGTACTTGAGGCCCGCCTCGCTGGACTTCGAGTCCTTGCCCCAGCCCGCCAGGATGTACTGCGGGATGGATGAGAGTTCCAGCGCGAGGAAGATCGTGATGAGGTCGCGGGAGGCCGACAGGAACATCAGCCCCGCACAGACGGTCAGCACGAGCGCGTAGTACTCGCCCTGCCCTCGCCCTTCGCGGTTTACCCAGTCGATCGACGCGAGGACCACGGTCGCCGTGATCCCGGCGAACACGTAGTAGAAGAAGACCGAGTACCTGTCGAGCGCGAGCGTGCCATCGAAGGCGAGCTGGTAGTCGCCACGCCCGACCCACGAAGTCGTCCAGAGTGCCGACACGATCAGCCCCAGCAATGCGACAACGGGCAGGAACCGGCGCTGCTGCGGCACGAGCGAGTCCACCAAAAGCACGAGACCGGCGGCCGCGAGGACGGCGAGCTGAGGACCAACGACATCGAGACTGTTCACGCTTCAATCCTCAGCACGATGGAGTCAATCGCGGGCTCGATCATTTCGGTCATGAGGTCCGGATAGACGCCAAGCAGCACGACAAGGGCCGCGAGGCCGATCACCACCGTGTGCTCCCACCAGTGCCGCTGGTCGGTGAGACCGTCCCATTCATGCCTTACCGGGCCGAACATGACGCGCTGGAGCATCCAGAGCACGTAGCCGGCCGAAAGCACCACGCCGAAGATGGACATCAGGACGGCCCATTCGTACTCCTGGAACGTCCCCAGGAACACCGTGATCTCGGCGATGAAGCCGGCAAGGGCCGGGAGCCCCAGGCTGGCGAACCCGGCGAACACCATGCCGGTGGCAATCAGCGGCATCTGGCGGGCCAGGCCCCCGAGCCGAGCGATGTCGCGCGTGTGGGTCCGTTCGTACATGAGCCCGACCATCACGAACATGAGGCCCGTGATCAGGCCGTGCGCCAGCATCTGGTAGGTCGCCCCGACCAGCCCCACGTTACCGAGCGCCCCGATGCCCAGGAGCACCAGCCCCATGTGGCTGACGGACGAGTACGCGATGAGCCTCTTCACGTCTGTCTGGCGCAGGGTGATGAACGCGCCGTAGAGCACGCTGATGGCCCCGATCGCCGCGAACCAGATGTCCCAGTCCTCGGCGACATCCGGCATCATCGTGACGCACATGCGGATGAGCCCGTAGCCGCCCATCTTCAGGAGGACGCCCGCGAGCATCACCGAAACCGCCGTCGGTGCGTCGCCGTGGGCATCGGGCAGCCACGTGTGCAGCGGCACGATCGGCAGCTTCACGGCGAAGCCCACAAAGAGGAAGAAGAACACCCAGCCGAGCGGGATGAGCGGGTCGGCGATCCGCCCCTCGGCGCTGAGCAGGCGAATATCGAAGGTATCGCCCGCGAAGGCGAGAACCAGGATGCCGATGAGCATGAAGGCCGAACCGGCAATCGTGTACAGCACGAACTTCATGGCCGAGTACTCTTTACGGCCCGAGCCCCACACCGAGATGAGCAGGTACATCGGGAACAGCTCGAGTTCCCAGAAGAGGAAGAAGAGCATGAAATCCAGCGCCGTGAAGACCCCAACCACCGAGCTCGCCAGGACCAGCAGGCAGGCGTAGTACGCCCGCGGCCTGAGCGTGATGCTGAACGAGACCAGCACCGACGCCACCGTCAGGCAGGTCGTCAACAGCACGAGCGGCATACTCAGCCCATCGACGCCGAGGATGTAGCGGAGTTCGAACTGCCCGATGTCGACCCATTTCTTGTCGACGACGTACTGGTAGCCGTCCTGGTTCAGGTCGAACGCGAAGAACATCTGGATCGAGAGCGCCAGCATCGCGACCGAGGCCCCGAGCGCCACCCAGCGGGAGTGCTGCTCCAGCCTCCGCGGGAGGAGAAGGATGACACCAGCCGCGACGGCGGGGAGGAAGACGAGGAGAGAGAGTTCCACGGCCGCCTCCTACAGCGGGTTCGCCGTGATAACGGCGACGACGATGATGATGACTCCGGCCACTACCCCGAGCCCGTAGCTCTGGACCTGGCCGGTCTGGATGAGTTTCAGGCGCGTGCTCGCCTCCCGCGCCACCCGGCCGGAGCCGTTCACAATGCCATCGACCACATACCGGTCGTTGGCCTGGAGGAGGGCGTTCCAGCCCCGCTGGAAGATCGTCCGGACGAACAGGTCTTCGTAGATGCGGTCGAGGTAGTACTTGTTCTCGAAAATGATGGCGAAGGGCGCGAAAGTCGCGCGGATCGACTCCGACGTGACCCAGCGCTTCATGTAGATGGCCCATGCCGCGCCGATGCCCGCCACCGCCACGATGGAAGAACTGATGGCGATGCCGATCTCGAACGTGCTCCCGTGCGATTCGGCGTGTGGCAGGGCCGCCTCGATGAAGTCCTTGAACAGGTGGTCGTAGGCGAGCCACCCCGCCGCGATTGCCGGCACCGAAAGCGCGATGAGCGGGCCCTTCATCACCCACGGGGACTCATGCGGGTGGGCCGGGTCGCCATGGAAGTGCGAGTCCTCGTCGTGGTGGTCGACTGGCTGCCCGCCTTTGTACTCGCCGTGGAACGTCAGGAAGATGGCCCGGAACATGTAGAACGCGGTCAGGAACGCGACGCTCAGGCCAATGACCCAGAGCGCCCGGTCGTGCCGCCACGCGTCGAGCAGGATCTCGTCCTTCGACCAGAAACCGGCCAGCGGGAAGATGCCGGCGAGGCTGAGCGAGCCGATGATGAACGTCCAGTAGGTGACTGGCATGTGCTTCTTCAAGCCGCCCATCTGGCGCATGTCGAAGGTGTTCGTCGCGTGGTTCACCGAGCCGCTGCCAAGGAACAGGAGCGCCTTGAAAAACGCGTGCGTGAAGAGATGGAAGATCGCCGCGACGTACCCGAACGTGCCCAGCGCGAGCATCATGTAGCCCAGTTGGCTGACCGTTGAATAGGCGAGCACGCGCTTGAAGTCGGTCTGCACGAGCGCGATGGTCGCCGCGACGAGCGCGGTGATGGCGCCGATCCAGGCGACGAACTGGGCTGCATCGTGCGAGGCTTCGAAGACCGGGAAGAAGCGCGCGACCAGGTAGACGCCCGCGGCCACCATCGTCGCCGCATGGATGAGGGCGGAGACCGGTGTCGGACCCTCCATCGCGTCCGGAAGCCAGACGTGGAGCGGGAACTGAGCGGACTTCCCGGCCGCGCCCGCGAACAGGCCCAGGGCAAACAGCGTGACGATGTACCCTTCGGGTTCGCCGCTGGTCGCCCACTCCTGGATGGCCGTCACGTCGAAAGTCCCGGCGCGCGTCCACACGAGCAGGAGCGCGGCCAGCAGGCCCAGGTCGCCGATGCGGGTGACGATGAACGCCTTCTTCGCCGCGGCTGCCGCGCTCGGCTTGTGGAACCAGAACCCGATCAACAGGTAGGAACAGAGGCCCACCAGTTCCCAGAAGATGAACATTTGGAAGAGGTTGTCCGCCAGCACCAGCCCCAGCATCGAGAACGTGAACAGGCACATGTGGGCGAAGTAGCGGCCGTAACCGTGGTCGCCCTGCATGTAGCCGGTCGAGTACACCTGGACCAGGAACGCCACCGTGGTCACCACGACCAGCATCACCGCCGTGAGGCCATCGACCCGGACGCCGAGGTTCACCACGAGGTCCCCCGCCGAGAACCACTCGTGGCTGTGGACCGCGATGCCGCCATCGGCATCCATCACATTGAAGAGCGTGACGTAGCTGAGGACGCATGCCGCGCCCACGCCGAGGATCGCCAGGTAACCCGCCGCCACGGGGATCTTCCGGACGTAGAGAGCGATGAGCCCCCACGCCGCGAGCGGGCAGAGCATGATCGCCCAGAGGATCGCTTCGTCGATGGTCGGCGCTGAGGCTGGTGCGGCTTCGAGGAACAGCATCGGCTAGATCTTCCTCAGGATTTCCCGGGCGACGTGGGCCTTCCCGGAGGGTACGTAGAGCGTGCGCGCATCGCGCATCGAAGCTTCTTCGCCGTAGCCGATGGGCGGGATGATGCGCACCGAGAGCCCCTCGGCAGCGAACAGCTCGCTCCACGTTTGGGCTACATAGGCGTTGCGCGCGGTCATGAACTCAACCCACATCGGCAATCACGACCTGAGGAGATTGAACTGGTCGACATCGACGGTCTCGCGGTTGCGATAGACCGAGACGGCGAGGGCGAGCGCGACTGCTGCTTCCGCAGCTGCCACGGTGATGATGAACACGGCGAACGTCTGGCCAGTGACCGGCCGTTCGCTCACGGAGAACCGCGAGAACGTGATGAGGGTGAGGTTGACGGCGTTCAGCATGAGTTCCACACCCATCAGCACGCCGATGGCGTTGCGCTTGCTCAGCGCCACCGCGAGCCCAAGGCAGAACAGCAGCGCACCGACGGTCAGGAAGTGTTCGATGCCAATACTCATGCGAGCGCATCCTCCGCTTCTTCTTCGGCCGACCGCGTGAGCATGATGGCCCCCACGAGGGCGGCCGTGAGCAGCACGCTGGCAATTTCGAACGGGAGCACCCACGTGCCGAGGAGCGCCCGGCCGAGGTCCTGCGTGGTCAGCAGCGGTGCTTCCGTCACCGTTTTCCACTCGGTGTCGTGCACCACGAACAGGAAGATCGCCGCCAGGCACACGGAAAGGAGCATCCCGGGCAGCGCCCACGCTGTCTCGCTGTTGTCCCGGCTCGCGCGAGGCGTAAGCAGCACCGCGAACAGCACGAGCACCGCGATGGCGCCCACGTAAATGATCACCTGGGCCATGGCGATGAATTCGGCCGAAAGGAGCACGAAGAACCCCGCGACGCCGACGAACGCCAGGATCAGGAAAAGCACCGCGTGCAGCAGGTTGCGCGAAGCCATCACGCCCCCGCCCGCCACCAGCGTGACCGCCGCAAGGATCCAGAAGGCGACCGTGACGCCGAATCCGTCCATCACTCGTTCTCCCCAAGGGGGACGTAGCCGCGAGCGTCCTTCACCAGCCGTGGGCGCATCGGCACCTCGTCCGGCCGGTAGCCGTTGAAGCGCGCCCACGCATAGACCAGCAGCCCCGAGACCAGGATGTTGAAGATGGCGAACAGGTAGATGTACGCCTGGTCGTAACCCTCCTCCGACCAGATCATCCGCTCGGTCACCACGATGAAGAGGTTGAAGAGGGCGAGCGGCAGCAGGTACTTCCAGGCGAACGCCATTAGCTGGTCCGACCGCAGGCGCGGTAGCGTGCCGCGGGTCCAGATGAAGAGCGCGTAGAACAGGTGCGTCTTGCCGATGAAGATGATCCACGGCGGGACCCACTCTTCAAGGCCGAAGAGCGTCCAGCCGCCGAGGAACACGGTCGCCGCGAAGGCCGAGGCCGCGAGCGCGTAGCCGATGTCCATGCCGTAGAACAGGCCCCACTTCATGCCCGAGTACTCGGTGAGGTAGCCGGCAACGATTTCGGACTCGGCTTCGGCGATGTCCGTCGGCGTCCGGTTGAGTTCGGCGCTCACACAGATGAAGTAGATCACCAGGGCGAGCGGTTGGACGAACGCGAGCCAGATTGTGTACTCGTCGGCCCAGAGCACCATCCCCTGCAGGCTGAGTGTGCCCGTGATCACCACCGCGCCGAGGAGCAACATCACCAGCGGTGTCTCGTAGGAGATGGTCATCGCGACGATCCGGATCGCGCCGAAGAGGCTGTACTTATTGTTGGCGCTCCAGCCGGCCATGAAGTTCGCCAGCACCGGTAGCGAGGAGATCGCCAGGAAGTACATGAGGCTCACCGGGATATCGGCGAACACCATGTTCGGGCCGAAGGGGATGACCGCGAAGAGCAGCACCGCCGGCGCGACGAAGACCACCGGCGCCAGGTACATCACCACCCGGTCCGAACGCGTCGGCGTGAGCGCTTCCTTCTGCATGAGCTTGATCGCGTCGGCGATCGGCTGCAGCAGGCCGAAGGGCCCGACCCGGTTCGGCCCGTAGCGCGACTGGATGCGCCCGATCAGCTTCCGCTCGCCATACACGCCAACGAACAGCTGCGAAGGCAGGACGAAGATCAGGAAGCTCGCCACGAAGCCGATGAGCGCCGCCAGCACGTAGACCACGCCGAACGGCAGGATCCTGTCGGCCCCCTCCAGGATCTCGCGCGAAAGGTTTGCCAGGTCGCGCAGGTCGTACCAGTTATCGGTGGCCAGGAAGGGCGTCATCGGTCGATCTCCCCCACGACGATGTCGATCGAGCCGAGGACGACGATGGCGTCGGCCACCGTGCCGCCCACGGTCATCTCCTTCAACGCGGAGAGGTTGATGAACGACGGCGGCCGGATGTGGAAGCGGTAGGGCGAGGGGCCCTCATCGCTCACCAGGTAGTAGCCCAGCTCGCCGCGGGGGCTCTCGATGCGGGCGTATGCCTCGCCCTTCGGGGGCCGCAACGCCAGCGGGACTTCGGTCCGGAACGGCCCGGAAGGGAGCCCATCGAGTGCCTGCTGGATGATCTTCACGCTCTGGCGCATCTCTTCCAGGCGCACGATGAAGCGGTCGTAACTGTCTCCCTGGTAGCCGATGGGAATATCGAAGTCGTACTGCTCGTAGCCGCAGTAGGGGTCGGCCTTGCGGAGGTCCCAGGCGATGCCGCTCCCGCGGAGCATGGGGCCGCTCAGGCTGGCGTTGGTCGCCAGCTCTGGGCTGAGCACGCCGACGCCCCGTGTCCTGCTGATGAAGATCTCGTTCCCCGAAAGCAGCTGTTCCATCTCCTCGATGAACGGCGGCAGGTCGGCGAGCACTTTCCGGACCATTGGCTCGAACGCGGGGCGCAGGTCAAAGGCGACACCGCCGATGCGCATGTAGTTGCAGGTGAGCCGCGCCCCGGAGGTCACTTCGAAGATATCGAGGATCTTCTCGCGTTCGCGGAAGCACCACATCACGGGCGTTTGCCACGCCCCGGTGTCGTTGGCGAAGGCGCCCACGGCCATGCAATGGCTTGCCAGGCGCTGGAGTTCGGCCATGATGACGCGAATCGCATTGCCCCGCGCCGGGACCTCGATGCCGGCGAGCTTCTCAGCCGCCAGGCAGTACCCGAGGTTGTTCGACATGCTGCTCAGGTAGTCGGTCCGGTCCGTGAACGGGATGTTCTGCGTGTACGTGCGCTCTTCCGCGAGCTTCTCCATCGAGCGGTGCAGGTAGCCCATCACCATCTCGGCATCCATGACCTTTTCGCCATCCACCGTGGCGCGGATGCGGAAAACGCCATGGGTCGACGGGTGCTGCGGCCCGATATTGATGACGAACGGCTCACTCTTGATGACGTCGGTCATTCGAGCACCTTCACCGGCGGCTCCTGGCGGTGGGAGACCCCCGAAAACTCGCCGAGGCCGGGCTGCAGGCCGCCGGGCATCGAAAGGAAGTCCTTGCGCAGCGGCCAGCCCGGGTAGCCCTCCCAGAGCAGGATCCGGTACAGGTTCGGGTGCCCTTCGAACTTGATGCCGAAGAGGTCGTAGGTCTCGTTCTCCTGCATCCACGCACCGTGGAAGACCGGGACGACGCTCGGGACAACGGGGTTCTCCCGGTTGGGCACGTCGACCTTGAACAGCGCAATCTGGTTCCGGTCGAACGACTGGATGTGGTAGACGACCTCCATGTGGTCCCAGAAATCCACACCGCACAGGTTGGTCAGGTGCACGAGGTCGGCCTCGGGGCTGGATTTCAGCGCCTCGAGCGTCGCGACCAGGTGTTCGGGCTTGAGGTAGCAGGCGGTCTCCGTGGTCCGGTCCACCGACCCGGGGACGGCAGCTTCAGCAAGGTTGGCGGCTTCGGGACCGCTGAGCTCGCGGGTCACAGCCGCCACTCCAGCGCCCGCTTCCGCCAGGCGTAGATGCCGCCGATGACGAACGTGCCGATGAACAACATGCCCTTGCCGTAACCGGCCCAGCCCACCTCATCGAAGACGAGCGCCCACGGGAAGAGGAACACGATTTCCACATCGAGCAGCACAAACAGCAGGGCGATGTAATAAAAGCGGAAGTTGAACTGCACCAGGCTCGGGCCCTCGGTGCGCAATCCGCATTCGTAGATGTCGTCGCGGACAACATCCGGCTTGCTCGCCGGGCGGATGTTCACGTACTGCAACGCCCACGACGTAACCAGGGCGCCGAGCGGGAAGATCAGCGCGATAAAAACCAGGATGCCGATGTGACCGTATTCGTAGAGCACGCCGGAGCCGTTTGTGAAATTCGTCCCTAAAGGACGGGGCCGACTATAGCACGGGCCTCGGAAGCGGACAAAGCGACGGGACAGGGGAAACGGCCAGGGCGGGCGCCCGGCCCGGTACACAAAACGGCCGCCAGCGGAAGGTCACTTGCGCCCCCAGGTGATTCCTTCCGCCGGCGGCCGAAATGGAGTATTGCCCGGGAAGAGGTACCGTTCGCCAACGAGACGCAAGCGCCGCGTAAAATGCGCGCAAATTCCGCCCCTCCCGCGAGGTACCGTGCCAGTCCCCATCGTCGGACTCATCGGTTGCGGCCACATTGGCCGTTTCCACTCCCGCAACCTGCGCGGCTCTCTCCGCTCCGAACTCGTACCCGGCGACTACGCCGCCGTGTGCGACCGCGATATCGACCGCGCGGGTTCTTTCGCCGCCATCACCGGCTCCCGGACGGTCACCAGCGATGCGCGGGAGGTTTTCGAATTGCCCGGCCTGAATACGGTGTACGTCTGCACCGAAACAGCCGAGCACCCGGACCTTGTCTTCGCGGCGGCGAGCCGCGGCCACAACGTCTTCTGCGAAAAGCCCCTCGCGAAGACGCTGCCAGAGGTCCGCCGCATGGTGGAGGCGGTCGAGGCAGCCGGCGTCGTGAACCAGGTGGGCCTCGTCCTCCGCTACTCGCCGGTCTTCACCGTCATGCACGATCTTATGTCCGACCCGGCACTTGGCCCCCTGCTCACCGCCCACCTCCGCGACGACCAGTTCTTTCCCATCCGCGGCCACTACGGGAGCAGCTGGCGCGGAAGTTTCGAACGCGCCGGCGGCGGCACCCTCATCGAGCACTCCATCCACGATGTCGACCTCTTCCGCTGGCTCTTCGGCGATATCGCCGCCGTCCGCTGCCACACGCGCTACACCACGGGCCACGAGGGCGTGGAAGATGTCGCCATCGCCACCTTCCAGCATGCCGCCGGCCACCAGACATCGCTCTCGTCCGTCTGGCACTCCCTCGACGACCGGCCATCCACGCGGCACCTGGAGGTGTTTTTCGAAGGCGGCTACTTCGCCACCGACCACGACTTCCTGGGGCCGATCCGGTGGCAGGGCAGGACCGGGCCGCTACGCGAGATCCCGGCCGATGAGGTATTCGAGCGTTACGTCGGGATCGCCGGCCTCCAGGGAGGCGAGGTCGACCTCGCCCGCGCCGGGATGTACGAGGACTACGCCTTCCTCCGCTGCGTGCACGAGGGACGTCCTGCTTTCCCGGATTTCCGCACTGCGCTGGCCGCCCACGAAGTCGTCGACGCCTGCTACCGGAGTGCCGCCGAGGCGCGCGAAATCAGTCTCGGAGAGCCATAGCTCCAGACTATGGCTTGACGCCGATCGCGTTTACCGGTCGATAGGGCTGCGGTATCATCGCGTGACACAAGCGGGCTGCCGCACCACGCGAAGGGACGCCGCGCGACGCGGTGCCCGAGGAGCACGACGCAATGACCACCGACACCCTGAAGGACCTCTACCCCCTCGGCGAAGCGCCCCCGCTCGGCCATGTGCCGGAGAAGATGCACGCCCAGGTCATCCGCCAGTCCCGCTTCGGCCAGCCGAACCAGGCCTTCCAGTCCGAGGTCATCGAGACGCCCGAAATCGGCCCGGACGACGTCCTCGTGTACGTCATGGCGGCCGGCGTGAACTACAACAACGTGTGGGCCGGCCTCGGCAGCCCCGTGGACGTCATCGCCACCCGCCAGAAGGGCGGTGAGCCCTGGGACCACCACATCGGCGGCTCCGATGCCTCGGGCATTGTCTGGAAGACCGGCTCCGCCGTCACCAGCGTGAGGGTCGGCGACGAGGTGGTCGTCCACTGCGGCTCCTGGGACGTTCACGCCCCGGAAGTCCTTTCCGGCGAGGACCCGATGTTCAGCCCGAGCTTCCGGATCTGGGGGTACGAGACCACCTGGGGATCGTTCGCCCAGTTCACGAAGGTCCAGGCGCACCAGTGCATGCCCAAGGCGAAGCATCTCACCTGGGAGGCGGCTGCCGCCCCAACGCTGGTCGGCGCGACCGCCTATCGCATGCTCTTCGGGTGGCCCCCGCACACCGTCCGCGAAGGCGATGTCGTGCTCGTCTGGGGCGGCTCCGGCGGGCTCGGCTCGATGGCGATCCAGCTGGCAGCACAGGCGGGCGCGAAGCCCATCGCGGTCGTATCGAGTGAGTCCAAGTACGAATTCTGCACGAAACTCGGCGCCGTCGGGTGCATCAACCGCAAGAACTTCGACCACTGGGGCCGGCTGCCCCACTGGGAGAGCGAGGAGATGAATAAGTTCACCGTCGGCGCTCGCGCCTTCGGGAAGGCGATCTGGGACATCCTCGGCGAGCGCCGGAGCCCGCGGATCGTCTTCGAGCACCCGGGGCAGGACACCATCCCGACCTCGCAGTTTGTCTGCGATACGGGCGGCATGGTGGTCATCTGCGCCGGTACCTCCGGGTACAACGCCGACGTGGACCTGCGCTACCTCTGGATGCGCCAGAAGCGTCTCCAGGGCTCGCACTTTGCGAACGACGACCAGGCCTACGCCTTCAACAAGCTCGTGCTGGAAGGCAAGATCGACCCCGCGCTCTCGCGCGTGTTCTCGTTCGATCAGACTGGCGAGTGCCACCAGCTCATGTACGAAAACCGCCAGCCGGCCGGCAACATGGCGATCCTGGTCGGCGCGCCGCGCGAAGGCATGAAGACAATCAGCTAGGCACGCCAAAGGCTTGACGCCTCGCGCCCCAGCCGCTTTCCTTACGGGCAGCGCGGAGGAGGGCGGCCATGTGGCGATTCCGTTCCCGGTTCATAGTTCCGTTACTCGCCGGGCTGGTCGTGGCGGCGGCCGGCGCTGCATTCTTCCTGATACGCGATGACGCACCGTCTGCGACCAACCGTGAACCCACCCGGTTCGAGTCCTGGAACCCGGTTACTCCGTCCAGCTCCTACCGGTTGGTACTCCGTCACCTGAAGCCAAAGGCTCCAGTCCCGCCTCGCCAGGCCGCCGGCGGCGAGATTTCCATGCTGCCCCCAGCCGACGCGCTCCGCACGATCGTGATCAGCGTCGACGCCAACTGCGAGCCTTCGGCCACGATGACCCTGACCGACAATGCCACGGGGATCCCGTGGTACGAGACCCGGTCCACGCGCGATACAAACGTGGTCGAGTTCTTCCCGCGTCCGGGCATCTTCATCACGGATGACAACCGCTTTCTGGAGCTCCCCACTGCGCCGGGATACGGACTGGACGCAATCGAGTGTGGAGGACAGTACGAGGGCCCGGCCGCAGACTGGGAGGCCAGGCTCTCGAAATTCGGCGCATCCCGGACGGGCAGTACTGAATACGAGGGCGAGCGCGTCAGTCGCTACGAATCGATCGCCCCGGTGGACGCCGTGGTTCGCGAGAGCTTGATAGAGGGTTCAGCCGGCCGCCCGGCAGACTTCCAGGACGTGACCGAGATCAGGCATGTCTGGCTGGTCCACGATGGCGCTGGATTCGTTGTTTCGACGTCGTCGTTTCTTGTCTTCAGGGACGGCTACGAGGAGGTGTTCGAGTCGGAAGAGATCCTCGAAAGCACCGTGTTCGAGGCTGAGTAGTCGTCCCAACGCCTACTTGCCGCCCGTGGGGACGACTTCGTCGACCCGCTCCGGGCCAACGTGCGGCATCCCGGGCCGCGCTCCGAACGGCGGATGCTGGACCGGCGCCGAGCGCCCGAAGGTGTGCCCCGGGTTCAAGACGCTGATCAGCACCATCACCCCGACAACCACCACCCCCTGCGCGATGAACATATTCGTCACGCCGACGGAGTCGGCGACCTGCCCGAGGGGGAACGCCATCAGCGGCATCGCGCTGAAGCTCAGCATGTTGATGCTCATCACCCGCCCGTAGAACTCCGGCTTCGATGATTCCATCATCAGCGTGGTATTCAGCGTCTGGTAGGCCGTCAGGGTCAGCCCCAGCACCAGCGTCGCGCCCAGGGCGCCCTGGTAACCGAACGACCGCGAGGCCAGCGCGAGCGCGACCAGCCCCAGCCCGCCGCAGATCCCCGCGACCCACTGGATCAGCGTCTTCCGGTCGAACGCCGTGAGCGTCGCCACCCCCAGCGATCCCACCAGCGCGCCAACTCCCGAGACCGACTGCAGGTAGCCGTACTCCGCGTCGCCCTTGCCCAGGTCCTCGTGGACGAAGCCCGCGAGCAGCATGACGTACGGCATCGCGAAGAAGCTCACCGCGAACATCGAGAGGTTGAGCTGCCGCAGCCTCGCGTCTTTCGCTACGTACGAGAGGCCGTTCCCGATCTCCCGGAACATGTTCCCCCGCTGCACCATCGATGCCCCGCCGAGGCCGGTCGGGACGAAAAGCAAGAACAGCACCGAGATGGTGGAAAGTCCCGACTGGAGGAAGTACACCGACTCCAGGTTCCACAAGCCGACCATCACTCCGGCCAGTGCCGGGCCGAACAGCCGGGTCACGTTCATCGCCGCGTTGGACATGGCCATAGCGCTCATCACGTTCTCCGGCCCCACCACCTGGGCCATCAGCGGGCTCCGCGCAGGCATGCCGAGGGCCATCGCGGTCCCGCCCCCAAGCCCGAGCACGAACAACCATTCGATCGTGATCGTGCCCGTAACCAGCATCACCGCCGTCACCACCGCGAAGAATGCGGTCGCCGTCTGCGAGGAGATCGTGAGATTTCGCTTCTCGAAACGATCGGCCAGCGAGCCCCCGACCAGCGAGAAGAACAGCATAGGTAGCCCGAAGGACAGCGAGATCAGGCCGACCGCCCCGTACGACTCCGTGAGTTCCCATGCGAGGAGTGCCCGGCCCACTTGCTGCATCTGCATCCCGGTGAACGAGAAGAGCGACGACGTCCAGAGATACCGGTAGTTTCGATTCCGGAAGACAACGAGGGCCGCGGTGAACGAGGGCTTTCTGCTGGGACCCGGCCCGGGTGGCCCGCCTCCAGGTGCTCGTTGCATCAGGCGGGATTCGCTTTCGCGTTCGGGGCAACCATTCGCCACATCCTAATCATTTTGCCGGCCTAACGTAAACGTGAGGGTGATGCCCGCTCACCTCCACTGTTGTCCGGCCCGCTGCACCAACGACCGTCGTTTTCGAACGCGATTCGGGTCGCGGACCATGGTGATTCTAGCAGCCGCGCGCCCGGTCTGGCGCGGGCAGCCTCCGGCCGGATCTCCGCGCACGCTCGGCCGTCGCCTCTGTCGTCGTCAGTACCGGCGGTGTGGGTGATACTGACCGGCACACACATCTCGCTCTTTCAGGATCCGTCCATGGCACGAGACTACGCCGCTGATATCACCGACCCCATCGCGCAGGAGATCGTCACCAACGTGGGCGTCTGGGTAGACCGCGAGGTCCGGCCCGTCGCCAGCGACTACGAACACGCCGACGAGTTCCCCGACCCGCTCGTGAAAGGGATGTCGGACATGGGCCTCTTCGGGATCAAGATCCCGGAAGCCTACGGCGGCCTGGACCTCAGCTTCGAGTGTTATGCCGGCGTCTGCATGGAGCTGGCGCGCGGCTGGATGAGCCTCGCCGGCATCATCAACACCCATGTGCTGGTCGGCTACGCCATCAGCGAATACGGCACCGAAGAGCAGAAGCAGAAGTACCTGCCGAAGCTCGTCGAGCCCGAGATCCGCTGCGCCCTCACCATCACCGAGCCCGATGCGGGCTCCGATGCCCAGGCCATCAAGACGACCGCCGTCCGCGATGGCGACGACTACATCATCAACGGCCAGAAGATGTGGGTGACCAACGGCCACCGCGCGGGCGTCTACCTGGCGATGACCAAGACCGACACCACCGCCAACCCCCGGCACAAGGGCATCACCGCCTTCCTGGTCGACGCCGGCACGCCCGGGTTCTCGGCCGGCCGCCGGCTGGAGAAACTCGGCTACAAGGGTGTGGAGACCACCGAGTTGACCTTCGATGACTGCCGTGTGCCAGCCACGCAGGTGCTCGGCGGGAGCGAAGGCCGTGGCTTCCAGCACATCATGAGCGCCCTCGAGGTCGGGCGGATCAACGTCGCGGCCCGCGGCGTGGGCGTTGCCCAGGCAGCTTTCGACGACTCCATCCGCTACGCGCAGAAGCGCGAGGCCTTCGGCAAGCCCATCTTCGAACACCAGGCCCAGCAACTCCGCCTCGCGGAAATGATCACCAAGATCCGGGCGGCGCGCCTCCTCACCCTCGATGCCGCGCGCAAGAAGGACTCTGGCGTCCGCAGCGACCTCGATGCCGGCATCGCCAAGCTCTACGCGACCGAGATCGCCCAGGAGTGCGTGCTCGACGCGATGCGCATCCACGGTGGCGTCGGCTACAGCAAGGAGCTGCCGCTCGAACGCTACTACCGCGATGCGCCCCTCATGGTCATCGCCGAAGGCACGAGCGACATCCAGAAGACGGTCATCGCCCGCGGCATCGTCAAGGACTATCCGATCTAGCCCGCGCACCAGCGGACCCCGATCACTGCCGTTGTTTCCCAGGAGTCAGCAACCATGACCGACCTCAAAGTGCCATTGGACATCGCGGGCACAGCATTCTCGGACTTTGAGTTCGAATGGAGCTGGCAAACGTCGCAGCTGCTCTCGCGGGCGACCGGGTGCTCGATCCGGGACGATCGCGACCTGCCCCGCCTCATGCGCGCCTCCGACGCGGCGGGCCACCCAATGGTCCCGTTCAACGGCGCACTGCTGGCGCGCAACCGCGACGAAGTCATGGACCGCCTCATCGGCGGCTATGCCAACTGGCAGCAGGTCGGGCGCTGGGGCTCCGGGGCAGCGAAGTACTT
The DNA here is from genome assembly GCA_023382755.1 of Dehalococcoidia bacterium. Taxonomy (GTDB): domain Bacteria; phylum Chloroflexota; class Dehalococcoidia; order Tepidiformales; family Tepidiformaceae; genus Amarobacter. Next base: position 15,637 of record JAHDWR010000012.1, read on the forward strand.
CGGCCCTATCCCACAGGCCGGGCGCGGCCGGGTAACCTCCCGCATTTCCGAACTCGGCGCGACCTCTAAGGGCCACGCGCTGGTGCGCTTCAACTTCGAAGTCGTCGATTCTGGAAGCGGCAGCCAGATCCTCGAAGGCTGGATGCTGCTCTTCCTCCTCGGCTGCGCTCCCGATGGCGCCGGAGTGATATCGCCGCCGCGCATTGCCATGCCGGGCCGGGCGCCCGACGAAGTGGTGGCCCACGACACACCCCTGAATGTGACCTTCGATTGGGCCGTGCCGTCAGGCGACTGGAATACGACCCACTTCATCCAGCAGGCGGGAAACCCGGCACCCTTGACGCACGGGCCCCGCAACATGGGGCTGGTCCTCCAGGACGCCTGCCGCGTCTTTGCCGGCGGGCGCGTTGAACGGCTCAAAGAGGTCACGATTGGGAGCCTCCCGGCGCCCCACTACCCCCCCGAGCCGACAGAGACCCGCTTCTGGCGGGAGGGCGACCGCGTCCTCGGCCGGCTCGTCGTGCCCGCCGCCGGGCGCATCGACGGCGGCGAGGGCGACAAAATCTGCATCGACCAGTTCGAGTTGCGCTTCTAGGCTGGGCCGCGCCTGCCCTCGACGGCCTGACCTCCATTCCGGTTCGCGAAGGCCCCACCGCCTGCGCCGATCGCGGTCCGCGTTCGGGCCCGCGCAGAGGTCAGTCTGGGTTTTGCGGCTGGACAGCCTCATCTGGCGTCGCGCTTCGCTTCGCGGTACGCGCCCCCAGCGAACCTCCGAACGGCACCTGCACCTCGCGGTGGTAGGGGATCTCGATGCCCTCCGCGTCGAAGCGCTTCTTGATGCGCCGCCGCAGCTCGCCCGTAAGCTCCCACTGCGTGAACACGCGCACGTCGCCGACGATCTTCAGGTCCACTCCGTCCTGGCCCAGGCTGTTCACCCGCACCACCTTTGGCGTGGAAAGGATGTCCTCCGGCCGCTCTGTGGCCAGCCCGGCGCAGACATCGTCAACGACGGCGATGACGCGGTCGACGTCCTCCTCGTAGGCGATGGTCACGTCGAGGTTGATGCGGCTGAAGCCCTGGGTCATGTTCGTCGCGACGGTGATGGCGCTATTCGGGATGACGTGGACGTGCCCGTTCATGTCCCGCAACACCGTCCGGCGGGGCGTGATCTCGATGACCTCGCCGCTGACCCCTGCCACCTGCACCACGTCGCCCACCGCGTACTGGCCCTCGACAAGGATGAAGAGGCCGTTGATCACGTCCTTGACAAGGGTCTGGGTGCCGAGGCCGATAGCGATGCCCGCCACGCCAACGCCGGCGATCACCGCCGAGATCTGGACGTCGAACTGGTCCAGCACCAGCGCGGTGCCCACGAGCGCGAGGAAGATCGTGAACACCCATCCGAGCGTGGCAAGGAGCGTCTTTACGCGGCGTTCCACCATCGCCGGGTCTTCCCGGCGTGCCCGTCCCGCGCGCAACGCCGCCGAACGGACCACCCGCCCGAACACGCGCACCACCAGCAGCCGGACCACGAGCAACCCGGCCACGATGGCCAGGATGTTGACTCCGCCAGTCGTCAGCCAGTCGCGCCACTCGTCTGAGGTTTCGGGAATGAGGAAGAGCGGTTCGAAACTCATGCTGGCACCAGCCTGGCGTAGCTTTGCAGGAGCCGCCTCACGCCGGCCGACTCGAACGCCACGACGACTTCGACATCTCCGCCATTGGCGTGCGAGCTGACCACGGTGCCCGCCCCGAACTTCGGGTGGACCACGCGGTCGCCTGTGGCCCACTGCGCGGCGGCGGGCGGCGCCTCGTCCACGTCGAACAGGGGCGGTGCCGAAGCCGCCTCCATGTAGGTGCGCGGCGTGCTCCCGAAGGGTCGCTTCAGGTGCGCCGGGATGTCGGCCAGGAACCGCGACGGCGGGTTCGCCGACTGCGCCCCGAACGAGAACCGCCGGTACGAACGCGTGAGATACAGCAGGTCCATCGCGCGCGTGATGCCCACATAACAGAGCCTCCGCTCCTCTTCCATCTGGCGCGGGTCATCGAACGAGCGGATGTGGGGCAAGACTCCCTCCTCCAGCCCGATGAGGAACACCACCGGGAACTCCAGGCCCTTCGCCGCGTGCAGCGTAATCAGCGTGACCGCCGACGCCCCTTCGCGCAGCTCGTCCACATCGGCGACAAGCGCGACATCCTGGAGGAACGTGGCCAGGTCCCCTCCCTCCCCTGCGGCCTCCTCGTACTCGCTCATCACCGAGCGAAGCTCGAGCACGTTCTCGATGCGTTCCTCGGATGACTCGTCCGCATCCTCCAGGTACTTCGCATACCCGGTCAGCGAGAGCACCTGGTCGAGCAAGTCCGGGAGTGGGAGCGCGCGCTGCGCCTGCAGCGTCTCGATGATGCCGACGAACGCCTGGACGGCCGAGGCGGAACGCCCGGTGACACCAGCGACGCCCATGCCTTTCGCGACCTCCACGGCGGCGTCCCATGGCGTGCTCCCCGTCCGGTTCGCGTGCTCCCGGAGCCGCTCCACGGTGCGGTCGCCAATGCCGCGCCCGGGCACGTTGATCACGCGCAGCAGGCTGGCTTCGTCGAACGGGTTGTGGATGAGTCGAAAGTACGCGACCAGGTCCTTGATCTCGCGACGCTGATAGAAGCGCACCCCACCAATGAGCCGGTATGGAATGCGGTGGCGCACCAGCGCTTCCTCGACGGCGCGGGACTGCGCGTTCGTGCGGTACATCACCGCGATGCCGCCATATGCTTGGCCGGCGGCGGCCAGCCGGGCGATCTCCGTCGCGGTGAACTCGCCCTCCTCTTCGTCGCTGTAGGCCTCGTAAGTCGTGACCAGGTCCCCACCCTCGCGTTCGGTCCACAGCTGCCGGGGGTGCCTGTCCGGGTTCTTCCCGATTACCGCGTCCGCGGCCTGCAGGATGGCAGGCGTGCTGCGGTAGTTTTGTTCGAGCAGGTAGACCGTGCATCCCGGGAAGTCTCGCTCGAAGTACCGGACGTTCCGGACATCGGCGCTGCGCCACGAGTAGATGCTCTGGTCCGGGTCGCCAACGACCGTAATGTTCCCGTGCACCGAAGCCAGCTGCCGGGCAAGCACGTACTGCACCGGGTTGGTGTCCTGGAACTCGTCGACGAGGACGTGGAGGTAGCGCCCCGCGTACTTCTCCAGCATGTCCGGCTTCTGGAGCAGGCGGACGGCGTAGAGGAGGAGGTCGTCGAAGTCCAGCGCCGAGGCCGCCTTCAACGACGCCTCGTAGCGCGCGTAGGCCCGTGCAACCACCTCGTCGCTATAGCTCCGCACGGTGGCCGCCATCTGCTCGGGAACAATCATCTCGCTCTTGGCGTTCGATATCTGGGAAAGGACGCCCCGGGGAGAGTACCGGCGCGGGTCGACATGGAGTTCCTCGAGCACGCGCTTCATCAGGGCAACCTGGTCGGCATCGTCGTAAATCACGAAATCGGGCGAGAGCCCGATGGCCGCGCCATCGATCCGCAGCCAGCGGGCGCACATGCTGTGAAAAGTGCCCATGTGCAGGGCCTTCGCGTCCTCCCCGAGGAGCCGCGCCGCGCGGTCCCGCATCTCACGCGCCGCCTTGTTCGTGAAGGTGACCGCCAGGATGCGCCACGGCGGCACCCGCCGCTCACGCACCAGGTACGCGACCCGCTGGGTGATCACCCGCGTCTTGCCGCTACCGGGACCCGCCAGGATGAGCACGGCGCCATCGCCATGGGTGACGGCGGCGCGTTGAGGCTCGTTCAGGCCGTCGAGAAGCGGGGCCAGTTCGGCGGTGGAATCCACACGGGCAGTCTAGCATTCGCTCACCCACCCTATCCATTTCCCGGTCGCCCGTATCCGGGACGTAAACTAGTCTGGGCGTCGGCCGTTCGAGCCGGCATGGGAGAACCGCATGTTTGATTCGTGGCCGGGAGGCTCGTGGGAAACGACCGCCAGGTATGTCGTGGCGGTGCTCGCGCTCTATCTCGCGGCGATCTGGGTTGCCCTCGTCTTCTGGACTTACCGCGACATTCGCCAGCGTACGCGCGACCCGATCCTCCAGACCGTGGCCGTGTTGCTTGTCCTGATCTTCTTCCTGCCCGGCCACTGGGTGTACCTCATCGTCCGCCCCCGCTTCACCCTCACCGAGCTCTACGAGCGCTCGCTCGAAGAAGAGGCGCTGCTCCAGGAGCTTGAAGACCAGAAGGCCTGCCCTACCTGCAAACGCCGCGTCCTCGATGATTACCTCATCTGCCCGTCATGCCGCACCCAGCTGAAGGAACCGTGCCGCCAGTGCTCGAAACCACTCAGCTACGCGTGGGTGGCCTGCCCATACTGCGGCCTCGAAAAGCCGCCGCGCGAAGGTTTTGGGCCTCGCCCCGTGCGCCCGCCTCAGCCGCGGCAGCAGGCGAGCCCCCAGCCGCAGCCGCGCCCGCAGGCGCCTCCCCAGCCCCGGCCCACGCCGGTGTCCGCTCCACCCGCGGCCCAGGCAGCCCCGCGCCCCATGCCCCGGCAGGCGCCCGGGATCCCGGCCCAGTCGCCCGCGCGTCCCACCCGCGATCCGTTTGGTGGCCGCCAGCCGGACCAGGCCAGCTCACCCGACGACGGACCCGTCATCGGCGAGTAACCAGCCCCCGGGGCGCAAGGCTCAGCCCAGGGCTTCGAACAACCCCGACCCACCGAGCAGACCGGCCATGCGGTCGAGCTTGCGGGCGCCCTGGAAGCGCGTCCGGTCGAAGATGCCCTCGAGAGCGATGACCGTGTTCTCCGTGTCGGTCGGCGAGAGCAGGACCGGGATCCCGTTGGCGCTCGCGGCATCGAACAGGTAATCAGAAGGACGCCGCCCGCCCGTCAGGATGAGCACGTTCGGCCCGCCCCGGATGGCCGCCAGGTGCTGGTCCGTCTTGTCGAACCGGACCACCACCGCCTTCGAATCGAACCTCCGGAAGTACGGCTGGCCCGCGTCCGAACCGATCGGCGCAATCACCAGGTGGTCCGAGGTCGCGTCCCTCGCGTCACCTTCAACCAGCGCCTGCACGTTCAGCGCCGATTGCACTTCCGCCACGCTGAACCCGGCCAGCGTGCGGTCCTCCCCGACCTCCACCACCAGCGGTGAGCCGGCCGTCGCGCGGACACCCGCGAGCCCATCGACGCCCGTCACCACCACCGCGGCCGTCCCGGCCGGCGTGGCCGCCGGCGCCCGGTGGCGTGCCACGACCACGACCTTCGCGCCTTCTGGCGCGGCGGCGAGCGGGCCTTCGACCACGAGTGTTTCGGCCTCGCGTGCCGGCGGCGGCGTCCCCGCGGGTTCGCCGGGGCTGCCCGGCGCGAAGTCCAGGCTCGCGAACCATGCGGCGTCCGCGGGAGCGGCAGAGCCCTCGGTATCTTCGAGACGCACCAGGCGGACGGGTGTGCCGGCGTAGGCCAGCTGGCGGGCAACGGTTGCCGCGACGCCGGTCTTGCCTTCGCCGGGGTTCGAGGAGGTTACATAGATAAGCGCCACGGTTGTGTCCTCGGCGCGTTCGCGCCAAGGGCGATTGTGACGAACTGCACACGTTCCGACAAGGCGGCTGCCCGCGCAGCCGCGATCCGCGCCGGGCCGCTACGATGAGGGACATGCATGGTACTCGCCGGATAACTGTCGAACGGAACCGGCTGCGGTTTGCAGCTGCCCACATGGCCACCTTTGGCGGCGCCTGCGAGCCGCTCCACGGCCACAACTACGACGTCATCATCGAACTCGAGGGCGAACTGACCGAAGACCGTTGGATCTGGGACTTTGGCGCGGTCAAGCGCGCCGCCCGCGCCATGACCGAGGACCTGGACCACAAGTTCCTCCTCCAGCGCAACAGCAAGCACCTCGCCATCGAAGAGTCCGAGGCTTCGTGGACGGTCAGTTTCGCCGGGCGCACCTACGTCTTCCCCCGCAGCGATGTGCTGCCGCTCCCCCTCGAAAACACGACTGCCGAATGCATCTCCGAGTGGTTTGCCGGCAAACTCCTGGAAGCCCTCCGGGCCCAGGGCGCCCATCACCTCACGAGGCTCACCGTCGGCATCGAGGAAATGCCCGGGCAGACCGGCTGGTATACACTGGACTTCTAGGGGGCGCGTCTCACCCGACGCCCTCGATGGCAATGGAGGCAGGCATGCAGCTGGACTGGGACAAAGCCATCAACGAAATCCTCTCCGAAAAGATGTCGTGCCAGGCCTGCGGCGCGCTCGGCGACGAGATGATCGTCGGCTACACGCGCGAGGCCGCCGCGGCCGAATTCGCCATGCGCTGCAAGGAGTGCGTCGACAAGTCGGATTGCGACGCGCGAAAGCTCGTCGTCGTCTGCGAACCCTGTGCCCGCACCTACCGCGTCAACGGCGAGCTCACCGATGAGGCGGGCATGATGGCCATCCTCATGGACGAGTGCCGCCGGAACCTCGAAGACTCCATCGATTACCTGGCCACCTATTGGAAGGAAGAGATCGACGTGCCCTTCGAGGACATGTCGAAGGGCCTGGACGAAGTCGACCCGGAGCTGTTCAAGGAAGAGGATTCCTGGCGGTCACGCCTCGAAGAAGAGTACCTCCAGCTCCACCGCTGGTTCCGAGAGCGCCACCTGGCAATCCCCGATCCCGGCTGGCGGAGCCAGTACGTGGAAGAGGTCGTTGCCCTCGGCTACAGCTCGCTCCTGGGCGACTGAGGCATTTGCCGCAAGGGTGCCCGTGGTATACTGACCGGCAGCGGGCGGAAGTAGCTCAGTGGCAGAGCGCCTCCTTGCCAAGGAGGAGGTCGCGAGTTCGACCCTCGTCTTCCGCTCCATCCCGCACACCAGAAAGCCCGCCGATCGGCGGGCTTTGTGTTCCTGGTCCGTGTGGGGCTCAGGCGGTCCGGGGCATGTACCGCGCGTGCACGGCGGCCGCTTCCACGTAGAGCTGCGGGTCCGCGCCGAACACCTCGCGCAGGAGACCCGGGACGGTCTCCGGCTCGACCGTCGTCGCTTCCACACCGGACGCCAGGTAGCGCCGGAACAGCCCGTTGTTCAGCGTCGTGTACACGCCATCCACGTACGTCGAATATGCCAGGTTGTGGAGGAAGCTGCGCCCGGCGCTCCAATCGTTCGCGCCGTCGATGATCGGCTTCAGACTTTCGATGGTCCGCGGCGAAGGGTCGAGCTGCTTCGTGGGGCCCGGGTTGCGTGTGACGAAGATGCCACCGTCGCGCACCTCGTACTCGAACTTCTCGCGCGGGGTGTCGAGCGAGAACGACTCGAAGAGCGGATAGGCCTGGAAGATCGGCGCCGAGTAGCCGACATCCGCGTAGTAGGGGCCCTCGGGGAACTCCACCCGCACGCAACAATGACCCGGGTCCATATACATCAGAGACGCATCGAAACCCAGGTCGTCGAGCAGGAAATGGAGCCCGCGCGCCAGCGTCCAGCACAGCCCGCCCGCCCCGCGTTCGACGATCCGCCCGATGTACTCGTCCATCGAGGGCAGGAAGTCGCCGCGCGCGAGGCCCGGTTCGTAGTCGGTGATCTTCGTCAGTGTTTCGAACGGCACCCGAAGTTGGTGTTCCCGGATGATGCGGTGGAGATACTCGAGCGTCGGCGCTTCCCGGTTCAGCTCCAGGTGCCGGAGGAGCTTGTCGGCGAGTGCGCTGGTAGTGGAAGTCGCGATGGTCAAGGCATGTCCCGGATTTCAATAGTGATGGATCAAGCCTATCGAACCGACGGGCATTCTCATTGTGAAGTACGCCACAGGCGCGCCCGAATACCACTGCGCGCTCGCCCCGGTCGAGAGCAGCCCCCTACGCTCCGCGTGCCGTAGGCTGGGGATCATGCGAAGCCGGGCGCGGGTCCTTGGCCTCATGTCGGCGGCCGTCATGCTGGCAGGTTGCGCAACCGGCCCGGATGAGGGGCCCGCCCTCGGCCCCACCGGGGAAGCTCCCCGATCCCCTGCAAGCACCGTTATGTCCGGTCCGCCGCGCCTGTTCGACGTCACCCCCACAGCCGCGACCCCGGTATCGGTGCCGTTCGACCCATTGCCCGGCGCCCGCGCCTACTACGGCACGCTGGAGCAGACAGCCTACCGCATCGAGATGCCGCCGGACTGGAACGGCGGACTCCTGCTCTGGGCCCACGGCATTCATGGCTTCGCTCCCGAAGTTCGCAGCGAGAACCCGCCACCTGCCCTGCGAAGTGCGCTCATCGCCCGGGGGTATGCGTGGGCCGCCAGCTCGTTCAGCCAGAACGGTTTCGTCCCCGGGATCGCGGCCAACGACACGCTCCTGCTCAAGCAGTACTTCACCGAGCGTTTCGGCCGGCCGGAGCGCACCTACGTCGCCGGCAACTCAATGGGCGGGAATGTCGTGACGCTCGCGCTCGAAAACTTCCCGGACGAGTTCGACGGGGGGCTCTCGTTCTGTGGCGTAGTGGCAGGGGAGGAGTGGGTCGACTACCTCCTGGCATGGGCGATGGCCGCGGAGTTCATCGCGGGGGTCGAACTGCCGCTGGAGGAGGGACCCGCCAGGGTGACCGAGGCCCTTGAGACGCAGCTCCTCCCGGCCCTCGGCCCGGCCGAGGCGCCAACGCCGAAGGGGGAAGCCTTCCGCAGCGTCATTCGCAACATGACGGGTGGCGCCCGGCCCTTCTTCGCCGAAGGCTTCCGCCAGTTGTTCCGGCCCAACTTCGGACTCATCACCGGTGACCCCCGGCGGGACCTGCCGATGACTCGGGCTGCCTCAACTGCCGGCATCGATTTCCGGGCCGACCCCGGCCTCGGCTTCGATGGCGACGCGGTGAACCAGGGAGTCCGCCGGTTCGCCGCCGATATGGACCTGCGCGACCCCGCCAGGCATCCCGAAACGTCGCCAACCACGGGGAAGATCCGCGACCCGCTCCTTACCCTGCACGAAACCGGCGACCTGACGGTCCCGCTGTCGATGGAACAGAGCTACCGCCGCAAGACTGTCGCCGCGGGCACCGGGGACCTCCTCGTCCAGCGCCTCATCCGGAGCAGCTCGCACTGCGAGTTCAGTGACGAGGAGGTCGCCCGGGCATGGGACGACCTGGTTGCGTGGGTCGAAGGCGGCACCAGGCCAGCCGGCGATGATGTCTCCGGCGACCTTTCGGACAGCGGGAGAGCGTTCACCAGTCCGCTCCGCCCGAACGACCCGGGGACCACCAGGTAGCCAATGCCGTCGAACTGGTAG
>JAHDWR010000012.1:24948-30471 GCA_023382755.1 Dehalococcoidia bacterium
CAGCGCCGGGACATGGCAACATTGATCCCAATGACGATCGGTGTACGTCCCCCTCAATGACCACCGGCGAACGGAGGTTCCGGCCCGACATCGAAGGGTTGCGGGCGGTGGCCGTGGGGCTCGTTGTGCTGTCGCACGCGGGGGTCCCGTGGGTGGAAGGCGGATACATCGGCGTCGATGTGTTCTTCGTGCTCTCCGGATTCCTCATCACCGGCCTGCTGGCCCGCGAACAGGCCACCACCGGCTCCATTTCGATGGCAGGCTTCTACGCAAGGCGCGCCCGTCGCATTCTCCCCGCCGCCACCCTGGTACTGGTCCTGACTGTCCTGGCGTCGTATCAGTGGCTTGGATTCCTGCGCGGTGGCGTGGTCGCCGAGGACGGGAAGTGGGCAGCTCTCTTCGGCGCGAACCTGCGTTTCGCCTCCGAGGGCACCCAGTACCTCAACCTCACCGCGCCGCCTTCGCCCCTCCAGCACTACTGGTCGCTCGCCGTCGAAGAACAGTTCTACCTCGTCTGGCCGCTCCTGTTCCTCATCGTCGCGACGGTTGGCCCCCGGGTGAGACTGGCCGCGAAGCTGGCCGCGGTCCTGGCGGTCATCGTCATCGCCTCGTTCGCGTGGGCGGTTATCCAGACCGGCACCGACCCGGCGTGGGCGTTCTTTTCCCCGCTCACCCGGGCCTGGGAATTGGCGCTCGGGTCGTTGCTGGCGGTAGGGGTCCCGCAGCTGCGGCGGTTGCCGTTCTCCCTGGGCCCGTGGCTGAGCTGGACCGGGATCGCTGGAGTCATCGCCGCCGCGTTCCTCCTGGACAACAGCACCGCGTTCCCCGGCTACGCCGCCGCCCTTCCCGTCGTCGGCACCGCCCTGGTCGTGGCCGGCGGGACCATCGCCCCCGGCAGGGGGGCCGAGCGCGTGCTCGGGCTCGCGCCCATCCAGCAGCTCGGAAAATGGTCCTACTCGCTCTACCTGTGGCACTGGCCCGTCCTCATCATCGCCGCCCAGCGGGCGGGCCACAGCCTGGCGGTCGCGGAGAATCTCGGCCTCGTGGTCGTCGCGCTCGGGCTCGCCATCGTCACGCACTACGCCATCGAGAACCCGATTCGCTTCGCCCGTCCCCTCGTGCGGAACTCGTGGTCGAGCCTCTCCGTCGGTGTTTGCCTCGTGGGGGCGGCCTACGGGCTGAGCGGCTGGCAGCTGCAGGCAAACAACCCGTCGCGGCCGCCCGCCCAAACCGCCGCCGCCGTGGAAGGGGAACCTTCCGGCGGCACCGGCGGACCGGGAGCCGAAACCCCGCCAGACGTCCTGTCATTGGTTGCCGCATCCGCAGCCATCAAGGCGCTGCCACCAGACCTCGTGCTCGACCTGAAGAGTGCCAACGAAGACTTCGCCTGGCTCCCCGCCGAGCCCGATGAGTGCCTGGTCGATCCGGAAGTCCAGGAGTCGCCCCCGTGCATCTTCGGCGACCCCGAAGGGTCGCACACGGTCGTCCTGCTTGGCGACTCGCACGCGGCCCAGTGGCTGACAGCCTTCGGGGAAATCGGGAAGCGCTTGCAGTGGAAGGTCGTCCTCCTCGCAAAGACCGGCTGCCCCGCCGCCTCGGTCAACTTCCACAGGGCCTACCAGAGTTCCACCCAACGCCTCATCGGTCCCCCGGCTGATTGCCTGCAGTGGCTGGACAGCGCAATCGCGCGCATCAACGAGACGCAGCCCGACCTGGTCATCCTGGCCAGCTGCAACGGCTGCGAGTACATGGTCGACGCCGATGGCGACGTGCTGACGAGGTCCGTGTGGGGCGCCGGCCTTGAAGAAACCCTGTCGCGGATTACTCCACCGGGCACCAGGAAGGTCGTCCTTGGCGACATCCCGCGGCTAAAGGGCTCGGTCGACTGCCTTGCTCTGCATCAGGACAACGTCCAGGCATGCGCCCAGCCCGTCGGGCCCGTAACCGGGGCCACCTACAACGACATCGAACGGAGCGTCGCGGAGGCAGCGGGCGTGGCGTTCATCGACGTCACCCCGTGGTTCTGCGGCTCCGTGTGCTCGCCCATCGTCGGGAACATGGTCGTCTACACGAACGACTACCACGTCACCTCCACCTACGCCAAACACCTGGCCGGCGAGCTCGAGCGGGTGCTCCTCCCGATCATCGAGGGCGAGTAGCACCCGCTCCCCCCGCCCGTCCCCTACGCACCCGCGAGTTCGAAGTCGCATCGCACCCACCGGTCGGCCGGGACCGGCTGCCAGTTCAGGTTGTTGTACTTCAGGTGCCCATACCCTCCGGAGAGGGCAAGCCACTTCACCATGCCCGGCTCGATCTCATTCGCGCCCGACCAGTTCGCGTACTGCATCGGCTCCCAGCCGTTGTACGAGATCACCTGCCCCGGCATCACGTTCGGCGCCACCTTCACGCGGGCGAGGAACTCGCTCACATCGTTGAACACCCGCACGAGATCGTCGTCCCTGACCCCCCTGGCGGCGGCATCGCCGCTATTCACCATGAGGCTCGGCGCACCGCGATGCGTTGCAAGGACTACCTCGTTGAAGTGGTTCATGGAATGCACCGACCAGCGGTTGTGCCCCGACGACATCCCGAGCGGGTAGTCGCCGCCCATTGTTGGGTTGGGCTTGTAGGTCGGCAGTTCTTCTCCCGCCTCCAGGAACCACTCGTGGTCGATGTAGAACTGCGCGCGCCGGCAATACGTTGGGAACGGGTCGCCCCGCTCGACGTGATAGGTGAACGGCGTGATCACGTCGTCGGGCTTGAGCTCGGTCGCCTGCCCCAGCATGTACGGGGCCATCCCCATGCTCGTGAACCGCTTGAAGCCTGTCGTCCGCAGGGTCTCCAGGGTCGTCCCCTCCGGGAGCGTGCCGGCAAACACCGAATCGCGGATCTGCTCGTCCGCCAACACCTCCTGGTCCTTGTAGTAGCCGCCGATGGTGTAGCTCGCGACCATCTGGTCGTAGCGCACGGGCGTCCCATCGGGAAGCACGAACGACTCCAGCCCGCGTTCGACTGCCCGCGCCGAAACGGCCTTCAGGATCGCGAGGAAGATATCCCACTCGTTCCGCGATTCGCCCGCGGGGGCCACCACCTGGTCTGCCAGCGTGAGATTGGCGACGAACGGCCCGGGGATCGAGAACGCGAGCTTCTCGTAGTGCTGCGCCGCCGGGAGGAAGTAGTCGGCCTGCTGCACCGTCGCCGTCATCTTGAAGTCGATCGCGATCACCGTCTTGAGGCGCGACCACAGCCCCGCCATCGCCTTCTTCCCCCCACGCGTCCGGCGCACGGTGTTGCCCCCACACTCGATATAGACCTGGGGCGCGTACTCCCGGCGCGGATGGTCCAGGCCGTCCCACCAGCCTTCCTTCACCGCGGCGTCCATGTACTCGTCAAAGCTGCGGACCATCGAGCTATCGCTCCACTCCGGGCGGTTCCAGCGCTCCGCGTAGTCCATCTGGTTGTACCACCAGAACACCGGCGGGGTGTTCGCCTCGGCCGGCACGTCATCGCCCGTCCGCTCGTCCATCATGCCAAGCACCCCGCGCCGGCCCTTGGTCAGCTCGTACATCGCCAGTTCATCGTTCACCAGCGATGGGTCGGCGTGCCTGACTGCCGCCATGGCGGCGTCGCGCCCCGCGATCACCGCGCCCGAGGCTTCCAGGCCCGGCCGCCGCTTGTTCATCGCGATCTGCGCGCCGTCGTGCAGCCCCGATGCCCATGTCCGGAGCCCCGTCCCCCGCCGGCCCCAGTTCCCGCTTGCCGCCAGCACCAGGCACATCGTCCGCTCGATCAGGTCGCCGTGATACATCTTGCAGGCGTTCATGCCCAGGAAGATGTTCGTCCGCTTCGTGGCGATCTTCCTCGCCAGCATCCGGATCGTGTCCGGGTGGACCCCCGTCATCGCCTGCTGCTTTTCCGGCGTGTAGTTCGCGTCCAGCTTCCTCCGGAGCACCGCGCACACCGGCTCGACCGTTACCGTGCGCCCATCGTGCAGCGCGACCTCGTGCGTCCCTTCGAGCGCCAACGCGGTCCCGTTCCCCTTGAGGTTGGTGCGGTCGGCCGCAACCAGGCCCCGGTCAACATCCCAGACATACAGCTGGTCCTCTCGGCCGCTTCCCTCCACGTCCGTCTGGCGCAGATACCGCCGGTTGTCCGTGCGGACCAGCAACGGCATGTCCGTCTGCTCGCGCAAGAACTCCCAGTCGGCAATGTCCTCCGCGAACATCACCTGGACCAGCGCGAGCCCGAACGCCGCATCGCTCGCGCCCTCCAGGTTCACCTGGTAGTCGGCGTGCGTGTGCGAGGGGTTCACATCCGGCGAAACGTTGACGATCTCCGTCCCGTTGTACCGCGCCTCGCTGATGAAATGGTAGAAGGGCACCCGGGTGTAGACCGGGTTGCTGTTCCAGATCACGAACAGCTCGGACTCGAACCAGTCGTCGGCCGAACCCTCGACGTGGCTCTTGCCGAAGGTCGCGTACACCCCGCTGTTGAAATCACTGATGACGGCGTTGAGGTCCATCGTCTGGCCGCCGATAAGGCCGAAGAACCTGGAGACGGGGCCACCCACGACGATCTCGGGCGTCCCCTCGCGGATGATGGAGCGCGGCCCGTGGTCCTCGATCGCGTCGATCAGCGCATCCGCGATTTCGGAAAGCGCCTGGTCCCACGAGATACGCTCCCACTTTCCCTCGCCCCGCTTGCCCGCCCGCTTCATCGGGTACTGGACGCGGTCCGGGCCCTGCAGCGATTGGCTCCAGCAGGTCCCCTGCATGCACCCCATGGGGTTGTAGTCCGGCACCGCGGGGTTGATCACCGGCAACGTGCCCGACGGTTCTTCCCGGATGACCACACCGTCCTTCACGAAGACCCGCATGGGACACCCGCCCGGGTAGCAATCGACGCAGTGCGTCCCCCACTGCACGGAATCCCAGGTGACTCGCTCTCGATACGCACTCATGTTTGCTGCCCCATCTAGCCTGCGGATGGCGCCGACCGGTAGCCCGGCGCGCCGGTGCAACCTTGGCAGCCTTGCGGTCGATGGCAATGATCGCCGTCATGTGGCGGGGGTCCGTGTGCCGGGCGGGCATTCGAGCTCCGGCCAAAAGCTCCAGGCCTGCCGCCCACGGGAACGCGCGCAGCGGCGCCCGCGAGACATCCGGAGGTATGCTATCGGCATGAAGACGTTCACCGCCGTTGTCGAACGCGATGCCGATACCGGGCTGTTCGTGGGTTGGGTGCCCGGATTCCCTGGAGCGCATAGCCAGGGAGAAACGCTGGATGAGCTGCGCGCGAACCTCCGCGAGGTGGTCGAAATGCTCCTCGAAGACGGAGTCCCGGAGCTCAAAAGCGAGTTCGTTGGCACACAAACCGTCGAAGTCGCGTGAGTGATGTCCCGGTCCTCAGGGCGCGAGAGGTCGCCGCGGAACCGTTGCGCCAGCTCGCTAAGTCAAGGCGACTCTAGATTCGTGGTTGCCGAGCAGGGATTCGAACCCCGACCAAAGGCTCCAAAGACCCGTGTGC
>JAHDWR010000013.1:0-15034 GCA_023382755.1 Dehalococcoidia bacterium
GTCATCGTGGAACAAGGACGAACGGGCCCACCCGGGGCGGCTGGAGGGTGCCGGTTCTCCGCGCCGCAGACAGCCCGGAAGGGAGCAACCCGGGCTTTCGCGGACGCGGCGCCGCCACGATGATTCGGAGTGGCCACCGAGCCCGCAGCACCTCTCACCGGAGTCGCCCGTGTCCCGTCCCCTGGAAGATGTCCGGATTCTCGACCTTACGTGGGTCCTTGCCGGGCCGTTCGCCTCGATGATTCTTTGCGACCTCGGCGCGGAGGTCATCAAGGTGGAGCGCCCGCCCTTCGGGGACATTTCGCGGACCACCGGCCCGTACCAGAACGGCTGGAGCGGCTACTTCTTTTCGATCAACCGGGGAAAGCGGAGCGTCGCCATCGACTTGCGCTCGGACGAGGGAAAGGAGCTGTTCTTGCGGCTCGTGGAGCACGCGGACGTGGTGATGGAGAACTTCACGCCCGGGACGCTGCAACGGCTGGGCATTGGCTACGAAACGCTGGCCGCGCGGAATCCGCGGATCATCCTCGCGAGCATTTCCGGCTTTGGGCAAAGCGGCCCGTACAGCCAGCGCCCGGCGCTCGACATCGTGGTACAGGCGATGGGCGGCGTGATGTCGATCACCGGAGAGCCGGGTGGAAACCCCATCCGGCCGGGGGCCTCCTATGGCGACCTGGCGGCCGGGATGTTCGCGGTGATTGGCGTGCTTTCGGCGCTTCATGAGCGCGAGCGGAGCGGCCAGGGCCAGGCGGTCGATATCAGCATGCTCGACACGCAGGTGACCGTGATGGAGAACGCGATCATGCGGTACTTCGTGACGGGCGAGGTCCCCGGGCCGCTTGGGACCCGGCATCCGAGCGCCACGCCATTCCAGGCGTTCCCAACCGCCGACGGACACATCGTTATCGCGCTCGGGTTTGGCGAAGAGAACCAGTGGAGTCTGCTGTGCGCCATCCTTGGCGTGCCCGAGATCATCGACGACGAGCGGTTCGAGACCGGGCCGAAGCGGACCCGCAACCATGCCCAGCTCGAACCGGTACTCGCCAGGGCCTTCCAGCAACGGACCACCGCGGAATGGTACGAGGACCTGCTGGCCGCGGGCATCCCGTGCGGACCCGTGAACACGGTGGCCGAGGTGGTACGCGACGAGCACATCCGCGAGCGCGGGATGATCCAGGAGGTGACCCACCCCGTCGCAGGGACCATCCCCATCGCGAACACCCCGGTGAAAATGTCGCGCAGCGAGGCGGGCATCAAGGGGCCTCCGCCCAGCCTGGGAGAAGACACCGCCGATGTGTTTGGAGACCTCCTTGGGCTGACGGCGGCGGAAGTCGAGGACCTCGCCACGAGGGGGATCGTGGCTACCGGGGGCGGGCCCGACATCTCCACGATCACCTAGGAAACTGGCCGGTAGAGCCCGCGCTGTTCGATGTACCGGAGGACCGCGGGTGAGACGGGCAACCCCTCTGAACCAACCGCCAGACGCTCGCGCACCAGGGTGGAAGAGAGCGAGGCGGGGAACGCCTGGATTTCGCGGACGATGATTCGCCCCGCGAACACGCCCGCGTTCCCGTGGACCCATGCCTCGACCTCGGTGACGCCAATGCTCCCCCGGTTGACGGCGATGACCCGGTGGCGTTCGAAGAAGGACGCAAGTTCGCCGTCCATGTCGGTGTAGTAGCGCCGGTCGAACAGCCGCTCCAGGGTGTCGAAGCCAACGATGGCATCGACGCCGGTGCCTTCAAAGGCATCGGAGAGCGCGTCGGCCTGGTCGATGATGCGGGCGGCGTTAGCGGCGAAGACGGCGAACTCGGGACGCTCACGGTTGAGCTCCAGGAGCATCGCCACCCGGTCCGGGAGGGTGGCGCCGAAAATGTCCTTGGCGACATTACGGGTCGTGAGCATCGCGGCGGCGTGCTCAACGCCCTCAACCGCGAGGGCAGTTTCGAGCAGGTGGATGTGCGCGAGGGTCGGTGGGTTGTAGGCGGAAGGGAGGAAGGCCAATCGGCCGCGGAATCGCCGGCCGGAGTCGAACCGCGCCACGACGGGCACGGGGCTGGCGTCGAGTTCCAGGAGACGTGCAGCCAACTCCGATTCAGCCATGTGACCGATCGTAACGCGAGTCAGGCGGAGTGGCGCTCCCGGCGGATCGTCCAGTCAACGCGGCAGATATCGTCCGGCGAGAGCCATTCGCTCATGATCCGGCGGCAGAGGTGGCTGCTGGCGTTGACGTTGTGGGTGACCAGAGTCCAGCGAGACTCGGGCGCGCTGAGGACAGCATGGAGACGCCGTGAGGCCGGGTCGTAGAAGATGCCGGTCATTGGTGCCCTCCAGGGTGGTCTCACCTGTATTATCGGCTATATATCCATAGACTCCATAGATAGGACTAACCCCTATACCGTTCTCTAACGTGTCCTTTACGGTCGAGGGATTCCGTGAACGTCAGTATCCGCGGGGGTCGGATGCGACGATGCCGAAGGAGCCGAGGTCGAGAGCCTGGCCGTTCTTGACGTGGTGCTCGCGCAGGACGCCTTCGAACCGCATGCCCGCCTTCTCCATGACTCGGGCTGAGGCCGGGTTTCGAGTGAAGTAGCTGGCGTGGATACGATTGAGGCCGAGGGTCTCGAAGCCGAAGCCGAGTGCGGCCTTCGCGGCCTCGGTGGCGTAGCCGTTCCCCCAGTAGCGGCGGCCAAGCCAGTAGATCAGTTCGGCCCTCCGGTGCTCCGGCTCGGGGATGAGGAACACGATGCCGGTGACCGAATCCGGGGGGACGGGCACCTTCAGCTCGATGCCGAAAGCGTAGGCAGCGCCGGCCGCCATCGCCTGGCTCATGCCATGGACCAGGCCGGCGGCGGCCTCTCGCGGGTAGGGGTTGGGGAGGTCGGAGAGGCCTGCCGCAACTTCGGGGTCGTCGGCCAGGCGGTGGATCGAGTCGATGTCGCCCGGGGCGAGGGGCCGGAGGTACAGCCGGGGCGTTTCGAGCCGCAACGCTGACGGGTCGGGAGGGGTCGAGGTCAAGGGCGGAGTCCTGTGTTGTGCATGGCCGGCACTATCGAACAGGGACCCGACCCGGGCAATGGCGCCGCGGCGAGTTGCGGCGTTGAGCCGGCTCGGCCACGCTAGATCGAGCCCACTCCGGAGCAGACTCGTGCCGCTTACCCCCCAGGAACTGGATGCATTTCTCGCCGAGCCCCACATCGCAGTGGTTGCCACGTCGGGGCCAACGGGAAAGCCCCACGCCATGCCGGTCTGGTACGCGTGGCGCGATGGCAAAGTGCTGTTCCATACGGGTACGGACTCGAAGAAGATGCGGAACTTGCGCACGAATCCCCGGGTGAGCGTCGTCGTCGACAGCAAAGTCGCGCCGTACAAGGTGGTCGTGATCGAAGGGCGGGCGGTGGAGAGCGCGGGCGATTCGGCCCTGGCCAGCGCCATCGCGGTCCACTACCTCGGCGAAGCGCGCGGGTCGCGGTACGTGGAACAGTCGGGCGGGCCCGGCACGCTGGTGACCATCGAACCGGAGAAGGTCATCTCCTGGGACTACGCCCGGGAATCGAATCCCTGACATCGGCCGCATGAACCAGAAAGCAATGCGGACGAGCCGGATGCGACGGTCGATTGGCCCGGCACGGTTGATCGGCGGGGCGGCCGCACGGTGGGCGACAACCTACCTGTACCGTGGCGAAAAACGCCAGGCGATGCGGCAGCAGGCCATGCTCCGCACCGCCGAAGACGTGACGCGGACGATGGGCGAGATGAAGGGCGCGGCGATGAAGCTGGGCCAGGTGCTCTCGTTGATGGCCGGCGTGCTGCCCGAAGAGATGGCGGCTCAGCTCGCGACGCTGCAATCGAACGCGCCGCCGATGGCGTATGGGCTGGTGGAGCAGGTGTTCGAGCGCGAGTACGGCCGCAGCCCGGAACGGGTGTTCCGGAAGTTCCAGAAAGAGCCGTTCGCGGCCGCCTCCATCGGCCAGGTGCACCGGGCCGAGCTTCGAGACGGCACACCGGTGGCGGTGAAGGTGCAGTACCCGGGCGTGCGGCAGGCGATCGAACACGACCTCGCGAATGTGGGGATGATGATCGGGCTCGGCGGGTTCCTGGCGCGGGGACTCGACACGCAGACCATCGTGAAAGAGCTGAAAGAAGGCATCCGGGCGGAACTGGACTACCTGCACGAAGCCGCATGGCAGCAACGTTTCTTCGACGCGTTCGAGGGACACGGGTTCGTTCGCGTCCCGAGGGTGTATCACGAGTTGACGACGAGCACGGTGCTCGTACAGGAGTACATCAAGGGGCGGCCATTCGCCTCGGCGCGGGGGCTCCCCAAAGCGGAACGTGACCGGCTTGGCGAGATCATCTACCGGTTCTGCTTCGGGAGCCTGTACCGGCACCGGCTGTTCAACGGGGACCCGCACCCAGGGAACTACCTGTTGCTCGACGACGGGAAGGTGGCGTTCGTCGACTACGGCTGTGTGGCCGAGTTCAGCGACGACGTGGTGACGGCGTTCAAGCGCCTGATCCGCGCCCTGTTGGCCGGGGACACCGAAGAGTGGCGGCGCTCCACCGAGGCGGTCGGCATCCTCCACGCCGGGGCACCGTTCACCACGCGTGAGCTGTACGACCACATGCACTGGTACTGGGCTCCCATCCTGGGGGACCGGGTGGAGTTCACGCCCGACCTTGCCGCTGAGATGGTGCGGAGGAACACGATGACCACCGGCATGGGCGGCCAGATCAACAAGCACTGCAACGTACCGGAGGGCATGGTCTTCCTGACGCGGATCAACTTCGGGCTGGCGGGCCTGCTGGCCGGGCTGGGGGCAGCGGGACCATGGCGGGCGATTGTCGAAGAGTACGTGGAGGGCCGGCCACCCTCGACTGAGCTGGGCCGGATCTCGGCGGCGACCACGCGAGGCGGAATGCCCGTGTAAGCGGGCGGATCATCGGCAAGACCACGGCATTTCCGGAGCACCCCGGGGGGCCCGTCAACCGAGACTCCACTTTCGTGGTTGCGGGAGCGTGTCGATTCTCTGATCAGATAGTGGAAGGGTTAGGGTGAGCGATGACGGCCCGGCGGCCCCAGGTAGTGCAGGCGATACCAGCCCCGGACCGCGGGCGGCTGGAGCTGCAGGTGCTCGTCCTGCAAAGCACGATCGCCGGGTTCTTTGTGGCCGGAGCGCTGACGGGAATGTTCGGGAAGGGGGGAGTGGCCACGGTAACCGCGGCCGCCTGGGTGACCGGGTACCACGCATGGCACGCATGGTACGTGCTTCGCCGGAGGATCCCTGGCTCGCCCAGCCCGCTCATCGAGGGGCTGACGCCAATCCTCGATGTCTCATGCATCACGGTGGCCTGGGTGGTCCTGGATAGCGGGCAGTCTCCGTTCTGGGCCGTCTATCTCTACGCGCTGGTGAGCTATGCGCGGCGGTACTACGCGTGGCGGTACCTGGGGCTCTCGGCGTTCATCGTGGCGAACCTGGTTGCTGGCCGGCTGATCATTTCGGCGAGCAACGGAGACGCGCTCATCGATGCCGACCTGGTCACGATGGTGGTGCTGGCGGTCACGCTCGGGACGAACGCGCATGCCGTGGGTGCGGGGTGGAGGCGGGCCGAGCGGCAGGCACGCATCCTGGCCGAGACAGACCCGCTGACCGGCATCGCCAACCGGCGCATCTTCCTGGAGGAGCTCGACAGCCTGGCGCAGACCTCTGCCGCGCCATTCGCGCTGTTGATGCTGGACCTGGACGACTTCAAGCGGATGAACGATGAGCACGGCCACCTGTATGGCGACGAAGTGTTGCAGCGCGTGGCCACCGTGCTCGTCGAAAACGTCCGGACCGGAGACCGCGTGGCCCGATACGGGGGCGAGGAGTTTGTGGTGGCGATGCCACGGACGGAGATCGACGATGCCACGTTCATCGCGGAGCGGCTCCGGCGGGCGGTTTCGGCCTCGACGGCCACCACCGTCTCCGTTGGATGTGCGGTGCGCGAAGCCGGGGAGACAGCCGACCAGGTGCTGAAGCGCGCCGACGATATGCTGCTGATGGCGAAGCGCACCGGCAAGGACCGCGTGCGCTGGCAGGGACTGCGCAAGAGCGCCTAACGGAGGCGCCGCGCCATGGCGACGGCGACCAGGTCCGGGGGCGTGGACACCGCGTCGCGAATGGCCGACTCGTGTGCGCCATCGTGGGCCGCCCAGGTATCGAGGTACGAGCTGAACGCGGTGGGCCGCGGCTCTCCCCACGCGGAGACATACCCGGCGACGAAGATTGGGGCAAGCAGGTGCGTCCGATCCACCAGTGCCAGCGACGCCGCCAGGGCCGCGCGGGATTCGCCCATGGCCGAGACCAGGTCGTCAAACGGCAGCGGGGCGAAGGCCGCCATGGCTGCGGCCCGGGCGGAGACGAGATCGCCGGGGTCAGCGGTGCGCGCGAGCCAGGTTTCGGTGCCCGCGACGAGGCTGGCGACCATGTCCTCGAGAAATGCGTCGGCAGAGGCGACGTGTTCGAGGTGGTTGCGCGCGGACCAGATGTCACCGGGTGCCGTGCGCGGCCAATAGCCTTCGGGGACCACTGCCGCCAGCCCGAGCAGCGACTGGCGCCGGGCATTGGCGCGTTCCAGGAAGACCCGGACTTCGGGGAGCATCATGACGCGGGCAGCGGGCCGAGGCGGTGCTCGATTGCCGCGGCGGCCTCCGGATAGACTTCGGCGAAGGCGCGCACCAGGCCAAAGCAGCCACTGATCATCATGTCGCCATAGGGGGCGGCAAAGTAGGGGGCCAGCGAGGTGGCGCGGACCTTCTGGCGTTGCGGACCCGTGACCGCGACCACGGAAGGAAGCGCGGGGCGCACGAGTGAGCGGTCCGCCGCGAATGCGCCGTGGCCCTTGGAATTGAAGATCTCCGCGTGTTCGAGCACCCCGGTGACCATGCGCCCCGTGAACTGCACCACCTGCGCCGTGGCGAGCTCGCCGGTGTGGTGTTCGAAGAGGCTGGCGATCCGGCGGCCGCGAAGATGGAAGGCAAGCAGGTGCATGTTCCCCAGGTTGAGCACGGCCGTCTCCGGCTCCGAGGCCACGCGTTCATCGTGGAGGGCGCCGAGGGCGGCGGCGGGGCCGGTATCCATGAAGGCCACAGGAGCCTCGCCGGCGGCCGATGCAGTCATCGCACGGGCGCGGGTGAGGTACGCCGGGAGGTCTTCCGGGCGTGAAGCGAACGCGAGGAGGTCATTGCGCCCTTCGACCACCTTCCGGAGATGCTCGAACCGGAAGAGGCGGTCGGAGACATCCGGCGGAGCAGCACCGTGGTCGAGACATCCGAGGGCGATGCCATCGAAGCCGACGGGGACTTCGAAGGCTGTGAGCGCGGTCCGGACGGCGTCGAGGTCGAGGTCCTGGAGGACGACCCGCTCGGCATCGATGGCACGGGTCTCGTCGTCAGAGACGATGCGGATACCCATGGCGCGGACCTCGTCCAGATCGTCGTTGAAGGTCTGTGCGGCCTCGGGTGTGGCGTACGCGGTGCCTCCCGCCGCCAGGAACTCCTCGGCGGCCCAGCTGCACGGGCCTCCACCGCTGACCACGCCGGTCAGGAGCAGCGGCCGGCGCTCGCGGGCGGCCCGCCGAATGCGCGTCGCGGCAACCTGGGTCGCCGATGGGAGGACCATCTTGACGTTGTTCTCGACCGGCTGCTCCGGGTCGAAAAGGAGGATGTCCTGGGTGCCGGTACCCATATCAATGGCGAGGATCTGCATGGATCGAGTGTAGCGTGTGGGTGGAGTGCGAGGGTGCGGCGGGCCCCGGTGAATGGCAGCGCCCATGGCGGGGGGGCGGAATGGGCGCCATCGCGGGATGTGCCGCGTGACGCCCTGGCAGGGCGTGATTGCGGGTTGGTTACGTCTTGTTAGACTTCGGCGTGTGCTAAGGGGCTTTGGGTTCCGCCGGGAAGGTCTGGCGCCGGAGCCCGCCCGGCGAGCGGAGGGCATGGACGTTGCCACCGCGCCGCCGGACGCCGCCGAACCAGTTGGATCCGAATGGGCGCCAGAACCGTTTGCCACCGAGGGTGACGCTCCGCCGGCGCCACGGAGTCGCCGCGTCAGCTGGAGGCGTGTGCTGGCGGCGGTGTTCCTCCTGGGGGTGCTTGGTGCGGGCGGGGCCTATTCGCAGAAAGAGCGGATCGCTCCCGAAGTCGCCGACATGAGCCGGCGGCTCATCGGTGACGAGCGCACCGCCCGCATCGAAGGGTGGTTCTTCAAGGTCGAGGACCGGATCGACCAGGCCAAGTACCGGCTGTTCGGTGGCGAGACCAACCCGTTCGCCACGCGCCAGGTCCGGGTGGACTTCGTGCCGAAGCCGGCGCCGCGAGAGGTCTTCTACTTCGTGGGCGAAGGGGCTTCGGACCTGCCTTCGCCGGATGCGTTCATGCCCATCCCGATGCGGCCCCCGGCGACGCGCGCGTTGCGCGAAAACCTGGAGGCCGGCGAAGGCGTGTGGACGACCACGGGACTGCCGCTGTCATCGCCGGGCGACCCACTGATGATGAAGACCTTCATCCGGCCCGACACGTCCCGCCCGTACGCGCTGGTGGGTGTTTTGCTGATGGACCACCGGCGCATCCGTCTCCACCTGATGGGGGGCACGGAAGACCCTGGCGGCGATTTGGGCGTGAGGGGCCCCGGCGCGATCGCGGAGGAGCACCAGGACGAGGTGCTGGTGGCGTGGAACGGCGGGTTCAAGGGCCCCCATGGGGGTTTCGGGATGGTGGCCAACGGGCTGACCTACCGGCCGCTGCGGAACGGCCTGGCGACCCTCTGCGTCAAGGACGGCGGGGCGGTGGTGCTCGGCGAGTATGGGAGAGACTTCACCTGGGATGACAGCTTCAGCGCCTGCCGCCAGAACGTCATCCTGCTGGTCGACCACGGCGAGGTGAACAACCGTACCGCCGAAGGCAACGACACCTGGGGATACGTACAGGTCAACAGCTCAGAGTTCATCACGTGGCGGTCGGCAGTCGGGGTGACGAAAGACGGCGACCTGCTGGTTGCCGCGGGCAACTCGCTGAGCGCGGAGACGCTGGCGAAAGCGCTCTGGGCCGCCGGGGCCGAGTATGCGATGCAGCTCGATATCAACAGCCCCTACGTACTGACGGGCCTCTTCTTCAGGCAGCCGGATGGGACGACGAAGTCCGAGAAGTTCATGGACACAATGCCTGACACGGCATCGCGCTTCTGGCGTACACAGGAGCGCGACTTCATGTACGCCACGCTGGACGAGAGCGGGTACCGGTAGGCTCACGGGGCAGAAGTGAAACTTGCCGCGCACGTCGCGGAAGCGAAGAGCCAGTAGGCCGAACCACCCTGGATCGCGCTCAGCGACTGGAGGGCCGGGGACGCACCGCGGATCCACGAACGCCATTCGCCCACCTCGAACGCGTAGGCCGCACTCAGACAGGAGAGAGTCGATGCAATCGCCTCGAGCCCGGCCGCCGGGAGGACGAGGAAGTTCCAGCCGGGTTCGAGTACGACTGCGACATCGGCCGGCGGGGCGGGGGATGGACCGGGTGGAGGCGCCGGGGGCTCGGCAAGCGGGTAGAGGGCGACGATGCCGGCGATGTCGTCGGGTTCGAGCCTTCGCTGGATACCCCGGTACTGATAGTGCATCACCGCTGCCAGCTCGGGCTCGGTGCAGGGGCCGAAAGGCACGGGACAGGAGTGCTCAAGGCCGGCGACGTGGCCGAGCTCGTGCAGGATGACCGTGCGCCAATCGAGCGTGCCGTTGATACCGGCCTGGGTCGCCGCGGCGGGGTTGTTGTTCAGGAGCATGTCGACTTCGTGGCTGGCTTCCTTGCTGGTCACTCCGAGGACGCAGCCAGGGTTGCACTCCATGGGCGCCCACGAGACGACGTTCTCGCCATCCGGGCCGGAATCGAGGATGGAAGCGACGTTGTCGGTGATGCCGCCATAGCGGAACGCGAACCGCGAATCCGGCACGCTGCTCCACGCCTGCAGTCCCGCAATAACGGCTTGCGGTCCGACGGAGGAGGGCGCTCCGGTGGGGTTGTAGGCCACGGGCACGGGGATTTCGTCATTCGCCCACTTCCAGCCCCAGGCGGCCCACTGGGCCGTGACGCCACCTTCGGCGATGTAGCCGCCCGGCACGAGCTCGGCCGCGGTGCGCCGTGCCACGGTCAACGCATCTTCGGGGGTTGGGGCCGCGACCAGGAACTGGAGCAGGACCGGCGGGCCCGCGGACCGGTGCACTTCGATCGACAGGGTGTGGCGGACGGCTGACGCGCCTGCCGGTCCTGGCGCCGGGCCTCCGGGGGCCACCAGCACGGCGAGGAGCAAGCCCGAGGCGCCGAGGAGCGTTCTCACGCGGGCAAGCGTACCCCGGCCGGGGGAAGGCGCGCAGGTGGCTGGCGGGACCCGGCCCAACTACTCCTCGAACGCGACCAGGGCCGCACTCTTCGCGATAAACCAGTACGCCTGGCCCTTCTTCAGGACGGCCATGTTGCTCAGGTAGGAGGGAAGGCCCGGGGCGTAGCGGACCCACGTCCCGGTCGCCGCGTCATAGCCGTAGACGATCCGGATGGCGGGCGCGATCGCGCCCAGCGCTACCGCGGGCGGAAGGTCGCCGCCCGGCCAGGCCAGCAGGTTCGCGCCGGGCAGGATGGGCAAGGAGGGTGGCACCCCGGCAGGAGTAGCCGTCGGTGACGCAGCCGCTGCAGGTGTCCTGGTCGGCGTTGCGGTGGGCGCTGGCAGCGGTGTCTGTGTTCCAGGGGGCGTGGCCGTCGGGTTGGCCGGAAGCGGTGTGGGAGTCCGCGTCGGCGTTGGGGCCGTGCCATTGCCACCCGTGGGAGTGGCGGTGGGTGGGAACGGCGTCGCCGTCGGCGGGAACGGGGTGGGTGTGGCGGTGGCTCCCGCGGGCGGCGTGGCCGTCGGCGTCCCGGAAGGCATGGGTGTCGGGGTGGAAGACGGCGTCGCGGTTGCTGTTGGCGTGGGAGTGGGCTCGCCCCCGGAGCCGTAGATCGCGTTCAATCCATCGATGTCGTCCGGGAGGGGCTGGCGCTTCTGGGCGCCCGAAGGGTAGCTCGCGTACATCACGGCCGACCCATCGCCGGTGTGGTTGAGCCCCAGGGCGTGGCCGAACTCGTGGAGGGCGACGCTTTCGAGGTCGACCTGGGTGGGGCTGCCGGTGGTCCAGTTCCAGTCGGGGTCAAACTCCATATCGAACTCGACGGCGGGCTTGTAGGGATTGCCGATGGTGCTGTACCAGGAACAGGTGACGGCGAGGACCGAGCCGCTCTGCGCGCCCCAGCCCACGGTGTTCGAACCATCTGTGCCGCCGCCGCAGGCACCCGTCCCGTTGCCGCTCGATCCCCCACCGGTGAACGAGAAAGCGACGCCTTGCTGGCCCCAGGTGGAAGCGGCGGACTGCATCGCCTGTTGGGCGAGGCCCGCGACCGCCGCCGGCTCGTTGAGGGCGTCGTAGGACCAACCGGCAGTGCCGTCCATCCACTTGAACCCGCTCGTGACGTATTGCGCGGAGACGGAGCCGGGCAACACCTCGGCGGCACCGGGGAACCGCGCCAGCATTTCGGCGCGGGCGGTCTCGGCGGCGGCCTCGAACGAGCCGGTACCATCGTCGTGCATGAAGAACCCGACCTTCACGTAGAACCACTGCCCGCCCTGCGGGACCACGAAGACCGCCTCGACATCGTGAAAGTGCTCGCTGGCACCGGCGTTGGCGCCGCTGGCGCCCACGTACACGGATGCGGCGAGACCCCACGCCAGTAAACCGAGCGAGGCAACCGCGCCGGCAAGACGCCAGGCGCGCGACCGATGACCAGAACCCTGCTTGTCCACCCCGGATCCTTCCCGCGGCACACGTCCGCATGACGCCCTCTGCCTTGAGGGTCGGCAGCGCGAAGGCAGGGCAGTACAGGGCGGGCCGCGAGCTCTCTTCTGATCGCGGGTTGAAGTTCGGTGAACGGCGTACGATGGCGCCGGCAACGCGGAGGTAAGTTGGCATGCGCATCGGCACGGTCCGTGAACGGAAGGACGGTGAGGCACGGGTTGGCCTGACCCCGGAGGGCGCCTTCGCGCTCGCCTCGCAGGGGCACGAGGTGTACATCGAACGGGGCGCCGGCGCGCGTTCCGGACACACCGACGCTGCCTACGCCGCTTCGCTGGGGAGGCTCCTCGACACTGCGGACGAGGTCTGGGCGGCGTGCGACCTGGTCGTGAAGGTGAAGGAGCCGGTGGCCAGTGAATATGGCTTCCTGCGGCCTGGCTGCGCCCTGTTCACGTACCTGCACCTGGCGGCCGAACGGGAACTGACGGAGCGGCTGATGACATCGGGCTGCACCTCGCTCGCCTATGAGCTGGTGCGGCGCGCCGACGGGTCCCTGCCGCTGCTTGCGCCGATGTCCCAGGTGGCGGGGAGGATGGCGGCAGAAATCGGCGCCCACCTGCTAAAGCACCCGGGACCGGGACGGGGCAAGCTTCTTGGCGGTGTAGCTGGTGTGCCGCCAGGCAAGGTGGTGATTGTTGGCTCGGGCACGGTGGCCACAGCCGCGGCCCGCGTCCTCATGGGGCTTGATGCGCGTGTGACCGTGATGTCGCGCGACCTTGCCCGGCTCACCTATCTGCAGGAGAACTTCGGCGGGCGAATTGCCACGCGTGTTTCCTCTCCCCAGGGAGTGGCGGAAGAGATCGCCGGGGCGGACCTCGCCATCCTCTCGGTGCTGGTGCCCGGCGCGGCGGCGCCGAAGGTGGTGACGCGAGAAATGGTGCGGACGATGGGTCCCGGCGCTGTCATCGTCGACGTCTCGATCGACCAGGGCGGGGCTTCGGAGACAAGCCGGCCGACCACCCACAGCGAGCCCACCTATATCGAGGAGGGCGTGATTCACTACTGCGTTACGAACATGCCGGGAGCGGTGCCGCAGACCAGCACGCAGGCGCTGACCAGCGCCACGCTGCCGTACGTCGAGGAGATCGGACGGCTCGGCGTCGAAGGTGCGCTGAGGGCAGACCGAGCCCTCGCGGAGTCCCTGAGCACGTACCGGGGACAGCTCGTCCGCGGACCGGTTGCCGAGACCTTCGGGTTGAGCGCGACGCCGAACCCGTTCCTGTAACCGCAGAGGGGCCAATTCACCCGGCCTGCGGGCGCCAAAGTGGCGCTTGGTCGGGCGACAGGCTTGAGCGCACGATGAGCCGTACACAGTCCCGGCCGGAGGTCGACGCATGGCGAACTGGTACGATCACATCGATAGCGAGCGGCGGGCGTTCATCGAAAAGCAGCACCTCTTTTTCGTGGCAACTTCGCCGGGCGACGCGGAGAACGGCTACGCGAACCTCTCGCCGAAAGGCCGCACGCTGTTGAAGGTGCTGGGGCCGAACCTGGTGGGATACCTGGACTACCCGGGCAGTGGGAACGAGACAGCCAGGCACCTGGGAGAGACGGGGCGGATCACGCTCATGCTCTGCAGCTTCGATGCGACCGCAAGCATCCTTCGGCTGTACGGACGGGGCCGGCGCGTGGACCTGGATGCGCCGGAGCTCGCCGAGTACCGCGACGCCTTCGCGGATGACTTTCACCCGTATGTCCGGCAGGCCTTCTTCGTGGAGGTCGAGAAGGTGCAGACGTCGTGCGGGTACGCCGTGCCGCGGATGGAATTTGTGTCGGAACGGGACACGCTCGACCGCTGGTGCGAGAACAAGGTAGCCCCCCGCCAGATGGTGGACGGCGTACCGAAGGCGGGCCGGATGGTGCGGAAGGACGGGACGCTCATCGTCGAGTCGTGAGCGATGGCAGGCCGGGGCCGTTACGCCAGCGAGTCGACGGTGAGGCGGATGCCTTCCTCGAAGGAGACCGCGGGCTGCCATCCCAGTTTCGCTTTGGCCAATGAGCAATCGAGCCAGAAATTGCGGACGTCGCCGGGGCGGGGCGGGCCGTTGCGCGACTCGACGGTGTTGCCCATGGCTTCCGAGAGGACGTGGAAGATGTGGTTCACCGTGGTGCCCTCGCCGGTGCCGATGTTCGCCACGAGGCCGTCCCCGGCGGTGAGCGCCAGGACGTTCGCGCGGGCGATGTCGCCGACATACAGATAGTCCTTCTTCTGTTCTCCATCGCCATCGATTGTGCAGGGCCGTCCGGCAAGCATGAGACCGGCAAAGATGGCGACCACGCCGGCCTCGCCGTGCGGGTCCTGCCGCGGGCCGAAGGCGTTCCCGTAGCGAAAGATGGTGTACGCGATCCCGGCCGTGCGCGCGGCGAGCTGGACGTAGAGTTCGCCGGTGTACTTGGAGGTCCCGTAGTTCGAGCGGGGCGCGATGGGGTGGTCCTCGGTCACGGGGAGGCACTCCGGTTCGCCGTAGACAGTGCCGCCCGAAGACGCGTAGATGATCTTCCTCGCTCCTGCGGCCACGGCCAGCCGGGCGATCCGGGCGGTGCCGCCGCCGTTGATCTCCAGGTCGTGGACGGGGTCCGCCTGCCCAACCTTCACGCTTGCCTGGGCGGCATGATGGTTGACGACTTCGGGCTGGAAGCTGGCGAAGATGTGTTCGAGTTCGCGCGAGTGGATGTCGACTTCGTGGAGGGTGGCGCGGCGATCGACGTTGGACCGGCGGCCGGTCGCCAGGTTGTCGACGACGGCAACCTCGTGGCCCTCGGCCAGGTAGGCCTCGACGATATGCGAGCCGATGAAGCCGGCTCCGCCAGTAACCAGGATCCGCACAGTCTCCCCCGGCGAGCTACGAGTCTGGGATCCAGTCTGGGGGAAGGCCCGGCAACGGCCAACGCGCCGGAGTCAGCGCTCGCGGAGCCTGGCGAAGCCCCAGCCGATGGCGCCGCAGGTGGCGCCGGCGAGCATGCCCCCGAGGAGCATCGGCCCGACAAACTGCGACATCGGGGCGGCGGTCGTCATCTGGGCGTACTTTGCGATCGCGACGTTCGCGGCGAAACCGACGGCGAATCCCCACACGGCCCAGTGCCGCTCACGAGGCGACCGGCCGATCCCGATCTCCGCGAGCAC
>JAHDWR010000013.1:15134-30287 GCA_023382755.1 Dehalococcoidia bacterium
CCGCTGGACCAGTCATCGAACCCGAGGGGCCGGTCACAGGAGGCGCAGCGGGTACGGACGAAGGTGTCGGGCATCGGCCGGTCATCCCTCCGAGGGCGGAGTGGTGGTTGGGGTTACGCCACCTTCGGTCTGGGGCAAGACCGGCGTGGGAGACGGTGTGGGGGTGGGTGTTGGTGTAGCCGTTGTGGTGGGCGTCGGCGTGGACGTGGGCGTGGGAGTGGGCGTTGGCGTGGAGGTCTGGCCCTCGTTGCCCGGGGCCGGCGTCCGCGTGGGGGTGGGCGTCCTGGTGGGAGTAGCCGTGGCAGTAGCGGCGTTCGGCGTCCGCTCGCCTGCCACCGTAGAAGTCGGCGGGACCCCGGCATCCTTGCCGGGCACGGGGGTGGGCTGGGAAGCATCCTGGGCGGCGAGGACCTCGCTCTGCTGGCCATCGAAGACCTCGACGCCGGCGCCGGCGCCCTGGAGCTGGCTGAGCAGCTGGGGGAGCCGCGACGAGTCGGACTGGCCCGGTGGGGGAGGCGTGGCCACCGAGCCATCGGGCGCGTACTGCATGCAGCCAGCCGAGGTGAAGGCGACAGCCCCGAATGTGGCGGCGGCGGCCGCCAGGAGGCGGTGTCGGCGCATTCCCAATCGCATGGGGGAAGCCTATCGGCGCCACGGCCGCCGCGAGTATCGGGCGGACGCGTATTCGCGCGACGGAAACCCGGTAGCCTCGCGGGAGAAACCCCGATGGCTGCCGCGGCGGGCCATCAGCGGATGGCGATCGTGGGGATGGATGCGTTCACATAGGTGGCCGAGGCGACGGTCGCGCGGACCTCGACGGTGACCGACACGCCAGCGAATTGGCGGCGCGCCGCACCGGCGATCTCGAGCTTCCAGCTGCCATCCGCGCCGGTCGCAGCGTTCTGATACGCGGTCGCTTCCCAGGCACCGGTGTCGGAGTTCCAGTACTTGTTGTCGCTGGTCCGCTTGATGATGAACTTCATCGCGGCAGGTGTGAGGGTGCCATCGGCCACAACGAACGACAGGCGCGAACGCGGGATGCTGGTCCCCGCCGCTGGAGTGGCAACAACCAGCTGGGTCGAGGAAGTCGGGGTTGACGCGGTCACATTGAAGCCGCCGCTGGTGGCGGAGGTAAGCACGGGCGAGCTGGTGGCGGTGATGGTGTAGTTCTCGCCGGCGGGGGTGACACTGCAGCCGGCAAAGCTCGCGACACCGGCGGTGACCGTCTTACTCAGGCCACCGGTGCAGGTGAGGGTTGCCCCTCCGCTGATCGCCAGGGTGATGGCCGTGGTGTTGTCGCCGGTCACGGTTGCATCGGCGGCGGTACGGACGGCCACGACGGGCTGCTGGGCGAGGGCGGTGCCGGCCACTCCGCTGCCGGGCTGGGTGGTGAAAGCGAGTTTGGTCGCCGGCGAACCGGTCGAGAAGCTGGCCGAGTCGGCGGAGGTGTAGACGGGGCTGGAGGTCACGCGGAGGACATAGGTGCCTCCGGCCGAAACGGCGCAGCCGCTGAAGGTGGCGACGCCGGCGCTCACGGTGCGCGAGTTCGAGCCGCTACAGGTCAGAGTCCCCGGGCCGCTCTGGACGGCGAGCGTGACGGTGGTCGCGCTATCGGACAGGACGGTCGCGCCGGCGGCGTCCTGGACCGCGACGACGGGCTGGGTCGTGAGCGGACTGCCCGCCGACGTACCGGCTGGCTGCGCCAGGAAGCCGAGCTTCGCCGCGGGACCGTGGGTGGCGGCGGCGAACGAGGGCGAGTCGGCCTGGGTGAGGCCGGTCGCGGTCGCGCGGAGGACGTAGCCGGCGCCGGCCGTGCTGACACTGCACCCGTTGAACGTGGCGAGCCCGCCGGAAGCGGTCCTGCTGTTCCCGCCGGTACAGGTGAGGACGGCGCCGCCGGGGGCGCTCGCGAGCGAGAGGGTCACCTGCGTGGTGTTGTCGCCGGAAACCAGCGTGCCCCCTGAATCGCGGACTGCGACGACCGGGGAGGTGCCGAAGGCGGTGCCGACGACGGCTGAGGAGGGCGCCGCCGTAAAGGCGAGCTGGGTCGCGGCACTGCCGCCGCCAAACGTCACCGTCACGGTGTTGCTCAGGCCGAGCACGCTTGTGCTTGTCCCGGGGGCATTGGTGCGGGCGACCACCGAGACGGTGCCCGCAGTGTTCGACGTGAACGACACTCCCTGCTGGCCGGCGCCACAGGTGGTGGCCGTGGCCAGGCCGGAGACGCTGGCGCCGCCGGCCGGCGTGAGGACGTAATCGCCCACCGCCAGGGGGTTGAGGGTGCTTGGATAGCCAGCGATCAGCGCTGGATCGCCGGGGGCGTTCGTCGTGCAGACGGTGACGGTGGCCCCGGATGAGGCGTTCGCGGGCCCGGAGATGGCCAGTTCGTTGACGGTGAGCGGGGCCATGCTTCCGACGGTCGCAAAGATACCTGCCGAGAGGCTGGCCGACGCCGAGAGCGCCCCTGCGCCGGTGTTGTTGGCGGCTTTCACCGTGACAGTCATTGATTGGGCAGCCGAAGGGCTGGCGGCGATGGCGATACCGCTGCAACCTGCTGTGGCAGTCCCGGAGCCGGTGCCGGGCCCGCCGCCCGGGCACACGACGTTCGTAACGGTGCCGCCGGAGACGGCAAGGTTCGCGGCGAAGGCCCCGGTGGCACCGGCGCCGGTATTTGCCAGGCCGACCACGATATTGACAGTGCCAGCTTCGTAGACGGCGGCGAGCGAGGGCGTGAGCGTGAGCTGGACGTTCTCGTTCTGGATGGTGAGCGCCCCGGCGTTGTCACTCGCTGGCGACACGCCGGGGTCAGCCTGCCCGTCTTTGGCGACGAAGGCCGATGCGGCGAGGTCGACGGCGGTCGCGTCGGCCACATTGCGGACGGTGGCATTGACGGTGATCGGGGCAATGGCCGTAGTGGCGCCAAGGCTCCCCAGGTTGCAGGAGAAATTCTGGTTGTTCGCGCCGGACGCGGTGCAGTTCGTGGGCCCCAGGCCGCCGGTGAAAGAGTCGATGGAGAGTGCCGAGCCGAGGCTCCCTTCGATGAAGAGGAACGAGACGGCGGTCCCGGCGGTAGCGAAGTCGACCGTGTAGCTGACGGCATCGCCGGGCTGCACGCTGGCCGTGCCGGGCGACTGGACCACGGTGAATGTGGCAGGCGGCGCGATGGCCCGCGCCGGCGGGACCGAAGGGCTGCCGAACAAGACGGCGATGAAGGCCGCGGCGAGGAGGAGAACCCAGGACGTTCGGGGTACGGCGGTGCGCGAGGCGGCCATGCTGGCGCTCCTAATAGGTGTAGCTGATGGAGATGCCCTTCAGCTTCGAAGCCGGGCCGCCCGTGAGGTCGACCACGATGAAGTAGACGTTGGCGCCGTTGTCGACCGTGTGGGCGAAAGCAGTCGCGGTCTGAGGTGAGCTGCCCGCGCTGGAGAGGACTTCGGCGAGCTTGTAGACCGCCGCGGAGGAATCGCCGTTGGTGAGGGCGGTGTAATCGAGGCGAATCTTCACCGTGTCGCCGGAACCCTCGAAGGCGGCGGTCATGGTCGTGATGGTGGCACCGTGGGGCAGGTCGACCGGGGCGAAGTAGCGCTGCGACGGGACGTCGTTCCCGACGGGGCTGAGCTGGTTGAAGCCTTTTTCATAGATCGCCAGGTCGTTCATCGGCACGAAGGTGCTGGCGGCGATGCTGAGCTTTCCGGAACCCCCGGCCGCGGGGACGTTGCCGAGGCTGCCGGTGTTGAGTTCGCCCTGTTGCTGGTTGTACTTCACCCAGATGGCATCGCCCGGGTTGATCTGGGTAAGGGTGTTCGCGAACCCGGGGACGCCGGGCGCGTAGAGCTGGTAGGACTGTGAGGCCGAGTCCCAGCGATAGACGGCGGAATACTGGCCCGCGATCGAGGCGAGCGCCTCGGATGGAGGCTTCGCGGCGCCGAGGTAGGAGACGTTGTTCCAGCCCGCCAGCAGTTGCGCGGCGCTGGCATCGTGCCCGCTGCCCGTGACAGCCCCGAGGGTTGTGACTGCGAGCAGGGCGAGTGCCACCACAAGAGTCCGCAAGCGCATTTCACCGACCTCCGCGCGCCCGGTACGGGCACAATCGCTTGAGGCCAATGTAGGCACCCCTGTCGCGTGCCTTAATGGGCAGAAGCCCGACGGCCCGAAGGGACACTTCCTCGATCGGCTGCCGGAAAACCCTGATCGGGATATGGAAAAGGGCCGATGCGCGATCGGCCCGCCGCGTAGGGGTCCGTGAAGCCCCGGTCTAGTCCCAGATGCGTTTCGCGACGACCACGTCGCGCGAGACGTACTCCTGGCCGGTCGAATCAAGCTCGCCGCCGCAAGTGATGAGCGTGACCCATTCGTCGTAGTCGGCCTTTTCTTTTGGCCAGATAATGTCGCCCATTGGAATGTCGTCGCGGTGGTATCGCTTGTTCGAGATAACGGTGTAGCGGTACTCAGTCCCATCTTCCATCACGACGATGACCTCGTCGCCTTCGGTGCTCTTCGCGAGGTTCATGAAGGGGGCAGGGTCGCTGTGGTAGTACACGTGCGCCGAGAAGATGGCATTGCCGCTCCAGCCGGGCTTGTCGTAGATGTAGTACCAGCCGACGGAGCGATTCTCATCCTTAGGGGTGTCGAGTTCGTCACGGTCGTTAATCGCGAGCTCCTCGATCGGGGCATCGACGTTGAACCGCGGGATCTTGATGCGGGCCACGGCTCCATCGAACGGGGTGGGCGTGGCCGTGGGGGTCGGGGGAGGGGTCCGGGTGGGGGTAGGAGTCGCAGTGGCGGCCTCGGTGGGCGTTGCGGTCGGGTCGGGCTCCTGGGCATCGCCGCCCGAGCAAGCGACGCCGGCGGTCAGGAGGATGGCGCCGATGGCAAAGACCGCGAGCGAGAGGTTGCGCGCCAGCTTCACGTTGCTGCTCCGAGTCTGTGGTGAGGTGAAAGTGATTTCGAAAGTACCGCACCGGCCGCGAAGGAAACAGCACGGAAGGGGCGAACGGAAATGCGGAGTTAAGGGCTACTGAATGCGGCGCGCGACCACCACGTCGCGGTCAAGGTATTCGCCGAGGCCGTTTTCCTGGGTCTGCTGGAAGCGCCCGCCGCAGGTGATGAGGGTGATCCACTCTTCCCCTTCGGGCCTGCGCACTCCGTCGAGGACACCCTCGATGAGGTCGCCCATGGGGATGGTGTTGACGTCGTAGCGTTTGAGGTAGAAGACCTCGTAGACGTAAGCGGGGCCATCCAGCATCTGGATGGTGATCTGGTCCTTCTCTTTCGCCTTGTAGAGGTTGGCGAAGGGCCCCTGTTTGAAGTTGTAATTCACGTGCGCGGCAAAGAGGGCGTTCCCGCCCCAGCCGGGCTTATCGTAGATGTGGTACCAGCCGACTTTGCCGACGCCGTCTTTCGGCGTATCGAGCTGGTTGTTCGTGATGCCGATTTCCTCGATCGGGTGGTTGATGCCGAGGCTCGGGGCAGCCATGTTCGCTACCGTGCCATCGAAGGGGAGGGGCGTGGGAGTGGCGGTGGGGGCGTTGGTGGGGCTGGCCGTGGGGGTGGCCGTCTCGGTAGCGCGGATGTCGAAACCGAGCACCGGGACGGGTGTCGCGGGCGTGTTCGATTCCCCGTTCGAAAAGGCATAGCCAACCACCAGCAGGCTAAGGCCCGCCACGAAGGTGAAGATGGCCATGTAGGGCAGGACTTTCATAGGCAAGCGCGCGGCGGGGAACGCCTCTCTTCATGGTATACGACAGCCCACAAAGCCGGGATTAAGGGTTGGCCTTACGGTCGCGGGCGTCCGGCCCTGCGGGCGAGCAGGATGCCGGCCCCTGCCCCGCCCACTGCGATCACGGCCAGGGCGCCCACCAGCAGCCCAAGCATCGGCGCGCCGTCGCCTGCCTCGTCGTCGACAGCGGTCACGGCGGGGCCACCCGGAGGAGTGGGCGTGCCGGGGAGTTGCACGTCGTCGGTCGGGGGCGTGCCGGTGGGCCGGGCGATGGTGGGCGGTGTGCCGGTAGTGGCGGGCGGAGAGCTGCCTGGGGTGGGGCCTTGCACGGTGGCGGTGGCCGTGGGGAGCGGCACAATGGCGCCCGTACCGCTACTCAGGTCGAGCTGCTGGGGGCCCGGCTTCCAGGTGCCCTGTTGGAGCGCGGGGCGACCCTCGATGGTGAAGGTGACGGTCTTGCCATCGAGACCGCAGCCGGGGCGCTGGCTCTGGTGGACCACATGGACGACGTAGACCGTGGCACCTCCTTCGCGGATCGCGGGCCGCTCGCCGGGCGCCGATTGCGTGCAGTCGACGCCGTCGATCAAGGCACGCACCTCGGTGCCGTCGGGGGCCGCTACCCCGTCGATGGTGACGGAGCCGAAGAAGCTCGATGGGATCTGTGGCTGGGCATGCCCGGCGCCCGCAGGGGCGAGGAGGGCACCGCAGGCCAGCAGGATCGTGACGAACCGGGCGGACACGCCGCCATCGTACCGGGAGCGAGCGGAGGGACAACTGGTGGCCAACGGGTCGCCTGTTTGACGAAACGGTCATACCTTATGTTGCTAGCCGGGAGGTGCAGTTGGCAGGCATCGGCGATACGTTGCGTTCAACGCGCGAGCATCGAGGGCTGAGCATCGAGCAGGTCGCCCAGGATACGCGGATTTCCGCGCGCTTCCTGGAGGCCCTCGAGGCGGAGCAGTTCGATGAGCTGCCGGCGCCAGTCTACGTGCGCGGATTCCTGCGTTCGTACGCGAACTACCTGAAAGTAGACCCCCAACCACTGCTCGATTCGCTGGTCGGCGGCGAGCGGGTCCCGGCGGGAGGGCCGGACGGGTTCGTCCGTGGCCCGCAGCCCCCAAAGCAACGCCCCGACCCGTTCCAGCGGACCGCGCCGCCGCCACCACCTGAGTACCCGCCACGATCGTTCGAGGATGAGGCCGAGGATGAGTGGTCGCCGGAGGCCCCGGCTTCATCGGCCGTGGCAGCCGGCAGTGGCTACATCCCGGGGAGCGACCTGATCGAGGACCCGGAGTACGTGGGCTACGCGCCGGAAGAGCCACGGTTCCGGCCGCGGACGTCCGGCATATTGCTGGAGCGGCCGCCGGGCGAAGGCGAAGGCGGGCCGGGTACCCGCGCCGTGGCCATCATCGCGCTGGCGGTGCTGGGAGTGCTCGCGATCGTGGCGCTGGGCGTGTTCGCCCTCGGTGGCGACGACGGCAACGGGACTGTTCCGGCAGGCGGTGGTGATAGCGGTGGCGAGACCCCAGGCATCACCCCGACGAACGTCATCCCCGTCGGGTCTGCCACGCCGACGGCGTCCGCCTCGGCCTCCGCGACGGCGAGCGCATCGCCGGCGGCGAGCGCGACGGGGACCGTGACGGCGACAGGGACACCCGCGACGCCAACCCCGACGCGAACGCCGGGGGGCCCCACTGCAACCACAACCCCGACACCGACGGCTGCCGCAACGGCTACGCCAGCACCGACGTCGACGCCTACGCCGCTGCCCACTCCGACGCGGGCCCCGATCCTGCCGGAGAACTTCATGTTCGGCGAGTGCACATCGCTCGGCCCGGGACAATATGACTGCGGAGCACCGCCCTATCGGGTCATCTGCTACGCGCCTCGCGGGTATCCCCAGAACTCGAACTGGTGGGTGGACGTGAACTGGAGTTTCGGTGCTCTCCCCGAGGGATGGATGGAGATCCAGGTAACCGCGCCGAGCAACGGCGCGATCATCAAGGCCGGCCAGACGGACTGTGCCGGGTAACCCCCATACAGCTTTCCGACGAACTTTCGCACCCGGCGTCCACCCATGGGTAACCCTTAGGGGTTCTTGAAAACCCTTAGGGGACCAGCAGGTGGACGCGCCCCTGAGTCGTAACCAGGCCGTCCTCCCGGTGTCCATGTCATTGCTCAACCCCCCTGTCGAACCCCCTGTTGAGACCCGGGCGGCCACCCGCCGCCGAGTCCTGAGGGTCGGCAGCTGGGGGACAGCATGGCAAGCTTTGAGGGCGCCCGTCCGGGCGTGCTGGGCGAGGCGATCCGCGAGTGGCGGTTCAGCAAATTCATCCCGCTCTATCTCGCGGGGATCGCAGCCGGCGCAGGCCTCGGCATCGGCATCGCGACGTGGCCAGCGTCAGAGGTCGTTGACGCCCCAGAAAGCGCGCCGTCCTTCAGCGCTCCCGCGGTAGTCGAGGCGCCAGTGTTCGCACCGGCTCCGGCTCAGGCTCCGGCCCCGGTCGAGACCGGGATCAACGCCGCAGCCATCGCCGTCGAGCTGCCGATCGAGTTCATCCGGGCCATGGGCGGCCTGCCGGCCATCGAGCCCGCGCCGCCCGCGGCAACGCCGGCCGCCCCAATCGTCCCGGTTGTGCCGGCGTCCCAGGCGCCATCAGCGCCCGCACCCGCGCCTGCCGTCCAGCCCGCCGCGCAGCCCGAGGCCCCTGTCGCGCCCCCGGTGGCCGTCGCCAGGCCGAACTTCTACGTGCCCGAGGTTTCTTCCGGTCCGGCGACGGACATGGAGCTGCGGCTCTTCAACCTGCTGAACGAGCAGCGCGCCGCGGAGGGACTCGCGCCCTATGTCCTCGACGCGGGGCTCACGAAGGTGGCCCGGACGCGGTCTCAGCAACTGATCGACCAGAATTACTTCGCCCACACCGACCCGTATGGGTACTCGATGTATGTCGAACTGCTCGCGCACTTCGGCTTCACGAGCTACGCCTGGGCAGGTGAGAACCTGGCGATGAACAACTACGCGGTCGTCGAATCGCCGGAGCGGGCGACCACGTCGCTCATGAACAGCCCGACCCACCGCGCGAACATCATGGCCACGGACTTCTTCCGGGTGGGCATCGGCGAGATCACCGACGCTCGTGGGCGGCACTACTTCACGATGATCTTCCTCGGCTAACCCCCAGGGCCGGGTGGACATGTGAGAAGGGCGCCCGATGGGCGCCCTTCTCGCGTGTATTGCTCCAGGCGGGGCCGATGTTCAGTCGAGCGGCGGGCCCGGCTCGCTATCGGCCTCAGGCCGCGAGCCGCGGGACATCGCGTAGCCGACTCCCCCGCCAACAGCGGCAATACCGCCCAGGATCAGGACAACCACGCCCCAAATGGGGAAGCCACCGCCGCCGCCGCTGTTGGCCGTCTGGGCGCCGGGGGTCGCGCTCGTGATGCCACCGCGGGGGGACGATACCGGGGACCCCGCGCCGGGTGAGCCGGCGGGGATCGTGTCGACCGCGGCGGGAGTCCCCGTCTGCCCGGGCTGAGGCGTTGCCTCCGGGGCTGGTGTCCGCGTGGGGGCGGGCGTGAAAGTTGGGATGACCGCCGGCGTCGCGCTGCCAAACGTGACATCTAACTGAACGGGGCCGGGGTTCCACCTGGCCGTCTGGGTGGCGAAGCGGTCGCCGATCTTGACCCGGACTTCGCTGCCGACAACTCCACAGCCGGCGATCTGGGACTCAGAGACAACATCGACGACGTACACGGTGACCCGCGCGGGCCCATCGCCGGTAAATTCAGTACGCCCTTTTGTGCCGCACAACGTCTCGCCGATGTAGGCCTCGACCGCGAGCCCGGCGGGTACTTCGCCGGCGGAGTCGGCGACTGAGCCGAACACGGTCGACGGGGGCTCGAACTGCGCACTGGCGACCTGGACGGCGGCCGCGCCGATCAGGAAGGTGAGGAGTGCCGCCGCGGCGGGGCGCCACGGGACGAACCGGGTGATGGTCATGAACTGCATCCTGGTGAAACTAACGGCCCTCTTCGAGGGTACGGATGCCCCGGGCTAGGCGCACTACTTCGGTAGGGTCAACGTTAATGGGCGCTTGACCAGGATCCAGACGACGACGTTGTTTCCGAAGTCCTCGATGGTGTTCACCGCGTCGGGGGCGCCGGGTATGTAGCGTTGCCACTCCTGGAGGTCCGCGTCCCA
Source organism: Dehalococcoidia bacterium (assembly GCA_023382755.1). Classification (GTDB taxonomy): domain Bacteria; phylum Chloroflexota; class Dehalococcoidia; order Tepidiformales; family Tepidiformaceae; genus Amarobacter. The sequence goes on from JAHDWR010000013.1 coordinate 25,052, forward strand.
CGCATAGATAACCAGGATGTCGTCTTCGAGACCCGCGATTGTCCCCTCAATGGGGGCCGTGGCCGCGCCGGTAGGCACCAGGTTCCAGCCCTCGGCGAGCGGGACCGCGGTCTCGTTGCCGTAGGGGATGGTCACATCGATGACGATCTCGCCTTCGCCGTCGAGCGCGAAGCTCGCGGGGATGGGGTTGTCTTCGACCCGACCGTCGCAGAAGACGGTACTGATGATGAAGTCGTCCCAGGTGAGCCGCACGAAGTCGTTCGCGCCGGTGAAGACTTCGCCGCTGACGCCGACCCAGAGGTTGTCTGTCGCGCCGGGGCCGCCCAGGAAGGTCTTGCTTTCGCCGGGTTCGAGGTAGCCATCGAGGTCCCGGTGCTCGGCGTTGCCGACATCCGACCCGATGCTCTGGAGGCCGAATCCCGCAAGGTTGAGCGGGTGGTCGCTCACGTTCTTGACGGTGATGGTCTCCTGACCGGTGCACTGGAGGTTGGTGATACGCACTTCTCCCGGGACGGGGGACGGCGGGGCCGGGAAGGTGACCATGACGTTGGTCGGGTTCATCAGGCTGTTCGTGACCTGGATCCAGGCCTGGCACTCATCGTCGGCGAGGGTGGGTTTGGCGATGTCCGTGTTCATCGGCCGGCCGAGTGCATCCATCGTGTCGAATGACGTGGCCGTGGCGAAGCGCCGGGTGCCGTTGATTTCGAACGGCCGGTCGGCGGCGCCGATGATCGTCCCGCCGCCCGCATCGATTTCGAACTTGACCGGCACGCCCAGCGTGTTGTTGTAGTTGGCCGAGTCGCAGAAGCCATCGCGGTCGCGGAGGTGGGCGACCACGTATTTGATCTGGGGCGAATCGGTGTTAACGATGGTGACTTCCTTGTAGCCAGCCCAGCGCCAGTCGGTGGAAGCCTTGTTGGAGGCGACGGCGGGCCACTTGCCGCGCGTCCTTGCCTCCGGGTATTCAGCGACGGCGTAGTACAGGCCATGCCCGACGATGTCTTCGAGTTCGCACTGGGGGTTGCCGTTGAAGCGGTTGGGGGCGCAATCCTCATAGGTGAGGTTGAGGTCGCCGAAGGTATCCACGCTCGCGGTTCCCGCGCCATCGCTCGGCTGGCTCATCATGCGCGGCTTGTCGAGGGTGCCGAGGGCGGTGGTCGCCTTCGTATGCGGGTTGACGTTGAAGGAGAAGTCGGTCACGTCATCGGGGATGAAGAAGCCTGAGGAGCCGTCCTTCACGCCGGTCCGGTAGTTGTTCACCACGGTCTCGTTGTCCATGAGGAACGTGATGATGGCCGCGGGCATTTCGATCGAGCCCCAGTTCTGGCGCAGCCCCGAGGGCCCCTTCAGCGTCTCCCAGTCGTCGGGGAGGATCCAGCGATCGCGTGGCACCGTGCGGCCATCAGGCTTAACCTCGGCGGGCCGTCCCGATGGGTTGGTCCCGACAAAGTAGCCACGGACGTCGGCGGTGACATCGCCGAAGGAGGACACGAACTGGTCGGGAGTGGCGTCGATGGTCAGGTCTTCGAAGATGATGAAGAAGACGGGAAAGGCGACTTTGGAGAAGGGGTTGCTGGTGAGGAAGACTTCGATGTCGACCTCGCCGGGCTCCTCGCTTTCGTAGCGGACGGAGGCTGAGCAGCCCGCGCCGAAGTCGGCGGAGGCGCGGTTCGGCCCATCGACGGTGATGCCTGGGCCGGGGATGAAGGAGCCGGGCTGGTTTTCTGGCCGCACGAACTGGACGGTCTGGCCGGCGCAGGAGCCGGTGCTGGCGAAGGCGTAGGTGATGGTGACGAACTCGCCGGCCCAGGCCACGCGAGGAGTCTTGTTCGCCGGGATGAACGTGAACCGGAGGTCGACCCACTCCTGCGGGGTGGCGGGCGTGTTTTGCCCGGGGTAGAAGACGTCGATCTGGATGCGCACCTGGGAGTTCGCCGAGCAGCCGGGGGCGTTCACGGTGGAGTACTTGATGTCGTCGGGGTTCGCGTCAGTGTCTCCGAAGGCGGCCGAGAACGGGTTGGCGTCGCCGGCGTTGATTTCGAGGCGGCCGCCGATACTGATGCCTGTGACCGTGGTGGGCTTGCTGTTGTCGGGCACGGTGAAGTAGCCGCACTGGCCAACGATCTGGGCGCGGATCCAGGCCCCATCCAGGGGCAGGTCGGCATGCAGGGTGCCACCGGTGTTGTGAGACCCGAGCACCCACTCCGTGAAGCCGGCCCCGGAGATCATCGTGCCGTCGCCGACGTTGAACTGCATGGGGACGGAGAGCGTGGTGAAGGTGACGGCGCCGGAAGCGGGCGAGCCGCCCGTGGTGATGACGGTGCGATCGATGCGGTTCCACTGGGTGACAAGCGGGCCCGCGGCGCCGCCATCAAAGCCGTTTCCATCGCCGTTCGTATCGAAGAAGGCGACATCCGCGACGGCACCGGGGTTGTTGGTGAAGTTCACGCTGATCGTTTGTTCGCCAGCGGCCGCGGAGGTATAGCTGAAGCAGAGGGTTCCATCCACCACGCCATTGAGGCGCGGGTTGTTCGCGGCGGACTTGTGAAAGATGGAAAGGTTGCCGGCGCCAGGGACATCCACGCCAGCCACCGGCGTGAAGTGGATGCCGTCGGCGGAGAGCACGTCTGACGCATCGGTGCCGATGAGGCAGACGTAGTGAGTCGAGCCGGTGACCAGCGGTGCGGAGCGCTGGCGTGCTGGCACTTTGCCGTCGGAAGTCACGTGGCGGAGTTCGACTGAGGCGACGATGTCGATGGTCACACCCGGGGGCATCTGGAGCGCGATCGGCTGGTCGTCGTCGTCCTTGTCGATGGTTGGCAGGTTGCCGATATCGGTGCGGTTGTAGACGGCGTGGAAGTCGAATGACACGTCCGTGACAGTCACCGCGGCGTCGGCGGCGATGCCCGCACACCACTCGGGGCCATCCTGGCGGACGTACTCCACCCGGACGACTTCAGCGCCACCCGACGGAATGGTGGTCCAGTCATCTTTGCGAACGTCGTTGACCGGGTCGTACACGTTGGGACTGCCCACGAGGGGGTTGTTATCGCGCGGTGTGACGTTGTCCGGCAGGAAGTTGTTTGAGCGGGCACCGGTCAAGAACCCGGCGTCCCAGCCGACGGTGCAGACCTCAGCGGGCCCGCCGACCAGACCGTCGCCGATCTTCTTGAGGGTGACGGTGACGATGGGGATGTTGGGGAGAGCGATCACCTGTTGGCCCGAGCCATCGGTGTAATGCCACTCGACTTTCAGCTTCTTGTAGCCCGGCTGGGCATAGGCGACCACGCAGTAGACATCGTCGGCGCTGCCGGGTGTGGCGGCGTTGAGGACGGCCGCGCCCGCCGCGCCGGCGACCGCGCCGTACACATAGGTCCCGGAGGTGGGCACCGGGACGTTGACGGATGCGGGGGCGTTCGGGTCGATCGGGTCCGAGGCGGTGAGCAGGAAGCCGAACGCGGAGGACGGGATGGTGAAGGACTGGACGGGCGTTACCCCATCGATGTTGACATCGACGCAGTAGCCGTTGCGGGCGGCCGGGTCAGCGGGGAGCGAATGGGAGTTCGTGCCCGCAAGGAGGCGCGGGGGCTGCTTCACAGGAGCAGGCGTGGTGCTTGTATCGAGGAGAGAGAGTTCGTCGAAAGCCGGGCCGTTGGGGTCGTACGCGGCACGGACATCCGTGGGCGTGGAGACACGGCCGGCGGAGACCAGCGCGACGAACAGGACAATGGCGGCGGGAAGGACGAGCCGCCGGAGACAGTGCACCATGAAGTCCCCCTGGGACTCGTGGACGCACCCCGCCGGGCGTACCCAATTGTCGTTGACCCTGATAGCGGGGTCTCGACCCCCCGATACCTGTCAGACGCTTCGCCAGTTATGGCTGATGCGGAAGCCTAACGTCAAGCTTTCGTGTGTAAAAAGAAGAACGCGAGGGGCGGAAAAGAGTTAACCCGGGTGTGCGGGCCAACGCACACCCGGGTCTGCCTCCTGACCAACAGCTGAAGAGGGAGGACTACTCCCGGGCGCGGGCACTCACGCGGATCGCGGACCACGCGACCATCGGAAGTGCCATGACTGCGGCTCCGGTCACGAGCAGCAGGAGCGACAGGGAGGGAGGATCGGTGGCGACTTCCATCGAATTGCCGGTGTTCGGCGGGAGCGGGATGCCGGGCCCCGGTTCGCGGGCTCCGCGCACCTCGTTAATCGGTTCTTCCCCCGGCAGGAAATCGGCGTCGCCGAGCACTCCGCCAGCAAGTCCCGGACCGATAGTGTCGACGGGGACCTGGACTTCGAGGCTGCCGGGGAGGTCGGGGCAGGGGCGGATGGTGAAGGCAACGGTGGCGGACTCGGCGTCGAGCCGGATGGTGGTGGAAGCGCCAACCGGGGCGGTGACTTCGTAGAAGGCGCCGGTGACGCACGCGGTGCGCGTATCGCCACCGAGAACCTGGCGGACGGTGTACAGGCCGTGCGGGATGGCGTCCGCAGAGGCGGTCCCAGTCGCGTCGTCGCCGCTGGTGCTGAGCGAAAGAATGCTGACGACCTGACCGGAGGCGTTCACGATCTCGTAGCGCCAGGTGCGGGCGGCAGCGTCGGGGCCGGCGTCGAGCGTCGTCTGGACGCGCAACTGGCCGACCGCTCCGAAGCGGGCCTCGGCAGTCGCCAGAACCTCGCCCGCGAAGGAGACGGTGAGGCGTGCGGTGCCCGGCGTCGCGCGGTTCACGAAGACGGTGCCTTCGGCGACGTTCGCGGCGACGGGGTTCGGTGGGAGCACGCCAGAGAGGGAGCCGCCCTCGATGGTGTAGTCGAAGCTGGGAAGCGTGGTGGTCTGTCCCTCGACGCGGACCGAGAAGGCGGCATCCGTGCCCGTGGGGAACGCGGTCGCGCCAGGAATCAGGGTCACCGTGAAGGGCTGAGCCGCGGCAGCCGGCCCGAAGCCGGCGAAGTACAGCGCCATCGCGAAGGAGGCAAGGACCGCGAGAGACAGGAGACGGGCGGGGAGGGTCATCGGAAGCGGGGTAGTTGCCGGGCCCGGTGCTCGACGAGCGCGTTCCCCACGCGCGGCTCGGAGCCTTCCCGTTCACGGCAACCCTTTCCTTTCTGGCTATCCACCGCTCGACCACTTCGGTGAATGCACAGTGAACATACCTCAGCAAGTCAAGGCCGCGCCATTAGAGCGAGGTAAGAACTCCACCGGGCGGCCACCGGACGGCTCCGGGGTGGCCACCGGGGCTACTCG
>JAHDWR010000014.1 GCA_023382755.1 Dehalococcoidia bacterium
TGTAGCGGCGGTAGAGGCTCTCGATGATCCCGTGGACCGCCCCGAGGAGGATGCCCCGTTCACCGTAGATGTCGGACTTGAACTCCGACTCCAGGGTGGTCTGGAACGTGAAGGGCGACCCGAGCGCGACCGACCAACCGAGCGCGTAATCGGTCGCGCGTCCGTCGATATCCTGTTCGACCGCGAAACTGCTGTTGATCCCCGCGCCGTTGACGGTGGCGCCCTGGACGTACAGCCGGCGGACGGAGGGGCCCATGCCCTTCGGGCAGACCGCGATGACGTTGATGTTCGCCGGGAACTTCGCGCCAACGTTCTTCATGTGGCCGACGAGGAAGCCGTGGGACAGCCCCAGGGTGGAGCCGGGGCGCAGCTTCGCGAACACCTGCTCGAATACCTCGGCCTGCGCGGCATCGGAGATAAGCAGGATCACGAGGTCGGACTCGGCGACGACGGCAAACATCTCGCCGAGGGTGCCGTTCTCCTCGCTGAAGCCGGCGGCGCGAGCCTCATCCATCGACTTCGAGCCGGGACGCAGGCCCACCTTCACGACGATGCCGGTGCCTTCGAGCGAATCCCGGAGGTTCTGCGCCTGGGCCGGCCCCTGCGAGCCCCAGCCGATGACGCCGATCTGGCGGATACCTTCCAGCGCCTTTGGGAGGAGTGGGAACAGGTGGCGCCCACCTTTCACGATCTGCTCCTTGCGGCCTTCGAGGTCGATCGTGTCGACCTGAAAGACCTTCGAACTGAAGCCGAGAGACAACGGCATGCTGGGACCCCCGCGCGTGATGGACCTGGGAAACAGGAAAGTGTCTCTGAGTATACCCGGAGCTTTCCGTAACGGCCTTCGGCCGGGCATCCGCTGGCGCCTGAGAGCCGGCGACGTACTCTTGCGCCGTGGAAATCGACGCGGCAGACCTGATCGGAGTGCTGGACCGCGCCGGCATTGTGGCGTTCGCGTTCTCCGGCGTCGAAGTTGGCGTCCGGCGAAAGCTCGACATCTTTGGGCTGCTCGTGATGGGTTCAGTCACGGCGACCGGCGGAGGCCTGATGCGCGATGTCGTCCTCGGCCGCGTGCCGCTCGTGCTCGACCGGCCGGACTACCTCCTCTGGGCGCTCGGCGCGTCGCTGCTCGCGTCACTGCTTATCTGGCGGAGGCGGAGGTACCCGCGTTTCCTGCTCGCCATCGCCGATGCGGCGGGCCTCGGTGCCTTTGCCACCGCCGGGGCGCTTGCGGGTATCCAGGCCGACCTTTCGGTCCTGGCCGTGGTCCTGCTCGCGATCCTGACGGCAACCGGTGGCGGTGTGGTGCGCGACCTGCTGGCCGACCGCGTGCCCCTCGTGCTCCGCTCGGAAGTGAACGCCACCGCGGCGGCGGCAGGCGGACTCGCGGTGTGGTTCGCCGAGCCGGTTTCCCCTGGCGCGGCGGCGCTGCTCGGTGTCTCGGTGACAGCGCTCCTCCGTGTTGGCGGGCTGGCCTTCAACGTCCATCTTCCCCGTCCCGGCAGCGGCGAAGGCACCCAGGGGCGGCTGATGTGAGGCGGCGATTTCTTTGACGCGCCCGTGTTCCGAAGAGTAGGATCCCCTAATCCATCAAAAGGTAATTCGCGCCCGGAAACTGGCGTCATTCGTGTCATCTCATCTGACTTTCCTGGAGACGTTTCATGCTGGCGATAGCCGTTATCGTCGGCCTCGTGGGTTTGCTGGCAGGTGCCGGGGCGGGCTTCATGGTCCGCCGCCGTGCCGAGGGAACATCACTGCAACAGGCAGAGGAGCGGGCCAGCCGAATCTTCGCTGAGGCCGAGACCCGTCAGAAAGAGCTGCTGCTGGAGGCGAAGGAAGAAACGCTTTCGCTCCGCAACTCGCTCGAAGCCGAACTCAAGGAGCGCCGCACCGAAGCCGCGCGTATCGAACAGCGCCTCGCCCAAAAAGAAGAGAATCTCGACCGCAAGATCGAGGCCCTCGAACGCCGCGAACAATCGGTCCGCGACCGCGAAGCCCAGATCGAACAGCTCCGCTCCGAAGCAGAAGAACTGCGCCACCGGCAGGCCACCGAACTCGAACGCGTCGCCAACCTCACGGTCGACGAGGCGCGTCAGCAGCTCCTCGCTGCCGTCGAGGTGGAGATCCGCGACGAAGCGAGCCGCCGCGTCCGCGAGATCGAGAAGGAAGTCGAGGCCACGGCCGGGCAGCGCGCCCGCAAGATCCTCGCCACCGCCATCCAGCGCTACACCTCTGAAGTCACCGCCGAGACGACGGTCTCAGTCGTCCCCATTCCCAGCGACGACATGAAGGGGCGCATCATCGGCCGTGAAGGCCGGAACATCCGCGCCATCGAGGCCGCCACGGGCGTCGACCTCATTATCGACGACACGCCCGACGCCGTGACCGTCAGCGCGTTCGACCCCGTCCGCCGCGAAATCGCCCGCCAGACGCTCTCCATGCTCGTCCAGGACGGCCGCATCCATCCCACCCGCATCGAGGAGGCCGTGAACAAGGCCCGCCGCGATGTCGAAGCGACCATGCAGGAGGCGGCCGAGGCGGCGGCCGTGGAAGCGGGCGTCCTCAACCTCCATCCCGAAGTCCTCAAAGTCTTCGGAAGGCTGCGCTACCGCACCAGCTACGGCCAGAACGTCATGCGCCACAGCATCGAGACCGGCCACATCGCCGCCATGATCGCCCGCGAAATCGGTGCCGATGTCGATGTCGCGCGCGCCGGCGGATTCCTCCACGACCTCGGCAAGGCCGTGGATCATGAAGTTGAAGGCACCCACGCCATCATCGGCGCCGATATCGCCCGCCGCTTCAAGGTCCGCGACGCCATCGCCCACTGCATCGAGGCTCACCACGAGGAAGTCGAACCGCGCAGCGTCGAAGCCGTCATCGTCATGATGGCCGACTCGATCTCCGGCGGGCGGCCCGGCGCACGGCGGGAGTCGCTCGAGGCCTACATCAAGCGCCTCGAAACGCTCGAGAGCATTGCGAAAAGCTACAAGGGTGTCGAAGCCGCCTTCGCCATCCAGGCCGGCCGCGAAATCCGCGTCATTGTGAAACCCGAGATCATCGACGACCTCGAGGCGATGCGCATCGCCCGCGACGTCAGCCAGAAGATCGAAGAGACCATGGAATATCCCGGCCAGATCAAGGTCACCGTCGTCCGCGAAACCCGCGCCACTGAATACGCGCGCTAGCCGATGCGATTGCTCTTCCTCGGCGACATCGTGGGGAACGCCGGCCGCGAGGCGGTCGTCAGCGCGGTCCCGGACCTGCGCTACGAACTTGGCCTCGATTATGTCGTGGCCAACGGCGAGAACTGCTCCGGCGGCAAGGGCCTGACCCCGAAGCACGCGGACGAGCTGCTCGACTGCGGCATCGACGTGATCACCGGTGGCAACCACACCTTCCAGCACCGCGACCTCTACCCCTACCTCGAGAGCACCCCGTCGGTCCTCCGGCCGCACAACTACCCGGCGGGCGCGCCCGGCACCGGCATCGCCGAAGTCGGCAACCTGGTGGTCCTCAACCTCATCGGGCGCGTCTTCATGCCCGCCGACTACGAAGACCCCTTCCGCGCCGCCGACGGAGCGCTCAAAGACATCCCCGCGAACCGCTTCGTGCTGGTCGACCTCCATGCCGAGGCGACGAGCGAAAAGCAGGCCATGGGCTGGCACCTCGACGGCCGCGTGACGGCCGTCGTTGGGACCCACACCCACGTCCCTACCGCCGACCAGCGGCTCCTGCCCGGTGGTACCGCCTTCTGCACCGACGCCGGCATGTGCGGCGCCCGAGACTCGATCATCGGCGATGAGGTGCAGGCCGTCCTCCACCGCTTCCTCACCCAGATGCCGACGCGCCTCGCTCCCGCGACCGGCGCAGCCATCCTCAACGGGCTGCTCATCGAAGCCGACGACACCACGAAGCGTGCGACCAGCATCGTCCGTTGCGATAGGCTTTTCGCCTGATGGCCACCGGCGACTTCCACCTCCACAGTACCGCCTCCGACGGCGTCCATCCGCCAACCTGGCTGATGGAGACGGCAGCGGCAAAGGGTGTGCAGGCGCTCTCGCTCACCGACCACGACACCACCGACGGCCTCGCCGAAGCGCGAAGGGCGGCGGCCCGGCTCGGCCTCCAGCTCATCCCTGGCATCGAACTCAGTACCGACCTCGGCAAAGCCGACGTGCACCTCCTCGGCTACGGGTTCGATGTGGAGGCGAAGCGGCTGCAGGACTTCCTCCGCTGGCAGCGCGAAGGCAGGCTCGACCGCGTCCAGACCATCGTCGGCATCCTGCGCGAGAACGGCATGCCCATCGAGGTCGAACGCGTCCTCGAAATCGCCGGTGAAGCCACCGTGGGGCGCCCGCATGTCGCCCGCGCATTGGTCGAACAGGGCCATGTGAAAAGCGTCCAGGAGGCCTTCGACCTCTGGCTCGGAAACGGCAAACCCGCCGACGTGAACCGCGAGAAGCTCATCCCCATCGACGCCATCCAGATGATCCACGACCACGGCGGTGTGGTATTCGTCGCCCACGCGATCTTCATTGGCGAGGACTACCCCGAGGCCATCGAGCAACTCGCCCGCTGGGGACTGGACGGCATCGAGACGTACTACAAGCACTACGACGCGGAGACCATCCGCGTGCATGAGCAGCTTGCCACCCGGCTCGGCCTTGCGAAGTCCGGCGGCAGCGACTACCACGGCCTGGGCAACCCGGATGACCGCGAGATCGGCGATATCCCGTTCCCCGCGGAGCACGTCGACGCCTTCCTCGCATACCTTGACCGCCAGGGCGTGGATACTGGGAGGAAGGTGCAGTGATGCTGGGCGCGGACGAGATCGAGCAAATTATCCCTCACCGCTATCCGTTCCTCCTGGTCGATCGGATCGTCGAGATCGACGAGGGCCGGAGCGCGGTGGGCATCAAGAATGTCACCGCCAACGAGTGGTTCTTCGAAGGGCACTTCCCGGGGAAGAAGGTGATGCCCGGCGTCCTCATCGTCGAGGCGCTGGCGCAGGTCGCCGCCGTCGCCCTCCTCAAGGGTGTCGAAATGGCCGGCAAGTCGCCGCTCTTCGGCGGCATCGAGAACATGCGCTTCCGCAAGCCCGTCCTCCCCGGCGACCAGCTCAGGCTCGAATTTACCCTCGAAAAGATGCGCGGCCCCATCGGCAAGGGCCACGTCCGTGCCACCGTCGATGGCAAGCTCGCCGCCGAAGGCACCATCTCCTTCGCCCTCGTCGACTTCAGCGCGGAAGCAGGCACCTGATCGCCGGCTCGCTGCCCCGACCCTTTACTCCACCGCCGGTAGGATCGTAAAGAACGATATGAGCGCTCCCAACTCCGCCACCGACTACTACGAAGTCCTCCAGGTCTCTCCATCGGCGAGCCCCGAAGTGATCGAGGCTGCCTATCGCGGGCTGATGCGAAAGTACGGGGATGACCCGGACCCGGCGATCCGCGAACAGCGGCGGGATGTCGAAGCCGCCTTCGAGGTGCTCTCGAACGCCGTCCGTCGCGCCGAATACGACGCCGCCCGCACCGCCGCCCCAACTGTGCCCACGCCACCGGCCGAGCCCGAGCCGTACACGTTCCGGCCCGCCACCGTGGTCGAATGCCCGCGCGACCCCGGGGTCGAGACCGCGCTTCGGTGCAGCCGCTGCGAAAACCCAATCTGCCCGAAGTGCCTGATTCAGAGCCCGGTCGGTGCGAGGTGCCGGGATTGCGCCCGCATCGTGAAGTCGCCCATATACACCCTGAGCAATGGCGGCATTGCCCGCGCGGCGGTCGCCTCGCTCGTCGGCGGCGTGGTCATGGGACTTGTCTGGGGCCTTGTCCTGCTGCCATTCACCTTCGGCTTCTTTTCGATCTTCCTCGGGGCCGGGCTGGGCTACGCCTTCACGCGGGCGCTCGAAGTTGCGACAGGCCGCAAGCGCGGCCCGATCGTGGTCTCGTTCGCCATCGCGGGGATTGGCGTCGCCTGGGGGATGACGCTGCTCTTCATCCCGATGCGGCTCGCGTTCTACGGCCTGGTCGCGGCAGGCATTGCCGCCTACCTGGCCTACCAGAACCTGCGCTAGATCGATTCGCCGCGCGCGTGCGGGGATGCCCCAGTTACCACGGATAATGCTGGACGTAGAAGCTCATGCCGAAGATGAAGCCGATCACGCCGGCCCCGACCACGAGGATCGTGACGAGGTCCTTCTTGACGTGGCCGTAGTCGCGCGTGACGTGGTGTTCGCGGTGGTGTGCCGGGGTCTTGCGCAGCTGGCGAGCCCGCTCGGCCTGCTCCTCCGGGTCCATCCCGGTGACCGGGCGAGGCAGCGCCGCGGCCGGGGCGGCAACACGTCGGCGGGAGCGGCGGGGCTGGCGTGCGGTCATCTCTCGCATGGTACCGACGGGGTAGCAAACGGTACAGCAGCCCGCGCCCGCTAGACTTCCTTGACGGCAATGTCGATCGTGAATTCGCCAAAGCTGACCAGCAGCGGGATGACCAGCCGGGTCAGGTTCAGCGTCGCGATGGAGCTGCCCTTCCCGAGTAGCAGGACCGGCGGCGACATGTCGCTCGGATACCCGTTCTTTTCGAGCCCGATGCCTGCCTGGCCGGTGATCATGTTCGCAAGTTCCCCGATGGCGCTCTGGCCAAGCGCGTCGAGTTCCGCTATCGGTTCGCCAATCATCTTCGATGCGAACCCAATGGCCGTCTCCATCGACATGGAGTAGATGACCAGTCCAGCCACCCCGCCGGTGATCGCGATGAGTGCGCTCACCTCGTTGCTCGTCTGCGGCGACCGCACCCGGTGCAGCTGTCCCCGGTTTACCGGCTCGTGACACTCTTGCTGGATGACCCGCGCGGCCGCCTCGACAAACGGCCCGATGAGTTCCAGGCGCGCGCGTTCAGGGGCCTCTGCGGCAGCCTTCGCGGCCTCATCCACGGTGATTCTCGCCAGCATTGGGTCCTCCAAAGTCAGCCGACCGCTGTCGACCAGGGTGATGGGTGGTGTCGCGGCCGGTCAGCTCACCTGAAGGGTCCGCCCAAGGTCCGTGGCATATGCCCCGAAGTCGTCGATATCGCGCGAAGTGATCGTCACCGTGCCGGGCATCTTCCCCTGCTCCTGGAGCCGCAGCGCGATCTCCCAGCGGGCCCAGGTCTTCAGGAGGGCCGTCTTTTCGACGGCGGGGAAGCGCGCGCGGGCCATCTGCTGGACGATCTTCCGGTGGGCGTCCTGGGAAATCATCACCGTCACGCTCGACATCCCGGCCCGCCCGCCATCAACTTTGAAGACCAGTCGATGGAAGCCCGAGCCACCATTCATGATCTCGGACGACATGAGCACGGCTCGCACTGGAATCGTGTTACTCATCGGCGTCTTCATCCCCGAAAGTCCTCACCAATCCATCATCGTCAACCAATCCCGAAACCTGTAGCGCAAGCTTGCGGCCCCGCGTGCCGGCGAACCCGGCAAACCGTTCGCAGTTCCCCACGAGCACCCGCAGCGGGTCGGAGACCAGGTGGTCCAGCACGATGACGTCTCCCGGCGTGAGGTCCGCCAGGTCGGTGGCATCGACACGGGCGCCGCCGAGCATTGTCCGGACGAGCACCGAAAGCGGCATGAGCTGGTCGTCCTTCACGCGCGCCTCATCCTTCACGGAACGCGACGGGCGGTTGTCGAACAGGCTCTGCCCGGTCAGCTTCGGCAGGATCTGCTCAAGGATGGTCAACGGGAAGCAGAGCGAGATGCCGCCCGTCTGTTCGGCCAGCCGGATCTCGTACCAGGCGGTGATCACGAATTCAGATGGCTGGATCGCGTGCATCACCTGCGGCCCGAGCGCGAGCTCCGAGACATCCGGTGTGAGCTCGACCACGCGCATCCACGGCTCGATCAGCGACCGTGCGATGTCCATGCCGATGTGCCGGATGAGGGACGTTTCGATATCGGTGAGGTCCCGGTTCATCACGCGGGCTGCCCGCTTGCCCTTGCCGCCGAGCAGCCGATCGATGATGCCGAAGGCCACATCCAGGCCGAACGCCGTGACCGCGTAGCCCTGCAGCGGCGACATATCGATGATGATGACGACCGACGAGGTGCCGATCTGGTTGACGTACTCCTCGTAGATCCCTCGTTCGAGGGCGCTGAGGCGAGCTTCGACCGGCGCCCGCAGCCGCCCGGAGAAGTTCGCCGCGATCGCCCCGGCCACACCCTGCTGAATGATTTGCAGGCCGCGGATCTGCTCTTTCGATAGCTTTTCCGGGTGGCGGAAGTCATAGAGCTTCACGCGCTTGCCGGCGTCCTTGCGCGCAGGCGGCGGCATGGCCACCACCGCGTCAGACTCGAGCTGGCTGACGTCGGCGGTCAGCAGGGCATCGATTTCGCGTTGACTGAGTACGGCGTTTTCGGATGCCACAGCGACTCCTCTCCGGCGCACAGTCTCCCTGTAATGACTATCGGCCGGGTATACGAGGAATCCCTAGTGGTCTCCCGGTGTCACCCTCGTAGCCGAAGACTCGCATCAGGGGTATCCCGGGCAGCTTTGGGGGCGCCGCCGAATGCCGCTCGCGCACCCTTCGCTCGTAGCTTTAGGAACCAACCGGCGCCACCTGCCGGAACTTCAAGGAGGTATGCCCGTGGCCACCAAGGCGGAACCCACCACAGAGCTCGCCGGTCAGCCCGCGACAGAGGAACACGTCGTCATTTTCCGGCTCGCCGACGAGTACTACGCCCTCGATATCCAGACCGTCCAGGAAATCGTCCGCATGCAGACGATCACCTCGATCCCCGGCTCCGACTTCTGGGTCGAAGGCATTACCAATCTCCGCGGCCGCGTCGTCCCCGTGATCGACCTCCGCAAGCGCTGCGGCGTCGATGCAGGGGAGTATTCCACCGAGACGCGCATCGTCGTCGTCAGCAGCGCGAACGGCATGGTCGGCCTGATTGTCGATGCCGTCTCCGAGGTCATGCGCATCCCGGGCGAGCAGGTCGAACCGCCGAGCTCGATCGTCTCGGTACCGGAAAACACTTACCTGCGGGGCATCGCCAAGCTCGATGAGCGGCTGGTCTCGCTGATGGACCTCGAAGGCGTCCTGCCGGCGGCCCTCGAAGACGACCTCGCCTACGCCGCCGCTGCCGCCGCCTGACGCCTCCCCGGACTCCATTCTCACCCCACGTACCACGAGGAGTGCCGCCGCATGGCTAGCACCAAAGGCCAACGCCTGCAGTTCGATCTCGACGACGATGACCTGAAGCTCTTCTGCGAAGAGGCAGACGAACAAATCGAGCTGCTCGACACCTCGCTGGTGCAGCTCGAAGGCGAACCCGACCCAGACCTGGTCCAGCAGATCTTCCGCGCCGCCCACACCCTCAAGGGCTCCAGCGCCACCATCGGCCACAAGAAGATGGCGAGCCTCACCCACGCCATGGAGACCGTCCTCGACGCCGTCCGCCAGGGCCGCCGCCGCCCAACCTCCGAAGTCGTCGATGCCCTCCTCGCCGGGCTCGACGCCCTTCGCGTCCTTGCCGATGAAGTCGTCACGCGGGTTGACTCGGGGATCGAGACGGCCCGGCTCGAGGCCGACCTCCACGCGGTCCTCGAAGAGCACGACGCGCCCGATAGCGAGGAACCGCTGGAGGCCGCCGGAGCCGCCCACCGGCTTGACCCGTCCCAGATCGAGGCCGCGCTCGCCGGGATGGATAACGGCACCTCGCTCTACTTCGTCGAAGTCGCCATTTCCCCCGACTGCCAGCTTCCATCGATCCGCAGTTTCCAGGCGCTGCAGGAGGTCGACGCCCTCGGCCAGGTGCTGGCCACGTGGCCGGAGCGCGAACTCGTGGAGGCGGGGGCCGGCGAATTCTCTCTCGCCTGCTTCCTCCTTTCCAGCCAGTCCGACGAACAACTCCAGGCGGCCATCCAGGCTGTTACTGACGTCCACAGCGTCCAGGCCCGCTCGATCGCGCCGGAGGACATCGATAAGCCGCTTGCAGCAATCAGCCCGCCTGCGGCGCCGGGCAGCGGCTCGCCCGCCCGGCCCCAGCTCACACTCGTGGAAGATGGCGCGCCGGCCGACGGCGCCCGCGGGACCTCGCGGAAGGCTACCCAGTCCGTGCGCATCGATGTGGAGCGCCTCGACGGCCTGATGAACCTCGTGGGCGAACTGGTCATCGACCGGACCCGCCTCCAGCAGATCCGCGAGCAGCTCAGCGCGGTGCTGAAAGATGCCAATCTCACCGAACTCACCGAGAACTTCGAGGAGACGACCTCGCACCTCGCCCGCGTCACCGACGAGTTGCAGGAGCAGATCATGCGCAGCCGCATGCTCCCGGTGCGGTCCGTCCTCACCCGCTTGCCCCGCCTCGTGCGCGATGTCGCGGCAAAGTGCGGCAAGAAGGTCGAACTCGTCACGGCCGGCGAAGAGACCGAGCTCGACCGATCGGTCATCGAAGAGATCTCCGATCCCCTGGTCCACATCCTCCGCAACGCCGTCGACCACGGGATCGAGACACCAGAGGAGCGGCGCGCCGCGGGCAAGCCCGAAACCGGACTGGTGACCGTCACCGCGTGGAACCAGGAGACCTACATCTACCTCTCGGTGAAAGACGATGGCAAAGGCATCGACACATCGACCCTGCGCCGGAAGGTCGTCGAAAAGGGGCTGATGACCCGCGACGCGGCCGAGTCCGCAACCGAGGAACAGGCCATCCAGTGGATCTTCCTGCCCGGCCTTTCGACCGCGAAGCAGATCTCCGATGTCTCCGGCCGGGGCGTCGGCATGGACATCGTCCGCACGAACATCGAGCGGCTCAACGGCCAGATCACCCTCCACAGCACCCCCGGCAAGGGCTCCGAGGTCATCATCCAGCTACCGCTCACGCTGGCGACGACGAAGGCCCTGATGGTCGTGGCGAACGCGACGGTCTACGCCATCCCGCTGGTTTCGGTCACCGAAGCGCTCGCCGACCACGAAGCCGATATCCACACGGTGAACGGCCGCAAGACGCTCCGCCTGCGCCAGCGGCTGTTGCCGATGATCGACCTCGCCCGCGCTCTCGGCGACGGCCGCCCGCGGCAGATGGAAGCCGGACGGTTTGTGGTCGCCGCCCGCCACGGCGAACGGCAAGTCGCCTTCATGGTCGACCGCCTGCTGGGCGAGCAGGACGTTGTCGTCAAGTCGCTCGGCGACCTGGTCGGCAACCGCAAGGGACTCACGGGCGCCACGATCCTCGGGGACGGCACGCTCGGTCTGATCGTCGATACCGCCAGCCTGGTCAGCGACCAGGCTGCGCTCGCAACTCCGGCCTGAGCGGGCCCGGACCAGAGGGGAGGGACCTTATGGCACAGGAAGCGCTTGTCCACATGCTCACGTCAGTCGCGCGCGACGGCGCGGTCCGGGCGGGCCGCGGTCTCAGCGGGCTGATGGGTCAGCAAATATCGATCCACGTCCCCAACGTCCGGATCGGCACCAAGGCAGATGCCTGCGATGCAGTCGGGGGCGAAGAAAACCTGGTCCTCGGGGCCTACCTCTCGATCTCGGGGGACATCACGGGACATGTCATGCTGCTGTTCCCGGTCGCCCGGGCGCTGGAGTGCGTCGACCTGATGTGCGGGCAAGCGCCCGGCACCACCGTCGAGCCCGACGAGCTTGCCCAGTCCGCCGTCGGTGAACTCGGCAACATCGTCGGTTCGGCCTTCGTCAACGCCCTGGCCGACGACCTGAACCTGATCCTCCACCCCAGCCCGCCGACCATCATCCACGATATGGCCATCGCGCTCGTGCAGTCGGTCTACGCCGAGGTGCTCTCGCAGGGGGGCGACGTGGTGATGATGGATGCCGTCTTCGAAGACGAGAAGGGCCGCACCGCCGGCCTCCTCATCGTGGCGCCCGACCCGGCGTCCATCGAGCGGCTCATGAAGGTGGCCGCATGACTGCCCCGCCTTCCGACGCCCGCCGTGTTTCGGTGGGGATCGGCCAGCTCGCAATCAGCCGGGACCCCAGGGAGGTCCTCGTCGCCTACGGGCTCGGATCCTGCATCGGAATTAGTTGTTACGACCCCCAGTCGCGCGTGGGCGGCCTCGCCCACGTCCTGCTCCCCAGTTCCGACGGGAAGCGTGTGGAGGACCGTGAGCCCGCCAGGTTCGCGGATACCGGGATCGACCTCCTCGTCCGGCGGCTCATCGAGGCCGGCGCCTCGCCGCGCCGCCTCGTCGTCAAGGTCGCCGGTGGGGCTGCCGTGCTTGGCCCGGCAAACGCGGAAAAATTCAAGATTGGCGAAAGAAATGCCGAAGCCATCAGGGAACGGTTGAAGCACCACGGCATCTCGCCCGCTGCGACCGATGTCGGTGGTGCGAAGGGTCGCACCCTCGAAGTCCACGTCGGCACCGGCAAGACATTCGTGAGAACGGCCGCTTCACCGGCCAACGAACTGTAGGAGTCCAACCTTGGCAACAATTCTCGTGGTCGATGATGCAGCCTTCATGCGGATGCGCATGTCCAAGATCCTCAGCGAGGCAGGCTACCAGGTCGTGCAGGCCGAAAACGGCCTCGAGGCCGTCGAAAAGTACAAGGCGTCGAAGCCCGATGCCGTCCTCATGGATATCACCATGCCGGAGATGGATGGGCTGACCGCGCTCAAGGAGATCAAGTCCCACGACCCGGCCGCGCGGGTAGCGATGGTCACCGCCCTCGGCCAGCAGCAGATCGTCCTCGAGGCCGTCAAGAGCGGCGCCAAGGACTTCCTGGTGAAGCCCTGCGAAGGCGACCGCGTCCTGGCCGCAGTCAGCAAGCTCTGCGCATAGGAGGGACTCCCGTGGCCTTCCCGGCCCCTTCCCAAGGTCGCCAGATCCGGGTCCTTATCGTCGATGACTCGGCGTTCATGCGGCGCGCCATCGAGCGGCTGCTCTCCCAGGACCCGCGCGTTTCCGTCGTCGGGAGCGCCAGCGATGGCATGGAGGGCGTGAAGCGCGCGCTCGAACTTCGCCCCGATGTCATCACCATGGATGTCGAGATGCCCCGCATGGACGGCGTCACCGCCGTGGGCGAGATCATGCAGACCGTGCCCACGCCCATCGTCATGGTGTCGACCCTCACCAGCGAAGGCACCGCCACCGCCATCCGCGCCCTCGAAGCCGGCGCCGTCGAATGCATCGGCAAGCCGAGTGGCGTCAGCACCGACCTGGTCAACGTCGGCGAGAAGCTGATCGAGGCAGTCGAGCGGGCCAGCGTGGCGCGTGTGCGGCGCCACCGGATCGCGCTGCTGCCGCAGCGCCCGCCCGCTCCACTGGCAGGCCACCCGCCGGTCATCACCGGGGGCAGGCTTCCCGCCCATAACCTGCTTGTGGTCGGCTCATCCACCGGTGGTCCGCCCGCCCTCACCGAAGTCATCCCTCACCTCCCCGGGGACCTGGCGGCGGCAGTCATCGTCGTCCAGCACATGCCCGCCGGGTTCACCGGCGCCCTGGCGCGCAGGCTCGATTCGCTCTCCCCGCTCACCGTCGCCGAGGCCGTCGAGGGCGAGCCCATCGTCAACGGCCGCGTGTACCTCGCCCCCGGCGACTTCCACCTGACCGTGACCAGGGACAAGCGCATCCATCTCGATCAGTCACCCACCATCCATGGCGTGCGCCCGAGCGTCGATATCACGCTCTTCTCCGTCGCCGAGGTGTTCGGGCGGGCGGCGAGCGTGGCCATCCTGACCGGGATGGGCAAAGACGGCGCGGACGGCGCGGCCCGGCTCGAGGCAGCCGGGGGCAAGGTGATCGCCCAGGACGAGGCCACCTGCGTCGTCTATGGCATGCCGCGGGTGACCATGGAGCGCGCCCAGCACGCCACCCAGGTGCCGCTCGAACAGGTCGCCCCCGCACTGCTCAAGACTCTTCCCGCAATGAGGCTCTCCCGATGAAGTTCGAAGGACCGGAAGACCCACAGTGGCTCGCATTCCGCCGCGCCCTCGAACGCGCGATCGGCGTCCCCCTCGGCCAGTACAAGGAACCCCAGATGAAGCGGCGGCTGGCCAGCATCATGACTCGCCGCGGCCTGGATGGCTGGCCCGCCTTCGAAAAAGCCATCGCGGCCGACCACAAGCTGCTCGGCGACGTGCGCGACACCCTCACCATCAACGTGAGCGAGTTCTTTCGCCAGGCCGACCGCTTCCAGGAACTCCAGGCAAAGTGGCTCCCGGCCCTCATCCGGGAGCGCAAGCAGCTCAAGATCTGGAGCGCCGGCTGCTCGATCGGTTGCGAGCCCTACACCCTCGCCATGATCCTCAACGAGCTCGACCCGCGCGGGAGCCACAGCATCCTGGCGACCGATGTCGACATGCCCATCCTCGCCCGCGCGCGCGAAGGGAACGGCTACCTGCCGTCCGAGGTCCGCGCAGTCCCGCTCGCTCTGCTGAAGAAGTACTTCACGCCCGAGGGCGAGACCTTCCGCGTCACCGACGAAATCCGGCGCAAGGTGAACTTCCGCCGCCACGACCTCCTCAGCGACCCGTACCCCACCGACCTAGACATGATCCTCTGCCGCAACGTGGTCATCTACTTCACGGACGAGGCGAAGCAGCACATCTACAAGGGATTTGCGAAGGCACTGCGGCCCAGCGGCCTCCTCTTCATCGGCGGCAGCGAGATGATCATGCGCTCGGGCGAGATCGGCTTCCGCACCGCGGGCACCAGCATGTACCAGCGGGCCGCCTAGCAGGGTGCGGCCGGGGCTGGCGCAACCCACCGGCGGGCCGCCAGCCATAGCGCAGCGGCGCACGCCATGCCCACAGCGAGGTCGGCCAGGTAGTGCTCCCCCAGGTACATCAACGCGGCGCCCATGATGAGCGAATACACGAGCAGCCACGGCGCCAGGCGCGGGGCATGGTCGCGCGCCCAGAGGTACATCGCGAACGTCACGCCCTGGTGCAGCGACGGCATGGCGGCAACCGAGTTTGGCTCGCCCAGCGAGGCATAGAACGACTCGTAAGTCTCCGGGTTCACGCTCCCGCCGACGAAGTCCATCACCCGGAAAACGCCCGGCAGTGCACCCGTCTGGCCCGCAAGCCACGGCGGGCTCGTCGGCAGCAAGAAGAACAGCAGCAGCGCCAGGTACATGGTCCCGGCAATCATCACCACGTACTTCGGAAAAAGCGTCCGGCGGTAGAGAAAGACCAGCACCGCCCCCAGGTGCGGCGCGATGAAGAACGACCAGTGCACCGCCACCGAGACGTAGTCGTGCAGGCCCAGCGAGACGGGGTCGAAGAACCGCTGCTGGAGCCAGACGATGGGGTCGGTGCCGAAGAACACCGATTGGTCTATCGAGATGACGTATTGCGTGCGCACCGGGATCGCGGTCTCATCGGCATAGGCGCGCAGGAGCGTATACACGAAGATCCCGGCGACGTAGGCGAACCACCACACCCGTTCGCGCCGGTAGCGGACCTCGGGCGCCCAGGCGACGAGTGTGACACCGACCAGCATGAACCCGAACCACGCGTGGTCCTGCCAGACTTTGGTGGCGACGGTACCGGCCATGAGGAGGAGCGCGATGATCTGGATCGCGAGCAGGAGCCGCTCGGGCCTGGCTCGGGTGGCAGTCGCTCCCGGTTCGTGGGCCGCGACGCGCTCCGCGACCGGGGGTTCGGCGATACTCACGCCTGCCAGCGTATCGCCCGCCCCGCGCTGACGGAAGCGCTGAAGTGTGGCAGGCTATGAGTTGGGAAGGATTCGGGTCCACGATAGGAAGCATGCGCCGATTTCTCCTTGGCATGGCGATCACGGTGGTCTGCGGCGCGCTGCTCCTGAGGTTGATCCCCTGGGCCAGCACCCGTGCCGCGCTCGAAGCGGCGAATCCCGGGTTCATCGCGCTCGCGGTCTCGTGCCTGGTCGTCTCCCTGATCGCCAAGACGGTCCGCTGGCGTCTCCTCCTTCCCGAGAACTCCCAGGTGTCCACGCGCCGCCTCTACCGGATCCTCCACATCAGCTTCCTGCTCAATAACGTGCTCCCCGCGCGCCTCGGCGACGTGGCCCGGGTGACCATGACCACGCGCCAGCCCGGCGTGCGCTTCGGCCACGTGGTGTCGTCGATGCTTACCGAGCGGGTCACCGACACGGTGACCCTACTCGCCGGGTTTGTGCTCGTGAGCCCGTTCCTCCCGGTCCCGCGGCGGTACGAGGGCTGGTTGCACGCGGCCTGGGCTGTGCTGGTGGCTGTACTCGTCATCGTCGCCCTGCTCGCCGTCTTCCACACTCGCATCGAGCGCCTGGCGGGCAACCGCCACCTCTCCCGCCTCCTCCCCGCGAACCAGCGCATGCGCGATGAGGCCCGCTCGTTCTCCGAGGGCCTCCGCCAGCTCTTCCGCCGCGACCACGTCGTCGGCATCTGGGGCTGGTCGTGGACGGCATGGCTCACCGCCTTCGCGATCAACTACCTGCTCATGCAGGCGCTCAACATCGATGCGCCCGTGGCGGTCGCGGTCCTCCTGACGTGCACCACCAACCTGGCCATGCTCATCCCATCGTCGCCCGGTTACATTGGCGTGTTCCACCTGGCCGCCACGGCCTCGCTGCTGCCCTTCGGCGTCGGGGAAAGCCGCGCCCTGAGCTTCGCCATCCTCGCCCACCTGGTGAACGTCGTGCCCGTCAGTCTCATCGGCGCGGCACTGCTCCTCGCCAGCCGCGAAGGGCTGACCTTCAACCTCCGCGGCGCTCGAGTGGTCGACTCGGGCGAGCGGTAGCCCGGCCGCGGGGCGGCCGGGACCGGACCGGGGTGGTGGTGGGCTAGATTTTGCCCCAGAGCTCCTCGGCCTCCCGGCGGAGTTCCGCCCGGAAGTCTGGATGGGCGATAGAGATGAGTTCCGCCGCGCGCTGGCGGTGGTTCTTATCGAGCAACCGCGCGATGCCGTACTCCGTGATGATCGTGTCCGCCAGGTACCGCGGGATCGTTACAAGCGTCCCCGCCTCATGTTTCGCTGTCACCTTGGAGATGGTGCCCTCCATGGCCGTGGACCGCATCACCGTGATGGCCCGGCCGTTCCGGCAGAGCGCTGCCGAGATGTGCGTGTCCGGCTGGCCGCCGGTGCCGTTGACCATGTGGCCGCCAAATCGGTCCTCGCTCGCGATCTGCCCGAGGAGGTCAACCGCGATGGCGCTGTTGATCGAGGTCATCTGGTGGTTCTGCGACATGACCGCCGGGTTGAGGATGTTCTCCGGCAGGTGCAGTTCGAAGGCCGGGTTGTTCGCGATGATCTGGTAGTCCTCCCCATCGCAACCGGTCCACGCGACCGCCACCGCCTTGCCGGGGAAGAGCGTCTTGCGCGACCCGTCGATGATGCCCTTCTTCCAGAGCTTCGCCAGGCCCGGCGACCCCAGCTCGGTGTGCACGCCCAGGTGCTTCGCATCGTCGAACGCGCCCGCCAGGAACATCAGCGAGCTCGGCTGCCCCACGCCCACCTGGATCGTGTCGCCGTCACGCACGATCTGGCGGAGGTTGTCGGCGATGCCCTGGGCAGCCGGGTCGATTTCGACGGCGCCGAGTGCATTCGCCAGCATCGCCGGCGGGAATGCGTGAAACATCGACTCGACCAGCGCGAGTTGTTCGGTGCTCGCCTTCTTCAGGATGTCGAGCAGCGCGGGCCGGTCCGCCTCGTTCGCGAGGGTGTTGATGCGCTCCTCGATCCCCGCGATGTCCACGGGCTTGATGGCCCCCTCGATGAACGTGTCGATCTCGCTCACGTGCATCCATACGTCCCCGAACACCGGCGACATGTTCGGGTCGACGATGGCGATGGTCTTTTTGCAGCGCCTGGCGTACGACTTGCGCTGCCACATGTGCGGCCCGAAGTGCACATATCCCTGCTCGTTCGGGGCGCTGCACGGTGTCAGGAACACGTCGGGCATCCGCGCTTCCTCGCGCCCGGCATCGAACGCCTTCATCCCGAGCATGAACGTGTTGGGCAGGTACGTCGCGATCTTCGAATCGTGGGCGGGCCGCATCGCATCGCCGATGAAGATCTCGATCTCCTTCTCGCCCTTGATCAGGTCCGCGTTGAACAGTTCCGGGTTCCCCGGGGCGAGGGTGCGGAAGTCCACGCGGCCCAGCTTCTTCGCCCGTTCGACAAAGGCGGTGACCAGCGGCGCCGGGCAGAGGATGGTGATCGAGACCAGGTCCCCTTCTTTGATGCCTTCAACGGCCTGTTCAGGGGTTTTCAGGCGCGACTGGTAGTCGTCGCGCCAGTTGTCGTAGCGAGCGGTCAAGGGACAACCTCGGTGTGTTGCTGTGCCGCGGATTCTACCGGGCGCCGGCGAAACCTGCCCGCCGTGCAGCGGGGGCCATTCCTCTGCTAGAGTTCCGGCCACACTTCGGGCCCCCTCGACCGGCCCGCACGGAGGTGGGTGTGCAGGCACTGGACAACCTGACCATCCTTGATCTGAGCCAGCACATCGCGGGGCCCTACGCGACGCGGCTCCTTGCGGACTTCGGGGCCGACGTCATCAAAATCGAGCCCCCCGGCGGCGACATCGCCAGGCGGCTGGGGCCGTTCCAGGGCGGCGAGCCCCACCCCGAGAAGAGCGGGACGTTCTTCTACCTCAACTGCAACAAGCGTTCGGTCGTCCTGGACTTGAAGACGGCGAACGGCCGGGATGCGTTGCGCGCGCTCGCCGCAAAGGCAGACCTCGTCGTCGAAAGCTTCGCCCCCGGCACGCTCGATCGGCTCGGCGCCGGCTACGAGTTCTTCCGCGCAGTCAACCCCGCGCTCCCGCTCGTCTCCATTTCGAACTTCGGCCAGACCGGCCCCTACCGCGACTACAAGCTAAGCGACCTGACCCTCTACGCCTTCGCCGGCGAGATGTACTCCATGGGCGAGACCGACCGCGAACCGGTGAAGATGGCGGGCACGGCCGCGCTGTTCGAATCCGGCGCCGCCTCGGTCGTCGCCATGATGGGCGCGATCTTCGCATCCAAACGGCACGGCATCGGCCAGCACGTCGATATCTCCCTCGCCGAAACACACTTCGGCGGCGTCGACCGGCGCCACGCCACCGCAATCGCCTTCCAGTTCAGCGGCCGCAAGACGCTCCGCCTGGCGAGCCACGGGGGCGGCATGCCCGGCGGCATCTACCCCTGCGCCGACGGCTACGTCGACTTCACCAATGCCGGCCTCTACCCCGATCGCGTCGCGGACATGCTGAACTATCCCGAGTGGATGGACGATCCCCGTTTCAGCGACCCTGCCCGGCGCCTGGACCCCGCGGTCATCGAAGAATGGAACGCCTACTTCATCGGCTGGTGCGTTGAGCGGACCAAGCGCGAGGTCTGGACCGAGGCTCGCCGGGCGAAGGTGCTTTGCGGGCCCATGTTCACGATGGAGGACCTGTTCACCGACCCGCACTTCCGCGAACGCGGGTTCTGGGCCAGGGCCACCCATCCGGCGCTCGGCGAAGTCTCCCTGCCGGGGCGGCCTTTCATCATGGAGAGAGGCGGCTGG
The DNA here is from genome assembly GCA_023382755.1 of Dehalococcoidia bacterium. Lineage (GTDB taxonomy): Bacteria > Chloroflexota > Dehalococcoidia > Tepidiformales > Tepidiformaceae > Amarobacter. The sequence goes on from JAHDWR010000014.1 coordinate 19,454, forward strand.
CAGCTCCGGCGCGCGGCGCCCCTCCTTGGCGAGCACACCGCCGAGGTCCTCTCCGCCGCCGGCCTCGCCCCCGGCGTAATCACCGCCGCAACGGGAGGCGCAGCGTGAGCCCGAAACCGCTCGAAGGCATCCGCGTCATCGACCTGTGCGTGGTCTGGGCCGGCCCGTTCGGCACCATGCTCCTCGGCGACCTCGGCGCCGAAGTGATCAAGCCCGAGAACCCCTTCGTGTTCCAGCCGATGACCCGCGGCGCGATGGCCCGCCCGCCCCAGGTCCTGGCCGACAACGCCATCGCATGGTCGGGCGGGGTGCCGGGCGGCAAGGTCGGCGACCGCCCGTGGGATTACAGCCCCACTTTCGTCAGCCTCTACCGCAATAAGAGGAGCTTCACGGTCGACCTGCGGCGGCCCGAAGGTTTGGACGTGCTGAAGCGGCTCGTCGCGGTCTCCGATGTCGTCTACGAAAACAACGCCACGGGGACCATGGAGAAGCTCGGCATCACCTACGAGTGGCTCAAGGAAGCCAACCCCAGGATCATCTTCATCCGCGTCCCCGCCTATGGCAGCACCGGGCCGTACTTCGAAGCGCGCGCCCTCGGCGTACACCTCGAGGCCGTCATGGGCCACAGCCTCCTCCGCGGCTACAGCGACGCCGACCCATCCTCGAACACCGCCATTTACTCGGGCGACTACCTGGCCGGAGCCCAGGGCGCATTCGCCGCGATGACCGCCATCTGGCACCGCGACCGCACCGGCGAGGGCCAGCTCATCGAGATCGGCCAGGCCGAGAATGCCGCCGCCATGTTCACCCAGGCCATCATGGACTACAGCCTGAACGGCAACGTCCAGGGCGCCATCACCAACCGCGATGTCCACGGGCGGGCCCTCCAGGGTGTCTACCCCGCGCGCTCGCCCGGCACGCCCGCAACGATGGACGACCGCTGGATCGCCATCTCCATCGAAGGCGACGCAGAGTGGCACGCCTTCGCCGCCGCCATCGGCAATCCCGCGTGGACCGCGGACCCGCGCTTCGCCACGAACGAGGGCCGGCTCGCCGCCCACGACGAGATCGATGCCCACATCGCCGCCTACACGGCAACCCGGGACGATTACGAACTGATGCACCTGCTCCAGGCTGCCGGGATCGCCGCGACCCCGGTCCTCGAGGCATCGCGCATGTTCGACGACCCCCACCTGCGCGCCCGCAACTTTTTCCGCACCCAGACCCAGCGCTCTTCGGGCACGTACGAGTACGTCGGGCCGCTCTGGCAGCTGCCCGAAACGCCGGTCGAGTTCTACCAGCCGCCCATCATGTTCGGCGAGCACAACGAGTACGTGTACCGCGAGGTGCTGAAGGTTTCGGATGACGAGTACCGGTCGCTCCTGGCCGGCGGACACATCGCCGACGCCTACGACCCGAGCGTGCCATGACGGTCCGCCCGCGGATGTACCACGAACTGGCGGCGTGGTTCCACCTCATCACCGCCCCTGACGACTACGCGGAGGAGGCGGCCTACTACCTCCAGGTGATGCAAAACATCATCGGCCATGCGCCGGTGAGCCTGCTTGAACTCGGCTCGGGCGGCGGCAACAACGCCTCGCACTACAAGAAGCTCGTCCCCGACGTGGTCCTCACCGACCTCTCGGAAGAAATGCTCGCGCTCAGCCGCACCATCAACCCCGAACTCCCGCACCTCCAGGGAGACATGCGCACGGTCCGCGTCGGCCGCCAGTTCGAGGCGGTGTTCGTCCACGACGCCTGCTCCTACCTCACCACCGAACAGGACATCCGCCAGCTCGCCGCCACCGCGTTCGAGCATTGCCTCCCCGGCGGCGTGGCCGTCTTCTGCCCCGACCACACCGCCGAGAACCTGGTCTATGAAACCGACCACGGCGGGCACGATGGCCAGGGCCGCGCGCTCCGATACCTGGAGTGGACCTACCCCGGCCCACCCGGCACGTACGCGTTCCAGGTTGACTACGTCTACGTACTCCACGAGGACGGCCGCGAGCCGCGCATGGAGTACGACCATCACGTCAACGGCGCCCTCCCGCGCGACACGTGGTTGCGGGCGCTCGCCGATGCCGGTTTCGAGCCGGGCGCCGTCCCGCTGGTCCACAGCGAGGTGCCCGAGGGTTACAGCGAGGTCTTCACCGGCTGGCGCCCGCGCTGAGCGTGACTGGCGACACCCGCTAGAATGCCCCACCAGAGATCACCACAGGCTGCTCCCTGAGCGGCTTTCCCGGAGGCACAACGATGGCTGAAGTCGGACTCCCCGTCGATGAGAAATACGCTCCCCCCGCCCGCGTGAGCGAAGGCGCGCTCGTCTCGTCCATGGACGAATACCAGGCGCTCTACCGCCGCAGCGTCGACGACCGGGACGCCTTCTGGAGCGAGATGGCCAACAAGCACATCACCTGGCTCGCCCCGTTCAAGAATGTGTGCCAGGAAGACCTCCATACCGGCGAGATCCGCTGGTTCGATGGCGGCAAGCTCAACGTCGCGGTCAACTGCCTCGACCGCCACCTCGCCGCCCACGGCGACAAGACGGCCATCATCATGGAAGGCGACGAGCCTGGCACGAACCGCAGCCTCACTTACCGCGAACTGCACGCCGAGGTCGGCCGCCTGGCCAACGCTCTCCGCAAGCGCGGCGTGAAGAAGGGCGACCGCGTCGCCATCTACATGGGCATGGTCCCCGAGCTCGCCGCCGCCATGCTCGCCTGCGCCCGCATCGGCGCCATCCACTCGGTCATCTTCGGCGGCTTCAGCCCGCGCTCCATCCGCGACCGCATCGATGACTCGACCTGCAAGGCGATCATCACGCAGGACGAGGGCCGCCGCGGCGGCCGCCTGGTCCCGCTGAAGGCGAACGTCGACGAAGCTTTGACAGAGCCGGGCCACACGATCGAGTTCACAATCGTCTTCCGCCACACCGGCAACCCCGTGAACATGCGGGCCGGGCGTGATCTCTGGTGGCACGACGCCCTCGCGGGCGAGTCGCCCGAAGCAGAGCCAGAGGTTATGGAAAGCGAAGACCCGCTGTTCATCCTCTATACCTCCGGCTCGACCGGGAAGCCCAAGGGCGTGCTCCACACCCAGGCCGGCTATCTCCTCCACACGATGCTCAGTCATCGTTATGTCTTTGACCTCCGCGACGACGACATCTTCTGCTGCGCAGCCGATGTCGGCTGGATCACGGGCCACAGCTACATCGTCTATGGCCCCCTCGCCAACGCCGCCACCTCCGTCATGTTCGAATCCGTCCCCACCTACCCCGATGCAGGCCGCTACTGGGACATGGTCGACCGCCTGGGCATCACCATCCTTTACACCGCGCCGACCGCCATCCGCGCCATCGCCCGCGAAGGCGATGAGTTCCCGAAGAAGTACAGCCGGAAGTCGCTGCGCGTGCTCGGCACCGTCGGCGAGCCGATCAACCCCGAGGCCTGGCGCTGGTATTACAACGTCGTCGGCGAAGGGCGGTGCGCCATCGTCGATACATACTGGCAGACCGAGACCGGCGGCCACATGATCACCGGCTTCGCGGGCGCCACCGTGATGAAGCCGGGCTCCGGCTCTCTACCCTTTTTCGGCGTCCAGCCGTGCGTAGTCGACGAAACTGGCGAAGAACTGACCGGCAACAACGTCACCGGCCGGCTCTGTATGAAGGCCTCCTGGCCCGGCATGATGCGCACCGTCTACGGCGACCACGATCGCTTCGTCCAGACCTACCTCTCGATGTACCCCGGCAAGTACTTCACCGGCGACGGCTGCCTTCGCGACCAGGATGGCTACTACTGGATCACCGGCCGCGTCGACGACGTCCTCAACGTCGCGGGCCACCGCCTGGGCACGGCCGAGATCGAGGGCGCGCTGGTCGGCCATCCCGCCTGCGCCGAAGCAGCGGTCGTCGGCTTCCCGCACGACGTGAAAGGCACGGCCGTCTACGCCTACGTGCACCTGAACGCCGGCTACACGGGCTCGCCCGAACTGGCGAAAGAGCTCCGCGACGCCGTCCGCAGGGACATCAGCGCCATCGCCACGCCCGACAAGATCCAGTTCGTCGAAGGGCTCCCGAAGACGCGCTCCGGCAAGATCATGCGCCGCATCCTCCGCAAGATCGCCGAGGGCGAACCCGAGAACGTCGGCGACGTAACAACCCTGGCCGACCCGGCGGTGGTCCAGGACATCATCGTGGGGGCGGCGAAAGCGGAGTAGAGATGCGCGGCGCCCGCAGGTCCCTCCGGTAGGCGCTGCCTCAGCATCCGGCCTGAGTGCTGGACATGTTCGGCCGGATCAACGGGAGTCGGGAACGAGAGGGATCCCGCCCTGGGCGGTCGTGCCGTCCGCTGCGAACCCCTGGCTCGTCATGATCTGGATGTACCCGCCCTTGCCCGAGGGATCCGGGAGAAAGCCGCGGCGGGCATCTGGCGGGCAACCGGCCTCGATCCAACTCAGCGAGTCCTGGTACTCGAGTTCGAACGCGGCCTTTGCGTTCGCAAGTTCCGGCGCAGCGACCCTTCCATTGGAATCCACCCGGGCAGCCTCCAACATCGAACGCGCCGCGGCACACTGGCGTTCGGTCAGCCGTTGGAGCCCGTTGGGAGGTTTCGCGCCCGGACTACCATGGGCTTGATCACCGGTGAACCCAAACGCGCCGATTCCAACCAACAAGGCGCAGGCGCCGATGGCTCCAGTCAGCCCCGCCCACCTCACGCGCTTACGCCATCCATAGTGTTCTCCATCGTGCGCTACACCTCGAAGTAGTAGAAAGAGTACGCGTAGCCAGGAAGGTAACCCGGAACTGACGCATAGTGGTAACCCTGTACCTGGAAGCTACCATAGCCAGTCGTGTAACTGGCGAAGGAACTCCGCGACGCCGTCCGCAGGGACATCAGTGCCATCGCCACGCCCGACAAGATCCAGTTCGTCGAGGGGCTGCCGAAGACGCGCTCGGGCAAGATCATGCGCCGCATCCTACGCAAGATCGCCGAAGGGGAACCGGAGAACGTCGGCGACGTCACCACGCTCGCCGACCCGGCGGTCGTCCAGGACATGATCGTGGGCGCGGCAAAGGCTGAGTAAGGGGCGTCAATCGACCGACCTGTCAACCGCAAGCTCTGCGGACCACAAACCGCGGATGAGCGTCGTCGGCTCCGACCCAATCAGAAGTGTTAGGGCGCCTGCCAGATCAGCTTCCTCGATGGCGAAGACGAGTTGGTGCGTGCCACCTCGGATCGTTCCGGTGGGGTCCGTCCGGTACAAGTCGTTTCCGCCCAGGAGAGTGGCCGTCCGACCCGTGGCTGTCGTCAGGGCGTAGGTAGTCGTGCGACTATCATAGTTGGCCGAAAGTTCTATCTCGATCGCTCGGCCCCCTTGAACGTCGAGGAACGTTACGCGCGTGATTGGAGCGGGCGCTCCGCCCTGCAGCGCGATCAGGTCGCCTTCAATGAGTGTCACTACCTCACCGTCATCTCCTTTGACCGCTGACTTCGCCATGGCCAACTGAAGGTCGAAAGAAGTCTCCGACACCCCCTCGCTGGCCTTCGTTCGAAACGTGTCGAACTCTATCCGCGACGGAAGACCGAACGGCGAAGGCGGAAACACGTAGGTCAACAACCGGCCGCCATCCTCCTCAGCTGCGAGGATGCCGCGCGCACTGTCGTCGCCAGTGATGAGCCGGGGCTGACCGAATGGGCGGACGTGCGAAGATTGGAGCTCCACCGTCACCAGCGTCTCGGTCGTCGACCGGCGTCCGCCGGTCGGGCGGATGGTGATCCCGTTCGTCGTAATCGCGACGCTTCCAGCGAGACGTTCGGACCGGAGCGCTTCAGCCAAGTTCGCCGGAGGCGTGAGATCCAGTTGCCATGTGCCGCTCACCCGCGAAGTCTCTCCGCCAACAGTAAGGAGTTCAACTTCGCGGACGACTATGGCTGGCGCGACGCCTTTCTGGATCGGGGCAAAGCGAGCAAGCGACTCGGCGCCGGCACCTATCGTCAGGGCTACCCAAGCCTCGGCTGGGGCAAGGCCTCCGGCCAGGCCATCGGCAGGGATAGCGCCGCGAACCACCTTTCCCCCCGCCGACTCCTCCCAGCCCGAGACGTCAGCCTCGACTTGCATGTAGGTCGCCGTCGCGCTGAACCGCGCCGCAGGTATCGACAGGACGATTCCCTGATCGGCAGCACGCGCACGCTGTGGCGTGTCGAGCACCGGCGGAGCACCGCCTGTCCGTTCCGGCGTTCGCGTCGCGAGCACAGCACCACCAAGTAGCCCTACCGATAGCGCGGCAATCGCCGCGAGTATTCCAATTCGCCTGCCAGACATCACACCACCTCAATACTCCGACTTAAGTGTGTCGTCGGTACTTGCCGCAATCAGTAGATGATCTGAGGGAAGGATATCCGTTGCTGTGCACCCCATTCACTATTGACACCAACTTTGCCTTCTATAACCTGTCCGTGTTGACTATAAGCCCACGGTAAACAACTTAAACTGTACTCGCAGAGCTGAAATCCCACCCAAAAGTCACCAGCCGCAAAAGAGTTGAAGTACGTGAAGGGAATTTGTGGTGAGGTTGCATATGTTAGCAGGAATGTACTTGTATTGTTCTTGAATATTACACCGTTAAGCGTTGTTACCCAGTAGTTGAATGTCCACCCGGTCAACGGAGAACCAATCGCGGAGTACGAATCCACGTAGGTAACGTAGGTGTTATTGCTCCCCCAGGGGCCCCATTGAAAATACAAATCCCTGTAGGCATAACGGCCCCACCAGTCTCGGGGATAGGCCTGCCCCGGCCACTCGAACGAATAGGCAGACGCCGACTGCGGGCTGTTCAACGCTCTGCCGGCGAACAATCCGAGAGCCAGCCCGCATGCCGCCAGCAACGCCCAGCACACGTGGTACACCAGCTTAGTTTTCATTTCGCCACACTCCGCGCCTCGAAGGTCGCTGCCCCACGGCAGCGCACTGCGCGACAATCTAACTCTCCGGGGGCATACCGATCATGGTACCTGCGGTATCGTAATCATGACGCGAGATCAGATGCGGAAACCCCGGCCGCCGCCGCCAGTTCTCGCAGCCACGCCCCACGGTTTTCCCTCCACCACCGCTGCATCTCCCGCACCGAGCCGGCCCCCGTGATGCCCTTGAGATCGCGTATGTGGGACCGCAGGCCGTTCATGCTGAGTCCAAGGGCCGCTGCCGCCTCTGCCTCCGAGTCCCGGCATTCCAACTCCCGCAGGATTCGCGCCCGAGCCACGGTGATGCGCGTCAACACTTCAGCCGGCGCAGGGCGCATCGCCGGCCCCGGCTCGGGTTCCATGGTTTCCCCTGGCATAGCCGCACCTCCACTCTGCCACGAGTCGCTTCTCGTTCGAGACTAGCAAACGCTGTCAAGGGAAGCCGGCCCGGGTCCGCTCCGCTTGTTCGCACCCCGCGAAATATCCTGTTACAATCCCGCCGCAATACCGGCCGCCCGGACGTCCCCGGGCATCCGTGGCCACGCACTGGGCGTGGCCGCCACTACGTGAAAGGGACTCCCACATATGGACCTCGGCCTCAGCGAAGAACAAGAACTGCTGAAGAACTCAGCTCGCGAATTCCTCGAAAAGGAATGCCCCGAAGAGCACGTCCGCGCCATGGAAGACGATGAGAAGGGCTACAGCCCCGCCCTCTGGAAGAAGATGGCCGACCTCGGCTGGCAGGGCCTAATGATCCCCGAGGAGCAGGGCGGCGCCGGCTTCTCCTTCCTCGACCTCTGCGTCCTCGTCGAAGAGTTCGGCCGCGCCCTCGTCCCGGGACCCTTCATCCCGAACGCCGTCTGCGCCAGCGAACTCATCCTCGCCGGTAGCGACGCCCAGAAGGCGAAGTACCTCCCGAAGATCGCCGATGGCTCCGCCATCCACACTTACGCGATCACCGAGCCAAGCGGCCGCTGGGACCGCGAAGGCATCGAGATGAAGGCCGCCGCCAGCGGCTCCGATTTCGTCCTCAACGGCACCAAGCTGTTCGTCCCCGACGCCCACGTGTCTGACTACCTGCACGTCGTCGCCTGGAAGCCCGATGGCCGCCTGAGCACCTTCATCGTGCCGCGCGATCAGCCCGGCATCTCGGTCACGGTCCTCAAGACCATCGCCGCCGACAAGCAGGCCGAGGTCACGTTCAAGGACGTGAAGGTCGCCGCCGCCGACGTCATCGACATGGACGACAAGACCGCCTCGCGCCTTCGCAACATGGCCACCAACCTCGAATGCGCCTACCTGGTCGGCCTCGCCCAGCGCGACTTCGAGATCTCGGTGAACTACGCCAAGGAGCGCGTCCAGTTCGGCCGCCCGATCGGCTCGTTCCAGGCCATCCAGCACAAGGCCGCCGACATGGTCACCGACGTCGATGGCATGCGGTTCATCATGTACAAGGCTGCCTGGGCGACCAGCGAGGGCGAAGATTCGGCCGACATGGATACGGCGATGGCCAAGGCCTGGTGCAGCGACGCCAGCCGCCGCGTGGTGGCCCATGGCCAGCAGATCCACGGTGGTATCGGCTTCACCAAGGACTACATCATCCAGCTGTTCTTCCGCCGCCAGAAGCGCGCGGAACTCTTCTGGGGCGATGGCGACTTCCACCGCGAACGCGTCGCCGAGATGCTCGAGATCTAATCCTCCCGGGCGTATCTGCCGAAACACGAAGGGGATGGCCAATGGCCATCCCCTTCTGCGTGGCCTGGCGACGCGAAATTGGCGCGTTCTGCCGGGAACCAACAGAATGCTTGCACGGCGGGAAGCACCGTAAAGGAGAGGTCATGATTATTCGCAAGGTAGCCATCTGGGCGGGGATCGTCCCCGTCGCTCTCGGCGCAACTCTGTTTGCTGCGTGCGGCGGCGACGATGATGGTGGTGGCGGTGGCGGCGGCAGCGGAAGCGACGAGGACTACGTCGCCGCCATCTGCAAGGCCGGGCTCAACTTCAGCAAGGACCTCGAGGAAGTTTTCAAGGACCCTGAGTCGCTTGCCGATGAAGACAAGGCCATGGAGAAGCTCGCCGACATCTTCGAAGACTTCGCCAACGATTTCGCCAAAGCGAAGCCCCCGGCCGATCTGAAGGAATGGCACTCCGAGGCCTCTCAGCAGCTGAAGGATGGCGTCAAGCAGATCAAGGACGGAGACCTCGAAAGCGGTATCTTCGCCGGCGATACGCCCTTCCCCGAGCCGCCCGCCGAGGCAGGCGAGCGCCTCCAGAAGGCGGCAGAATCGAACGAGGACTGCCAGGAAGCCGACTTCGCATTCACCGAGTGACGGCTAACTGACCGAACACCCGGACGGAGGGGAGGAAGGGTTCGCCCATCCTCCCCTCCCGGCATTTCCCGGCAGTCGCCCTGGTAGCGCTCCGCCGCCGGAGGAGGGAAGCTAGTCCACAGTGTCCAACCTCAGGTCTCCACGCACTGCCCGCCGGGCCATGCTCGCGCTGATCGCGGGCGCCCTTGGGTCCGGCGCAGTTGCCATCCTGGCCGCCATGGGAGGGGCCTCTGGTTCGGATTCCGGCCCCGGGCGAGAATCCACCGGGTATGTGGTCGTCCGGCATGTACTCCTCGCCGGCCCGCCCATCAGCCGGCCCGAATCCGAAGAAGCGGGCGCCGTAACGGCCCAGTATGTGGTCAACAAACACCGCTGGGCGGCGGCCTCCATGCCGATCGCGGTCGCCTACAACGCCAACGGCGCGCCAGCCGGGATAGACGCCGGCCCCATGCTCGAAGATGCCGCCGTCCAGTGGAGCGCCGTCTCGCCGGCTACGTTCTCGTTCCAGTGGGCGGGAGACTCGACCGGCGCCGCCGGCTCGTGCGGGACCGCGGTCCAGCGAGACGGAGTGAACACGGTCACGGTCGTCGATGACCTCCCATCCGGA